>NZ_JAFCTU010000020.1:0-102929 GCF_049896185.1 Massilia sp. TSP1-1-2
TCAGCACATAGCCTTGCTGCAACATCCGACTGACACTGTTAATTAACCCAGTGTTGCGCTTGGTATTTGAAACCGCCCATATTTTCTCCAATGCATTGGTTGCTATCTACGTGATACTTAAAAATTAGCGCTTATGCGTGGAGTGGAAAGCGATGATGCTTGGCGAAACAGGCGAAGTCTGCCGTAATGACCCGGGCAAGCTTCGTTCCCTCCCCCCACAAGCGCTGATACCAGTTTGCTCCCGAACTACTCAAGTTGCTTGGCCGGGCCATGGGCAGTAGCTATCAGGCGTTCAGGGGCGAGGATGGAATACTCCTGCATGATGCCCGTTCCCAGCAATTGACCTTCGTGATACACCCGCATCCGGCCCAGTCCCTCAGGCAAAGTGAGCGCTTCCTTACCCAGCGCCAGGCGCTGGCCCTGCAAAAAGCGCTTCGCAAGTTCCGGCGTCAAGGCGAGCGCGGGGAACGACGACAGCAAGGCGTCCACGGGCGCGAGCAGTTCAAGCGGTGCGCGATGGGCGCCAATGTCCTCAAGCGTGACCATGCCGTCCATGGTCAGCGCGCCGACTTGGGTGCGGCGCAGCGCGTTCAGATGGGCGCCGCAGCCGAGCGCGTTGCCGATATCTTCGCCCAGCACCCGGATGTAGGTGCCCTTGCTGCAGGTGACCGACAGCTTCAGGAATGGCGCTTGGTAGTCGACGAATTCGAGCGCGAGGATGGTCACCGGGCGCGCCTCGCGCTCGAGCGTAATGCCCTCGCGCGCGTATTCGTAGTAGGCCTTGCCGTCGCGCTTGAGGGCGGAATACATTGGCGGCACCTGCATGATGGGGCCGCGGAACTGGGCCAGCACGGCGTCGATCTGCTCGCGCGTGACGCTGACCTCGTGGGTGGCGATGGTGTCGCCCTCGGTGTCGCCGGTGTTAGTGGTAATGCCCAGGTGAACCGTGGTGAGGTAAGTCTTGTCGGCTTCGAGCAAGTCTTGGGAGAATTTAGTTGCTTCGCCAAAGCACAACGGTAAAAGGCCGGTCGCGAACGGGTCAAGCGTGCCGGTATGGCCCGCTTTTTTCGCGTTCAGGAAGCGCTTGGCCTTGATCAGGGCGTCATTCGAAGACAGGCCGACCGGCTTGTCGAGCAGCAGGACGCCATCGACCAGGTCGCGGATCTTTTTGGGGTGGTGTTGTTTCATGTATTCCTACCGACAGTGAATGACGCGCGCCAAACACATCGTCCTCGCGCACGCGGGGACCCATGGAACATCGGCGCTGACCGACCGTTCTATGGGTCCCCGCGTCCGCGAGGACGATGTGGGTATATTTTGCTACGATGCCAGCCTTGCGAATCCTGAAATTACTCGGCCTCGCCTTCTGGCTTGACATCCGGCTCCGCATCGGCTGCGCGGGTCGCATTCGCCTGGTCGATCAGCATCGACATTTCCATGCCGCGCGCGGTCGACGTGTCATGCACGAAATGCAGCGCCGGCAGCGTGTGGATGTGCAGGCGCTTGCCCAGCTGGTTGCGGATGAAACCGGAAGCGGCGCCCAGGCCGTCGACCGTGTTCTTGATCGTTTCCTTGTCGTCCTTGAGCATGGTGAAAAACACTTTCGCGTGCGCGTAGTCCGGCGTGATCTGCACTTCGGTGATTGTGATCATCCCGATGCGCGGATCTTTCAAGCCGTAGGCGACGATTTCGGCCAGGTCGCGCTGGATCTGGTCGGCCACGCGGAGACCGCGGGCGGGCATGGTTTTGCTGTGTTTGGCCATAATAATTCAATCCTACTCTATAAAAAACGTAGGGCGGAAAAGCGTTCGCGCATTCCGCCATGTTCGCGCCATGTTGACGCTAGCATGGCGGAACGCGCTGCGCTTTTCCGCCCTACGATTACTGCAACTTGACGCTTACAGCGTACGGGCGATCTCTTGAACTTCGAATACCTCGAGCACATCGCCCACTTCGATATCGTTGTAGTTCTTGAGCGACAGGCCGCACTCGAGACCGGCGCGTACATCTTTGGCGTCGTCCTTGAAGCGCTTGAGCGAATCGATCTCGCCAGTCCACACCACGATGTTGTTGCGCAGCAGGCGTACCGACGACGAACGCTTGACCACACCATCGGTGACCAGGCAACCGGCAATCGCGCCGACCTTCGACACCAGAATAACCTGGCGAATCTCGACCGCACCGGTAATGGTCTCGCGCTTTTCAGGCGCCAGCATGCCGGACAACGCTGCGCGAATCTCGTCGATCGCATCGTAGATGATGTTGTAGTAGCGGATGTCCACGCCGTTCGACTCGGCCAGCTTGCGTGCCTGGGCGTCAGCACGGGTGTTAAAGCCGATGATGACTGCCTTCGATGCAACGGCCAGGTTGACGTCGGACTCGGTAATGCCACCCACCGCCGCGTGCACAACCTGTACCCGCACTTCGGAGGTCGAGAGCTTTTGCAGCGAACCGACCAGCGCTTCCTGCGAACCCTGGACGTCGGTCTTGATGATGACCGGCAGGTTCTTGACTTCGCCTTCGCCCATATTGTCGAACATGTTCTCGAGCTTGGCTGCTTGCTGCTTGGCCAGCTTGACGTCGCGGAACTTACCTTGACGGAACAGACCGATTTCACGCGCCTTGCGCTCGTCAGCCATGACCATGACTTCTTCACCGGCAACCGGCACTTCGGTCAAGCCCTGGATCTCGACTGGAATCGATGGACCCGCTTCGGTGATGGCCTTGCCGTTTTCGTCGAGCATGGCGCGCACGCGGCCAAACGAGGAACCAGCAAGAATCACGTCGCCGCGGCGCAGCGTACCGGACTGCACCAGGATCGTTGCGACCGGGCCCTTGCCCTTGTCGAGACGTCCTTCGACCACCAGGCCACGGGCCGGCGCATCGATTGGTGCTTTCAGTTCCAGCACTTCGGCTTGCAGCAACACTTGCTCGAGCAAGGCATCGATGCCCTCGCCGGTTTTGGCCGACACTGGCACGAATGGCGATTCGCCACCGTATTCTTCAGGCACCACCTGCTCGGCGATCAGTTCCTGCTTGACGCGGTCGAGGCTGGCGCCTGGTTTGTCGATCTTGTTGATCGCAACGACCAGCGGTACGCCGGCAGCTTTTGCGTGAGCAATGGCTTCCTTCGTCTGCGGCATCACGCCATCGTCGGCAGCAACGACCAGGATGACGATGTCGGTTGCTTTCGCACCCCGGGCACGCATCGCGGTAAATGCTTCGTGGCCTGGCGTATCGAGGAAGGTGATGATGCCGCGCGGCGTTTCGACGTGGTAAGCGCCGATGTGCTGCGTAATGCCACCAGCTTCGCCGGACGCCACCTTGGCGCGGCGAATGTAATCGAGCAGCGACGTTTTACCGTGGTCAACGTGACCCATGACGGTAACGACCGGTGCGCGCGGCTTGGACTCGAAGTGAGCGTGCTCACCCTGGTCGGCCAGCAGTGCTTCCGGATCGTCCTGCTCGGCTGCAAACGCCTTGTGGCCCATTTCTTCGACCAGAATCATGGCCGTTTCCTGGTCCAGCACCTGGTTAATGGTGCACATCTGGCCCAGCTTCATGAGCTGCTTGATCACTTCGGATGCCTTGACGGACATCTTGTGCGCCAGTTCGGCAACCGTGATGGTTTCAGGAACGTGAACGTCCTTGACCACCGCTTCGGTCGGCGCCTGGAAATTGGTTTCGCGGTCGTCGCTGTGCGACTGACGGCGACCACCCTTGGCGCCACCGCGCCAGCCATCGCGCCCGCCCGGCGAACCGGTGGCGCCACGTGGCTTGATGCCGCCCGGTGCGCCGCGCTTTTTGGCGTCGTCGGACCAGGTGGACGATACATTGGCGGACTTGATCGACTTCTTGTCGGCGCCCAATGGCTTCTTGTCGGCAGCTTTTTCGCCAGGCTTTTTGTCGGCCGGCTTGTGCAGCGTGCCTTCAGGGGCCTTCGGCTTGATGGCAGCAACGGGCGGCGCAACCGGCTCGGGAGCCTTGATCGCGCGCCGCGGCGCATTCATCATGGCCTTGATCTGGGCCACTTCGTCAGCGACAGCCTTGCGGGCGCGGTCATTCGCTTCCACGCGGTCGGCAGCTTCCTTGGCGGCCACGGCTGCCTTTTTCTTGGCTTCTTCGGCAGCAGCTTTCTTGGTCTCGTCGTCGGCGGCAGCGGCAGCAGCACCAGCGCCGGCCGTCGCTGCCGAGGCAGCTGCGGCGGCGGCGCGCTTGGCTTCGTCAGCCGCTTCTTTCTTGGCTTCGGACTCGGCCTGCTTGGCTTGCGCTTCTTTTTCGGCGTCGAGCTTGGCCAGGCGTTCCTGCTTTTCACGCAGGTCCGCTTCCTGGCGCACAATCAGTTCGGCTTGCTTGCGCGCTTCGTCTTCACGGCGCGCCACTTCAGCAGCGTCGATGACAGGTGCTGCCGGTGCTGCGGGAGCCGCCGGCGCAACAGGCTCATCGCGCTGCACGAAGGTGCGCACTTTCTTGACCGCGACCTGGATGGTACGCGATTTGCCGGAGGCGTCAGCCTGCTTGATCTCGGTTGTTTCCTTGCGCGTCAGCGTGATTTTCTTTTTCTCGCCTTCGCCCGCCACACCGTGGGTGCGGCGCAAGTGATTCAACAACTTATCCTTATCATCTTTCGACAATGGATCTGACGTCGAGCTTTTCTCGACGCCGGCAGAACGCAGCTGCGTCAGCAGCAAATCTGCAGGCATCTTCAGTTCGGTGGCAAATTGGGCTACGTTGTTACTCGCCATTCAGTCCTCTTTTCTTTGTGTCGAGACAGATGATAAAGATACTCAAATTAAGCCTTGGCCAATTCTGCGAGGCTCCAGGCTTTCGCCTGCAGCGCCTTGGCGCGGTCGTCATACTTTGAGTCGACCAGCTTCATCTCGTCGTCGGTCACATCATTAAATTCATTTTTGATCAGATCACGTGCACGCTCGGACGACAGGGCCAAAATGGCGCCGAATTCGTCATAGGCCAGCGCGGAAAATGCATCGACGTTCTTGATACCGGCCAGGCCCAGCTTGCCCGCAGTGGTGCGGTCCATGCCTTCCAGGTTGACCAACTGTTCGTCCATGCCTTCGAGGCCTTCTTCCGAAGCGATTGCTTCGGTCACCAGGGCGTCGCGGGCGCGGGTGCGCAGTTCGTTGACGGTATCTTCGTCGAACGATTCGATGTCGAGCATTTCCGAAATCGGCACGTAAGCGATTTCTTCCAGGCTTGCGAATCCTTCTTCTACCAGGATGTCAGCTACTTCCTGGTCGACGTCCAGCTTTTCCATGAACAGGGCACGCACCGCTGCAGTTTCCTGCGCCGATTTGTTTTCCGATTCTTCGGCCGTCATGATGTTGATTTTCCAGCCCGTCAATTCAGCAGCCAGGCGCACGTTCTGGCCCGAACGGCCGATGGCGATCGCCAGGTTTTCATCATCGACGACGACGTCCATCGCATGCTTTTCTTCATCGACCATGATCGACGACACGTTGGCCGGGGCCAGGGCGCCAATTACGAATTGCGCCGGGTCGTCCGACCACAATACGATGTCGACGCGCTCGCCGCCCAGTTCGCCGGTGACGGCTTGCACGCGCGAACCGCGCATGCCGACGCAGGTGCCGATCGGGTCGATGCGCTTGTCCGCTGTATAGACAGCGATTTTTGCGCGAACGCCAGCATCACGGGCCGCCGACTTGATCTCCAGCAGGCCTTGCTCGATTTCTGGAACTTCCAGTTCGAACAGCTTCATGATGAATTCCGGCGCGGTGCGCGACAGGATCACTTGCGGGCCGCGCATGTTGCGGTCGATGCGCAAGATATAAGCGCGGACCCGGTCGCCGATGCGCAAGTTTTCTTTCGGGATCATCTGGTCGCGCGGAAGGCGCGCTTCGATCTTGCCCGATTCAACAATCGCGTCGCCGCGTTCCATGCGCTTGATGGTGCCGGTAACTAAAGAGTCGCCGCGCTCGAGGAAGTCGACCAGGATTTGTTCACGCTCGGCGTCACGCACGCGCTGCAGGACAACCTGCTTGGTGTCTTGCGCAAAGCGGCGGCCAAACTCGACAGACTCGATCGGCTCTTCAATGTACTCGTCCACCTCGATGTCAGGGATGTTTTCCTTGGCTTCGAAATGGAGGATTTCCTGGTCAGGCAACTGCAGGCCCGCTTCATCAGGGACAACGTGCCAGCGGCGGAAGGACTCGAACTCGCCCGACTCGCGGTCGATGGAGACGCGAATGTCGACCTCGCCTTCATAGCGCTTCTTCGTGGCTTGCGCCAGAGCGAATTCGAGCGCCCCGAAGACGACATCTTTATCGACATTTTTTTCGCGCGCCAGCGCGTCAACCAATAATAAAACTTCGCGGCTCATGCTTTGCGTCCCTTAAAATCCACTTGCGGCACCAAGCGTGCCTTGTCCAGGTCGGCGAGCGTAAACTCCAACAGCGCCGGACCTTCCTTACTTTCAAATTCGATTGCGAGTTTGTCGCCTTGCGGGGCTTGCAACATGCCCGTGAAGGTTTTGCGGTTCGCAGCACCGGGCATCGCGGTCTTGAGCTTGATGGTGACCTCATGGCCCTCGAAGCGCTCAAAATCGGACATCGTGCGCACCGGGCGATCCAGCCCCGGCGACGAAATTTCCAGGCGCTCGTAGGCGACGTTCTCTACCGTCAGCACGTGCGACAACTGGTGACTGACGGTTGCGCAGTCTTCGACCGTGATGAGGCCTTTTTCGAGCGCGTCGGCAGCCGTGAAATCGATGTATACGCGCAGGATCCCGCGCTCGCCCCGTTCTACATCAACGAGCTCGTAGCCCAGGCCACTGACTGTCTTGGCGATTAAGTCAAACTGCTGCAAACACATTCTCCAAAAACGATTCACCAAAAAAAAAATGGGCATCTGCCCATCTTCTTATATCTCTACCAGATGAAAGCACTTGCAGACTTGGCTGCGCATAACTTTTATTAGGCTGCAGATTATAACCTGTTAGAGTGCTTGCCGCAATCGGCATGCACGTAATGGACAGGCAAACAACACTTATCGCGTACAAAGTATTGCTGCGAAGACCGACTCCAAGGGTCCTGACCTACGCGAGGAGAATGTAACTTTTGACGCATCGCCCTCGCACAGTAGGGTTATGCAGCCCGTCGGGAGCCGCTTTGGCTACCCCAACAAACGCGATATTCGCGTTGTGGAACACTCACCAACATCGTCCTCGCGCACGCGGGGACCCATAGAACGATTGAGCTTGGCAACCGCTCAATGTGCCCCCGCCTTCGCGGGGACGCTGTATCGTTTCGCATATCGCCCTCGCAAAAGGGGCGGTGCGGCGACTCGCAAGCCGTGTTCGCCCCGCAATACTCAGCTCAAATAATCAACCCCGGCGCCCCCGGCGCGGCAAACCATGATCAGCTCCGCGCGGCCCTTGCGGACCCTGCGGCCGGCGACTCCCGCCACCCGCATTCCCAAACCCGAACGTCGTCTGCAGCGGGTCCGGCTGGCGTGGACCGCGTGGCGCGCCATCGGCACTCTTGCTGCCGGCCCCGCCGCCACCCGGACGGCCGGTGCGCGGCTGTCCGTCACCCTGCGATCGCGCACCTGGCGGACGGCCTTGGCCGCCCTGCCCGCGCGCCGGACCGCTGCCTTCGAACGGACCACCACTGCGCGGCTGTCCGCGCGCCGGACCATTGCCCTCGAACGGACCACCACTGCGCGGCTGTCCGCGCGCCGGGCCATTGCCCTCGAACGGACCGCCACTGCGCGGCTGCCCGCCCATGCCCTGTGGACGTCCACCGGGACGGCCACCCTGGCCGCGCGACTTCGGCGGGCCGAACGGATCGGCATTGCGGTTGGCGTCAACCCGGTCGATGCGGTTGCCGTTATTGCGTGAATCTTCATCATCGCGCGGCTTCGCTTCGCCGCGCACCTCGCCACTGCGCCCTTTTGGTCCGCGCGTATCTTGCGGACCCACGCCTTTTTTCTCGACGCCGAACGCGGAGAGCAGATCGCGCACGGTGTTTTCTTCCATCTCTTCCCAGCGGCCGCGCTTGAGACCGCTTGGCAGCGTCATCGCGCCATACCGCGTACGAATCAGGCGCGAAACGGTCAGGCCGATCGCCTCGAACATGCGGCGCACTTCGCGGTTACGGCCTTCGCCGATCACCACGCGGTACCACTTGTTGATGCCTTCGCCGCCGCCATCGGCGATCTTGGTAAAGTTCGCCATACCATCGTCAAGCTCGACGCCGGCCAGCAGTTTCTGGCGCATGCCTTCTTCGAGTTCGCCCAGCGTCCGCACCGCGTATTCACGGTCGATGTTGTAGCGCGGGTGCATCAACCGGTTGGCCAGGTCGCCCGAGGTCGTAAACAGCAACAAGCCTTCGGTGTTGAAGTCGAGGCGGCCGACGGCCAGCCACTTGCCAGCCTTCATGGTCGGCAAGCGGTCGAATACCGACGGACGCCCTTCCGGATCGTCATGGCTGACGATCTCGCCGGCCGGCTTGTGGTACACCAGAACGCGCGGCGGCTTGCTCGTGACTTTTCGGTGAATCAGCTTGCCGTTGATGCGCACCGCGTCCGACGGCAAGATGCGCTGGCCGATGTGGGCCGGCTCGCCATTGACGGACACGCGTCCGGCAACGATCAGATCTTCCATGTCGCGGCGCGAACCAAGACCGGCTTCGGCCAGCACCTTGTGCAGCTTGGGCGCGTCGTCGTCGGACGTCAGGTCGCGCTTGGCCGGCTTTTGCGGCTGGCCGCGGCCGCCGTCGTTGGCGTCGAACGCGTCCGAGGTGACGTACGAGAAAGCGGCGTCGGCATCGTACACGCCGCGCTCGCCCTTCTTGTGGTGCTGCAGACCGGGATTGCCCTTCTTGTTCTTTTTAGGACGGTTGCGCTGTTCGGCCGTGCGCTCAGGACGCGGACCGCGCTCGGGACGCACCGCAGGCTCGGCGCCTTCAAGCGCCACGACCGGCTCGGCGCCTTCCGGGCGCTCCATCTGCTTGCGCGCTTCGCGCACGCCGCGCAGTTCGCGCATCTGGCGCGGGCCGCGAGGACCACGCTCCTGGCGCGGCTCGCCGCCGCCTTCGACAGCGTCGGCCTGGAGCGCGGAAGCGGCTTGCTCGGCAACGGCAGCTTTTGGCGCTCGCGCCTTGCGTTCTGCCGGGGCAGCTTCAGCAGTTTCAGCGGCAACCCGCACGGCGCCGGCATCGTCAGCAGCGACGACTTTTTTAGCGCGCGGCTTAGGTGCGGCCTTGACGGGCGCGTCGGCTTCGCCTTCGGCAGCAACTTTCTTGGCGGCGCGCTTGGGCTTCGGTGCATCGATGCCGGCTGCGGCGTCCGCTTCAATCTGGGCCTTGGTGCGCCGCTTCGGCTTGGCCGCTGCAGTATCAATGGCGTCAATGGCGGCAACAGCGGGCATGTCGGCGGCGTTTGTCTCTGTCGGTTTAGTTGTCATCGTTCGTTTCTGGGTTGTGCTGACCTGGCGCAGCGTCAACCGTTATTTCTGGCGCAGGGTCGTGAATAAGCACTTCAACTTCTGAAGTATCGGAGCCGGACTCTGGAATGAACGGTGCAATTTCCTGCGCCGTCTCACCGATTCCCGCACCATCGTCTTTGGCAGCGCTTGTGGCTGCTGCCTTGTCAAAATTTTCTTGCAGTGCCGCCTCCAGTGCTTCCATTTCGAGGCCGCTTTGCATCCCGCTGATTTGCTGCAAAGGTGGCAACTGGGACAGCGCATTCAAACCCAGGTCATCGAGAAACTGCTTGGTGGTGCCCAGCAAGGCCGGGCGTCCGATCACTTCGCGGTGACCGATCACGTCGATCCAGCAGCGGTCTTCAAGCATCTTGATGGTCTGCGAATTGACCGCCACACCGCGAATTTCCTCGATATCACCGCGCGTGACCGGCTGCCGATACGCGATGATGGCAAGCGTTTCAAGCGTGGCCCGCGAATATTTTTGCGGCTTTTCCGGGGTCAGCCGGTCAAGATACTGCTTCATTTCCGGGCGACTCTGGAAGCGCCAGCCGGTGGCCAGGCTGACGATTTCAATGCCGCGGTCCTTCCAGTCATGCCGCAATTGTTCCAGCATGATCTTGATCGTGTCGCCACCGACGCCAATGCCCATCGGTCGGCCGTTGTCGTCGATGTCGACAAACAGTTTTTTCATGCCGTGAATGGACATCGGCTCACGCGCGCAGAGCAAAGCGGTTTCGAGGACTCGCTTGGCCTCATCAGTATTCATAAACGATGTCGTGTGCGGAACTTACAAGTAAAAACCAATCAACGAATGGCAGCGACCGTCATCACGTGAAGCCTGCTGCCGGAAAAAAACGTTGAAACTGGAATCCGTCGCCCGGGCGAAGTGCGCGGGGCGGGAATGTTACCGGTGGCGGGATCCGAACCCGTCCACATGGCAGCTGGCAATGCCAGCCAACCTAAACTGTTGATTTTAAAGCGAAACGTTAATTCGTTGCGACGCGGGGCAGTAGAAAATCCGGGTGCGCCGGAAACGAACGGACAAACACGTTCACTCCAAACTTCGGCCATTGTACCTGATAAAACCGCGCAAGGGACAAACCGCGGCGCCAGGGGCGGTAAGCTTAGTCTGCCAGTTTTTCGGCGAGGATGGCCGACACGCCCAGAAACGCCGGGTATTGGGCTGTGATGACGAAGGTAGGCACCTGCGCCAGGTAGTGCACGAAACGGCCCTTTTGCTCAAAGCGGTAGCGAAACGAGGAGCGCGCGAACATGTCGCCCAGGCGCGGCACGATGCCGCCACCGATATAGATACCGCCCTGTGCGCCCAGCGTAATGGCCAGGTTGCCGGCGACGGTGCCGAGCATGCCGCAAAACATATCGATGACTTGCTCGCACAGCGTGCATTCCCCGGCCAGCGCCCGGCGCGAAATTTCCGGCGCATCCAGGCTCGGCGTCGACAAACCCTTGTGGCTCGTCAGCGCCCGGTGCATGAGTTCGATGCCATCGCCCGACAGGAAGCGCTCGGCCGACACATGGTCGAATTCGCGCCAGGCAAATTCCAGCACGGCGATCTCGGTTGGATTGGCGGGCGAAAACGTCACATGCCCGCCTTCGCTCAGCAGCGCAGTCCAGCTCGACTTGCAGGGAATCAGACCGGAAACACCCAAGCCCGTGCCAGCACCAACCAGGCCAAGCGGCGTATTGGGCACCGGCGCGCCGCCGCCGATCTGCATCTTTTGGTCTGCGGACAAGTGCGGCAAGGCGCGCGCGAGCGCGGTGAAATCATTGGCTACGACCAGCGTCTGGAAACCGCATTCGAGGCGCAGGGCCTCGATTGAAAACTCCCAGTGATGGTTGGTCATGCGCACCAGGTCGCCCGTGATCGGATTGGCGATCGCCAGCGCCGCGTGGCGCAAGGGTGTGGTCAAGGCAGCGGCTACGGCCGGCACCGCCAGGTAAGCTTGCAGCGCGTGGGCCAGCGTTGGATAGGCGGCGCACGACAGCACCTCGATGTGGCCGGTATCGCCAGGCGCCCTTTCCAAGGCAAAACGTGCATTGGTGCCGCCGATATCGGCGAGCAGCCGTGGGCCATCCGCATAAAAGGCGGAGGAATCGGGCGTCGTCACATTGGCAGGCTGTACAGTCATGATGGCTATTTTTCTGGTAACCATCAAAGCTTAAAGGATTAGTGTCATCCGGCGCAAGCATTCTTTGTAGTTTAGGTACAAAAACGAACAAGTAGAAACCAGATTTCAATTTTTCCGTATTTATTTTAGTAGTCTTGCTACGTCGCGCACCAACGCTAGGACCGGTGCGCATTCCATGCGTCAAGCCCACCCTTGAGCGGGCGCGTGCGGTGAAATCCATTCGACAAGAATTGCCTGGCCACTTGGGCCGCCGTGAAGTCATTGGGGCAGCTGCAATAAACAATGATATGGCGGTCCTTGTCGAGCCCGACCATGAACCCGGCCGCGTCGCAGGCGTCGAACATGACGGCGCCGGGAATGGGCGCTTCAAGCTGCTGCGCGATATTGCTGCGCGCGTCGACGATCAATGGCTGGTGGCCGTCGTCGATCAGGCTGGCCAGCTCGGCAATGCTGATGCGTGCAATGGACTGGTCGCGCTGAAACCTGCGCCGCTCCACGAATTTATACAGCACGAACAGGCCCAGCAGCGTCAATACGACGAAGAGCGCGGTCGATCCCATCGCGCTCATGGTGTCCAAGAGCTGATCTACGCTTTTGTAGAAATAGGCGCCCAGGGCAACGCCGCTACCGCTCCACAGCAGGCTGCCGGCCATGCTGAAGGCGATAAAGCGCGGCGTGGAAACGCCGAGCGCTCCGGACATGGGGGAGGCGACGATATTAAAGCCGGGAATGAACTTGGAGACGATGAGCGACTTGGCGCCGAAACGCGCGAACTTGTCTTCGGTCTGGCTGACACAGGAATCAGGCGACAGCGATATCTTGCACAGCAGGCGCAGCACACCCACGCCGTAGTAGCGCCCTGCCCTGAACCAGAACAGGTCGGCCAGCAGGCAGGCCGCCATGGCCACGACGATGCACGCCGGCCAGCTGATGCCGCCGTCGGCCGCCAGCGCACCGGACACGACCAGGACGGGAAACGCCGGGATCGGCAACCCGCCCTGCTCGACCAGGACGATCGCGAAGACAATGAACACACCGTACAGTTCGAGTAGTTCGATTAAATTGGGCATCCAGTCATCTTAGCCCAATACGCGGTTTGGCTACGACCGGGCATCGTCGTCGGGTATCCGGGGGCATTGGGGCGCAAACTCGCCCGGACACATCTCGTCGTCAGATGCACGCCTGCTTCGGACCAGAAGTGGTCTGACCCCGGCTTTGCCATGTTGCTGAGATAAACCTCGTAGGGCGGATGCAATCCGCCAAGGGCAAGCGTCACGTTCGCACGTGCACTTGGCAGATTGCATCCGCCCAACGGCCCTCAATTTCCACGCCTGCCTCATTTTTGCAAGTCCTAAGGAATGTGCACCCGTCAAAAGGGCGACCTATCCCAAAAAATCGAATTCCCACATGCCTGTTTTCGCACCCGCATAGACTGCTATTCCGTTTCGAATTTTTCTCTCACCAGTGCCAGGAAACGCTCCGCGACAAACCACCGAGTGAGTCCGCAAGCTCCACAAACAACAACGCGATACTTGGCGCCATGCAGACTTCCCACCGGCAGTAACTCGTCCCCCGGACTCACTTCTTTCGAAAAATGCTCGTTACCGCCACATTCCGTGCAGGAGTGCACAAGAGTCATCGCTATAGCTCCATCGAGTAAAGGTTAATAGGCGGCTAAGACCGCCTCGGTCCATTGTACGCGGTCGCGTTGCCGACATCATCGATCACCCGACGCCCGCAAGCAAACGCATGCACATTTGGTCAAGTCACCTGCGAGGCGTTCAGGGTCCCACTCTTCGCCACGGTGGCAATCCAATACCGTTATTCCGCCCTGCCGCTCTGCAAGTAATTCATCGCTACTTCAACCGCGCCCGCTGCCGGGAATTGCGGCCAGCAGCGTGCGCGTATAAGCATGCTGCGGATTGCGGTACAACTCGTCCGACCCCGCCATTTCCACCACGCTCCCCTGATGCATCACCATCACCTCATCAGCCATGTACTTCACCACTGCCAGGTCATGCGAAATGAAGATGTAGCTCATCGCATATTCATCCTGCAAATCCTGCAGCAGGTTGAGCACCTGCGCCTGCACCGACACGTCCAGCGCCGACACCGATTCGTCGCACACCAGGATCTCCGGCTTCATCGTCAGGCAACGCGCAATGGCAACGCGCTGGCGCTGACCGCCCGAAAACTCGTGCGGATACCGATGAAAAGCCTGCGCCGGCAAGCCCACCTTTTCCAGCAGCTCCATGGCCATCGCGCTGCGTTCGCGGTCATTGGCGCCAATGCTGTGAATGCGCATCGGCTCCATCAATATCTGGCCGACCGTAAAGCGCGGATTCAAGGACGCATAGGGATTCTGGAAAATGATCTGGATGCGCCGCTTGTAGGGCAGGTATTCGCGATCCTTCATTGCCATCAGGTCGCGCCCATTGAACATGGCCGTGCCGCCCGTTGCCTGGTGCAGGCGCAGCAGCGTCAAGCCCACCGTCGTCTTGCCCGAGCCCGACTCGCCGACCACACCCAGCGTTTTCCCTCGCGGCAGCGTGAACGACACGTCCTTCACGGCCTTGAACTCGCGCTTGCCGAACAAGCCCTCGCGCACAAAAAAGCTCTTGCTCAAATTGTTCACGACCAGCAGCGGCGCGTCATCCGCGTCATAACCGCGCTCGCGCTGCTCATTCACTTGCGCGCGGCCCTGCATGAAGTCGTCAATCACGGGAAGGCGCATGGGCCGCTGGTCCAGGCGCGGTCGGCAATGCAGCAGTGCGCGCGTGTAGTCGTCTGCCGGGTGCTCGAGCACCTGGCGCGCGCTGCCCTGCTCGCGCACTTCGCCATGCCGCATCACGATCACGTGTTCGGCAATGTCGCCCACCAGCGCCAGATCATGGGTGATGAACAGCACCGACATCTGGTGCTTCTTTTGCAGCGCCGCGATCAAGTCCAGGATCTGTTTTTGAATCGTGACGTCGAGGGCGGTGGTCGGTTCGTCCGCGATCAACAGCTTTGGCTCGCATGCAATGGCCATGGCGATCATCACGCGCTGCTGCTGGCCGCCCGACATCTGGCTCGGATACGCGTCGATCTTGCGCGCGGGGTCGGGAATGCCCACTTCGTCGAGCAGCGCCAACGCGCGCGCGCGCGCCTGCTTCGCATTCATGCCCATGTGCTGGCGCAGCACTTCGGCGATTTGGTAACCCACAGTAAAGACGGGATTTAACGACGACATGGGCTCCTGGAAGATCATCGCGATCTCCTTGCCGCAGACCGCGCGCCGCTCGGCCGCCGCCACGCCGAGCAACTCGCGACCGTCGAACACAATGCTGCCGGCGGCATCGATGACCGTATTTTCAGCTGGCAGCAGGCCCATGACCGCCAGCGAGCTGACCGACTTTCCACTGCCCGATTCGCCCACCAGCGCCACCGTGGCGTTGGCCGGAATGTCGAACGAGATGCCCTTGAGCGCCTCGAAGGTTACGTGCTTGTCGATCCTGAAGTTCACACGCAGATTGCGTACCTGGAGCAGCATGGTCAATCCTTATTTCAGCTTGGGGTCGAGCGCGTCGCGCAGCGCATCGGTGAGCAGCGAAAAGGCTGTCACCAGCACCGCCATCGCCAGTGCGGCAGCCGTCAGCTGCCACCATTTGCCAAGTATCAGTTCGTTCTGCGCCTCATTGAGCATGCTGCCCCATGAAACCACGCCCACCGGTACGCCAAAGCCAAGGAAGGACAAGATCACCTCGGCCTTGATGAAGCCGACCACCAGGATCGACACCTGCACCAGCGCCACGTGGCTGACATTGGGGAAAATGTGCGAGAACATCTTGCGCCAGTGCGAAGCGCCGATGGCGTCGGCCGCCATCACGTATTCGCGCGCCTTGTGCTTCATGTACTCTGCGCGGATAAGGCGGAACGGGCCGGTCCAGCCGGTCAGGCCTAAAATGAGCACAATCGTCATCACGCCCTTTTGCTGCAGCACCGCGGCGACCGTGAGGATCATCAGGATCGACGGTATCGACGTGAAAATGCTGTAGAACCAGTTGAACAGATCATCCACCACACCGCCAAAGTAACCCGCCACGGCGCCGAACAAGGTGCCCAGCGTAACGGCCAGCAGCGCCGCTACCAGCCCCACCACGATCGACGTTTGCCCGCCCTTGATGGTTTTCTTGATGACGTCATGGCCCCACTTGTCGGCGCCGAACGGCAGCGTTTCGCGCTTGGCCAGCGCCGCCACCGCGCTTGAGGCGCCCAGCGCCTTCAGGTCGGCGGCCAGCGGATCTTCGACGCCGTACATGTCCACCGGCGCATTCCTGTCCAATTGCGCCTGGATGGCGCGGATGTCGTCGGCCAGCGGATCGAAGGGGTTGGCGCTGTCGGCGCGCGCCGCAACGGTCGATGGCGCACCGCTGGCGGGTGCGCCTATGAAAGATGGCGGCGCATAGCTGACGGCCACTTCGTCTTCCCAGTCATTGGCGACCAGTCCACAGGCCGACAGCACCAGCAGCGCCAGAAACAGCGCCACCACGGCCAGCGACAGCATGGCGACGCGGTCGCCCCGCAGGCGGCGCCAGGCCAGCGTCCACAGGCCAGGCGAGGCCGGATGATCGATCATGCCGGCCATGCTAGACCAGCTCCACGCGCGGATCGACTGCCTGGTACAGCAGGTCGGCTAGCAGGTTGAAGACCATGGTGGCCGCAGCGACGTACACGGTGATCGCTTTAATCACCGGAAAATCGCTGCGTTCCACCGCCAGGATCACCTCGCGCCCGATGCCGGGAATGCCAAAGAAGCGCTCCAGCATGAAGGCGCCGATCAACAGCGCCGGCAGGTTGGCCATCACGTGCGTGATGATCGGGATCGATGCGTTGCGCAGCACGTGCACCCACATGATGCGGCGCTCCGAGAGTCCCTTGGCGCGCGCGGTGCGCACATAGTCCTGGTTCACTTCGTCGAGCACGAAGGTGCGGTACAGGCGCAGCGTGGGCGCAATCGACACCACCAGCCCGATCAAAATGGGCAGCGTGGCGTAGCGCAGCAAATTCTCGCCCAGATTGCTGCCCCAGCCCTGCACCGGAAACAGTCCAAGCTTGTATGCAAGGCCGTACTGGAACACGATGATGTAGACCAGGATGCTGATCGACATGCCGGCCGTGCACGCGATCATGACGGCGCGGTCAGTCAGCGATCCGCGCACAAACGCGATCGCCAGCGCCAGCGCGATGCCAAAAAAGGTTTCGAGGATGGTCAGCGGCACCAGCACCGTGAGCGATGGCCCGAGCCGGCTGCCGATGATGCGCGAGACCGGTTCGCCCGTGCTCCACGCATTGCCGAAATCGAAAGTGACGATCTGCTTGGCGAAAATTCCCAGCTGAACGTAATACGGCTGGTCGGTGCCGAGCTGGCGCCGGATGTTGGCGATTTCCTCGGCGTTCGACATCTTGCCAGCCAAAATATAGGCCGGGTCGCCGCCCACCCAGTTAAACAGCAGGAACACCAGCAGCACGACGCCGGCCATGGTGGGCAGCATCTGCCACAGGCGGCGCAAAATAAAGCTCAGCATGGTTGTCGCTTTCCCCAGGTTGCGCTAGCGCGCCGGCAACTTGCCGGCGTCGATGTCGATGTATTGCCATTCCTGGTGCAGGATGGGATGTTTTTTGTAGCCCAGCACCGAGGGCTGCGCCAACATGTTGCGAATGCGCGCGTAGCCGATGCGCGCCGCGCCCAGCACTTCGATCCTGCGCGCCATTTTGTGAAACAGCGCGTCGCGCTCGGGACTGGCCGGCATTTTCTGGCTGGCCGCGTACCACTGGTCAATCTGCGGATCGGCCAGGCACGACGCATTGTTCAGGTGGACATTCGGCCCGTAATGGAGTTGCATGAAATTTTCGCCGTCGGGATAGTCGGCCGCCCACTGAAAGTTGCGGCTCTGGATTTTGCAGGCCCGTTCGCCGGCCAGCAAGTCTTGCAGGATCATGCGCTCGTTGCTCATCTGAATGCCGATCGCATTGTAAGTCTTGCGCCACACCTCGGCCAGCAGCACGCCAGACGCTTCGTTGCGCGAGGTGTAGCGAATCACCAGCGGCTTGCCGTCGGGCAGCGTACGCCAGCCATCCTTGCCCTTTTTGTAGCCGTAGCGGTCAAGCAACTTGTTGGCAAGCAGGCGGTCGTACTGCAACATGCTTTTGTAAGCCGGATCGTAGCCGACCACGCCGGGTGGAATCGGATAGTCGAGCCGCTGCGCCTGGCCGTTCCACACCTTGCTGATTTCCTCGTCCACGTCGTGCGCAATGGCAATGGCGCGTCGCAGGGCAATCTTTTCCTTGGAAAAGCCGCCCACCACCGGGTCCTGCAAGTTCCAGTAGTAATACGTGATTTCCGGGTCGACCTGGCGCGACAATTGCACGCCCTTGGCCGCCAGTTCGGGCCGCAACTTGCCATCCACGATGGCCTTGGGCGCGAGCGGGCCGTCCAGCCAAAACAAGTCCACCGCACCGCTCTGGAACGACAGCCAGCGCGACTGGTCTTCGAGCATCACGCTGATTTCAATGCGTGCCACCTGCGGCATGCTTTTACCCTGCATCTGCGCAATGATGCGCGCATCTTCCGGCGTGCCGTTGCCTTTGAAGTTCCAAGTTTCCGCGTGGTGCACCGTATTTCTTTCAAGTACGATGCGGCTGCCGCGTACCCACTCGGCCAGCTTGTAAAAACCGGTGCCCACTGGATTGGCGTGCGCCGCGCCCCGTGTGTCGCCGTACTTTTCGATCACTTCGCGCGCCACCGCCACAGTTGGCTCATGCGCCAGGATCATGCCCAGGTTGAAATCGGTCTGGGTCAGGTGGATGCGCAGCGTATACGGGTCGATCAGCTCGAAGCCGGCCACCGGCGCGTCGTAGTCTAAGCGGCCGGCCAGCTTTGCCTTGGCCGCCAGCGCGTCGAGGCCGACGATTTTTCCCGCCAGCAGTCCCGCGTGCGGCGAGCCCAGGCGCGGATCGAACAGCCGCTTCCACGAATACACATAGTCGGCCATGGTCAGCTCGCGGGCGCGGCCCTTGAAGGCCGCATCGGGCGCGAACAGCTGCCCTTTTTTCAGGCGGATGGTGTAGGTCATGCCGTCGGCCGATACCTCGGGCAACGCGGCGGCCGTGTGCGGCACCAGCAGCACCGGGCGCGCCAGGTAATCGTAGGTAAACAGGGTTTCAAAGATGGCTTGCGTGACGTGCCCCGTGTACAGGTCGCGCGCGACGGCCGGGTCGAACCCGGTTTCAGCGGCCGGAAAAATGTAGCGCAGCGTCTTGACCGGTTCGGCGGCGAGCGCGCCCGTGCAGGCAGTAAGAGCAAGTGCGAATGCTGCCAGTTTCTGGCGCCAGTGTCCGGTCATGCTGCGCGTCTCATGGAAAAGTGGCCTTACGATAACCCATTTAGGGGCGCAGGGCCACGCTCCGTTGTTTTCCATAAATTCCGGGGGATTACACCTTTCGCCGTTTGACGGGGCCGCACTATGCAAGCCGCGCGCCTTTGTCGTATTTAGCATAACAATCAAGATTGTACGATTGACACCAATCGCCGCCCGGTGCTTCCATTGCGCTTTCTTCCATGGGAGCCGAGTACATCATGAAGCCAACCGTCTTGTCGCTGTCACTGAAAACCATGTTCGCCGCCGGCGCCGTGCTGTCCTTTCCGGCCTTAGCCCAGGACAGCGCCCCGATGCAGCGGGTGGAAATCACCGGTTCCTCCATCAAGCGCCTGCAGGCGGAAACGGCCAATCCGATTTCCATCATCAAGGCCGAAGAATTTACGCGCCAGGGTGTCACCACCGTGCAGGAAGCGCTGACCCGGATTCCCTCCAGCCAGTCCGGCATGGGCAGCGGCAACGCCGTGGGCGGCAATTACAGCGGCCTGCCCACCGGTGGCCAGTCCAGCGCCGACTTGCGCGGCCTGGGCGGCGACAAAACGCTGGTCTTGCTCAACGGCAGGCGCCTGGCCAACCATCCGTACGACAGCGCCAGCGTCGACCTGAACATGATTCCGATCAGCGCACTGGACCGGGTCGAAGTGCTGCGCGACGGCGCCTCGGCCATCTACGGCACCGACGCCATCGGCGGCGTGATCAATTTCATCACCAAGCGCTCGGTCACCACCACCACCATCAGCGCCGAAGTGATCCGTCCACGCCAGGCGGGCGGCGACGAGGAACGCGTCAATCTGTCCTCGGGCCTGGGCAACCTGGACACCAATGGCTTTAATGTACTGGGCGTCGTCGACTGGCACCGCCAGCAATCGATCGGCTCGCAGCAGCGCTCGTTTTCGCAGACCGGCATTGTGCGCGAGCGGGGGCTGGACGTCACCAGCGGCACCACCTTCCCGGGCAACTACTACGATGCGCGTGCCGACCGCGCCGGCAATCCCTCGTTTGCCAGCGGCTGCAACCCGCCATTCTCGGTGCCGGCGCCGGGCGGCACCACTTGCCGCCAGGATTACACGCGCCAGGTGGACAACACGCCCGACCAGGAACAGATCGCCGTCTTCGTCAAAGGCGCCATGAAAGTGGGCGACGGCCACGTGGCCACGCTTGAACTGCTCCATTCGCGCAACGACGTTACCTCGCGCACCGCGCCGCCGCCGCAAACCGGCTTGATCTTGCCGGCGACCAGTCCCTACTATCCGGCCGGTGCCAGCGGCGGGCCGCTGTCGGTCAACTGGCGTCCGCTGGAAGCGGGCCAGCGCACCATCGACTCGGCCGGGCGCACGAGCCGTATCGTGGCGGCCATGGAAGGCCAGGTTGCAAAGTGGGACTACAAGGCGGGCTTGACGCATGCGATCAGCAAGTCGAGCGAAGACTTTGTCGGCGGCTATGTGCAAGATGCCTCGTTCGCGGCCGGCGTGGCCAACGGCGTCCTCAACCCGTTCGCGCTGCAAAACGATGCCGGACGCGCCTACCTGGCCAGCACGGCGCTGCGCGGCCAGGTGCAAAGCGCGCAAGTAAAAAGCAGCGCGCTCGACCTGACCGCCAGCCGCGACCTGATGGCGCTTCCCGGCGGCCAGCTCGCCTTCGCCATGGGCGCCGAGCTGCGCCACGAAACAGCCGACTTCGACGTTAACCGCGCGATCGCCTCGCAGGCCAGCAGCTCGGGCCTGTCCGGTTCGCTTTCCAAAAGCGGCTCGCGCAATGTGCAAGCCTTGTTTGCCGAGGTGGTGGCGCCGTTTTCCAAGGCGCTGGAAGTGTCCTTCGCGGCGCGCTTCGACCGCTACAGCGATGTGGGCAACACCACCAATCCCAAGGTGGGCGTGCGCTACCAGCCTTCCCCCGCCTTGCTGCTGCGCGCGTCGGCCACCACGGGCTTCAGGGCGCCCACGCTGTTCGAAAAGAACGGGCCGCCGTCCCGGAACGACACCAACGATTCATATGATGATCCGATCCTGTGCCCGGGCGGCGTGGCGCAGCCCGGCGCCAATCCGCTGCGCGACTGCAACCTGCAGCAGTTCAAGCTTCAGGGCGGCAATCCCAACCTGAAGCCGGAAAAGTCGCGTTCGTATTCGTTTGGCGCCGTGATCGAGCCGACGCCGGCGCTCACGCTCGCGGCCGACTACTGGAACATCGCGCTGCGCGACAAGATTGCCGCGCTGCCCGAGCAAACCATCTTCGGCAATTTCGCGCGTTACCGCGCGCTGTTCCTGCGCAATCCCGACGGTTCGCCGAACGCCATTGAAGACTTCTTGAACAACCTGGGCGAAGTCAAGACCGACGGCGTCGACGTCAGTGCGGCGTGGCGCATGCCCAAGGGCGACTGGGGCGGCCTGACGGCATCGGTGGACGGCACCTGGGTGCACCGCTACGACTACCAGAACGAGCGCGGTGGCGAATTCATCCATAACGTGGGGCGCTATGCCGATGCGGTGCCGGTGTTCAGGTGGCAGCATACGGCAACGCTTGCATGGAACCGCGGCGTATGGGGCACGACGCTGTCGCAGACCTACCGCACCGGATATGCCGACCAGGACACGGTGAACCGGGTGTCGTCGTACAGTTTGTGGAATTTGTCGGGGAGCTACACGGGCATTACGGGGCTGACCTTGATTGCCGGCGTGAAGAATCTGCTCGACAAGGATCCGCCGTTTTCGAACCAGGGGACGCTGTTCCAGAAGGGGTATGATCCGCGGTACACCGACCCGACCGGGCGCGCGCTGTACCTGCGCGGCAGTTTCACGTTTTAGCGAGGCAGCTGCTTGCCCCATCGTCCTCACACGCGGGGACCCATAGAACGGTTCAACTGAGCGACCGTTCCATGGGTCCCCGCGTACGCGAGGACAATGTGGTAGGTACCTAACTTTCCTGGCGCAACCGGCGCTGGCGCACGGACGCCGCCAGCCCTTCAAGCACCTGCACGCTTTGCTCCCAATCGATGCACCCATCGGTCACCGACTGCCCATACACCAACTCCTTGCCCGGCACCAGGTCCTGGCGTCCCGCCACCAGGTGCGACTCGACCATCACGCCGACAATGCGCGTATCGCCGCCAGCCACCTGCGCGGCAATATCGGCGCACACGGGAATCTGGTTCTCCGGCTTTTTCGAGCTGTTCGCATGCGATGCGTCCACCATCAGGCGCGCGGCCAGTCCCTGCGCGGCGATCTGCTGGCAAGCCTGCTCCACGCTGGCCGCGTCGTAATTCGGCGTCTTGCCGCCGCGCAGAATAATGTGGCAGTCTTCATTGCCGTTGGTCGACACGATCGCCGAGTGACCGCCCTTGGTCACCGACAGGAAATGGTGCGGCTGCGAGGCGGCCTTGATCGCTTCCACCGCAATCTTGATGTTGCCGTCAGTGCCGTTCTTGAAGCCAACCGGACACGACAAGCCCGAGGCCAGCTCGCGGTGCACCTGCGACTCGGTGGTGCGCGCGCCGATCGCGCCCCAGCTGATCAGGTCGGCGATGTACTGCGGGCTGATCACGTCGAGAAATTCGGTGCCGGCCGGCAGGCCGAGCTCGTTAATGTCGCGCAGCAGTTCGCGCGCCATGCGCAAGCCGTCGTTGATGCGAAAACTGTTGTCCATGTACGGGTCGTTGATCAAGCCCTTCCAGCCCACCGTCGTGCGCGGCTTTTCGAAGTACACGCGCATCACGATCTCCAGGTCGCCGGCAAAGCGCACGCGCTGCTCGGCCAGCCGGTGCGCGTATTCCATCGCCGCCTTGGTGTCGTGGATCGAGCACGGTCCGATCACCACCATCAGACGGTCGTCCTGACCGTGCAGGATGCGATGCAGCGCCACGCGCCCGGAAGCGGCGGTCTGCTCGGCCGCTTCACCGCAGGCAAACTCGCGTATCAAGTGCGAGGGTGGCGTCAGTTCCTTCATTTCGCGGATGCGTAAGTCGTCGGTGCGTGGCATGGTGTTCTCCGTTCGTTAAATGAATGAAATCTGGTCAAAAAAAAACCGCCATCGCTGGCGGTTTTTTAGGAATTCTGCTGGATCTCGTCGTTGCTACGTGAACCTGCCGCTACTCCACCGCCTCGGGGCTGGAATCGCTAAAGTAAAAGTGGCAGGTAAAGAAGACAACGCTGTGCATGCTGCACTCCAAAGTGTTTAAATGACTATAGCACACAATCCCTGCCCGCTGGCAAGTGCAGCAATTTTCCCCGCTGCACTTGGCGTGCCGGGCGCGGTTGCGGCCTTTCCACAAACGCTCGCTCATTACCGCAACGATTGAGCCAGATCAGCCGAGCCATAAAAGCGGATGCAAAACTGGAAGAGTCAAGCCCGCCCGTTACGGGTGCGCGCTTTTATTTTCTCCTACTCACCTGGAGTATTCCACCATGAATGAAAAGACTTTGTCCGTCGCCTTGCGCATGCTGTTTGCCGGCGGCGCCGCGCTCGGCGCCGTGCTGGCGGCCGCGCCCGCACTGGCCCGGCAGGACGCCGCCGCGCCCATGCAGCGGGTCGAAATCACCGGTTCCTCGATCAAGCGCCTGGCCGCGCAAACATCACTGCCAATCACCTCGATCCGCGCTGAAGACTTCGCCAAGCAGGGCCTGTCAACCGCCCAGGAAGTACTGGCCACCATCCCCATGAACCAGTCCGGCGAGGGCGCCAGCCAATCGGTCGGCGAAGGCACGGGTGGCCGTGCCACGGCCGACCTGCGCGGCCTGGGCGGCGACAAGACGCTGGTGCTGCTCAATGGCCGGCGCCTCGCCAACCATCCCTTCTTTGCCGACTCGGTAGACTTGAACATCATCCCCGTCGCCGCGCTCGACCGGGTCGAAGTACTGCGCGACGGCGCCTCGGCCATCTACGGCACCGACGCCATCGGCGGGGTGATCAACTTCATTACCAAGCGCTCCTACACGGGCCGCGGCGTGACGGTCGAAGCCTTCGTGCCCGAAGGCAGAGGCGGCGGCGACGAGCAGCGCATCAACATCACCGGCGGCTGGGGCGACCTGAACACCGATGGGTGGAACCTGCTGGCCGTGGCGGACTACCACCGCCAGTCGGCACTGGTAGCGACCGACCGGGCGTTCTCAAGCACCGGCGTGCAGCCCCAGCACGGCGTGGTCCAGACCAGCGGCACGCCCTTCCCCGCCAATTTTTATTCCGACCTCGGCATCTCCGGCAACCCCAGCTTTGCCGGTGGCTGCCTGCCGCCCGGCTCGGTGCCCAGCACCGACCCCGGCAACAACACCTGCCGCTTCGACTACACCCGCTATATCGACAATATCCCGCTGACCCAGCAGGAATCCTTTCTCGGCCGCTTCACCAAAAAATTCGGTCCCGATCACACGGCCAACCTTGAGTACATGCACACGCGCAGCACCAATGCGTCGAAGGTCGCGCCGCCGCCACTGGCCGGGATCGGCATGATGATGTTTGTCACCAGCCCGTTTTATCCGGGCCGGGGCATTACACCGGCGGTGGCCGGCCTGACCGGCGAGCCGCTCGACATCAGCTGGCGCCCGCTCGTCACCGGCCAGCGCGAGCAGCTCGACGTCAGCCTGTCCGAGCGCATCCTGGCAAGCCTGGAAGGCAGCTTTTACGGCTGGGACTACAACACCGGCCTGACCCACTCGGTCGGCCGCGCGCGCAGTGCCTTTACCGGCGGCTACGTGATCGACGAGCGCATGATCGAAGGCGTAGGCGCCGGCATCCTCAACCCGTTCGGCGAGCAGACCGCCGCCGGCACGGCCTTCCTGCAAAACTCGCTGCTGTTGGGCAGGTTTCTGAATGCCAAAGTCAACAGTTCTGCGCTCGACTTCAAGGCCAGCCGCGACCTGATGACTATGGCCGGCGGACCACTCGGCTTTGCCATCGGCGGCGAAGTGCGGCACGACAAGGCCGTGTACCTGGTCAACCGGACGCTGGCCGGTCAGGCCTCCAGCTCGGGTTATGCCGATGCCCAGGACCAGCGCGGCAGCCGCACCATCCAGGCCTTGTTTGCGGAAGTGAATGTGCCGCTGATCAAAGACCTGGAAATCAATCTGGCGGGGCGCTATGACCATTACTCCGATGTGGGCGGCAACTTCAATCCGAAGGTGGCGCTGCGCTGGCAACTCAGCCCGCGGGTGCTGATGCGAGGCTCCTACAACCAGGGTTTTCGGGCGCCCACGCTGTACGACATTTACGGCCCCCAGACCACCACCAATACGGCTGAACCATGGGACGATCCGGTGCTGTGCCCTAACGGTACGGCGGTGGCCGGCGCCAACCCCAATCTGGTGTGCAACCAGCAGCAGAATATTCGCTCCGGGGGCAGCTTGAACGTCGAGCCCGAAACGTCGCGCACCTATAGCGCCGGCATCGTGCTCGAGCCCACCCGCGCACTGACCTTGTCGGCCGACTATTGGGATATCTTGCTCAAAGACCAGATCAACGAACTGGCCGAACAGACCATTTTTGGCGACTACCAGAAATACCAGAGTCTGTACGTGTATAACGCCACCCGCACCCGGCTCGACTACGTACTGGCCAACACCATGAACCTGGGTGAAATCCGCACCCGCGGCCTCGACCTCAGCCTGCTGTACCGGCTGCCGCGCGCGCCGTGGGGCAACCTCACGCTCACCGTGGATGGCACCTATGTGGACAAGTATGATTACCAAAACGAGCGCGGCGGGCCGTTTACCCAGAATGCGGGGCGCTATGCGGACGAGAATCCCGTGTTCCGCTGGCGCCACAATGCCAGCATTGCGTGGAACCAGGCGCCGTGGACAATGACGCTCACCAACCGCTACCTGTCTGGCTACGATGACCAGAACGGTGTCGATCCCGAATTCGAACAGCGGGTCGATGCGTACTCCACCTGGACGCTGTCGGGCACGTATTCGGGGAACAAGGACATCGACGTCACGGCCGGCATCAAGAACCTGTTTGATGAGGATCCGCCCTACACCAACCAGACCACCCGGTTCCAGCAGGGCTACGATCCGCGGTACACCGATCCCTTGGGGCGGACATTTTACGTGAGGGCCACGTACAAGTTTTAGGCCAACGCGGCGCAGGCATGGCGCAATGCGCTGCGCTTTTGCGCCCTACGCCAAGTTTGTCGTCCCGTAAAAACACGCGGCGCAAAGCGCCCGTTTTTTCGACAGCAGCACATTGTATGGCTGCATCGTAGGGCGCAAAAGCGCAGCGCATTGCGCCATGCATGCATCGCCAATGAAGCATATGTGTAAGAAAAAAGGCGCCTTGCGGGCGCCCTTTCATTTACATTGCACGGCGCCGCTGTTATGCGGTGCCGCCCACCGTCACGTCTTCAATGCGCAAGGTTGGCTGGCCCACGCCTACCGGCACACTCTGGCCTTCCTTGCCGCATACACCGATGCCCGAGTCCAGGCGCATGTCGTTGCCGATCATCGAGACGCGGTTAAGCACGTCCGGACCATTGCCGATCAGCGTGGCGCCCTTGACCGGATAGGTCACCTTGCCGTTTTCAATCATGTACGCTTCGCTGGCTGAAAACACGAACTTGCCGTTGGTGATGTCAACCTGGCCGCCCGCAAAATTAACCGCATACAGCCCGTTTTTGACCGACGCCAGGATTTCTTCGGGGTCCTTGTCGCCGCCCAGCATGTAGGTGTTGGTCATGCGCGGCATCGGCAAGTGGGCAAACGATTCGCGCCGCGCGTTGCCCGTGACCGGCATCTTCATGAGGCGCGCGTTCATGGTGTCCTGGATATATCCCTTCAAAATGCCATCCTCGATCAGCGTGGTGCACTGGGTCGGATTGCCTTCGTCGTCCATGTTGAGCGAACCGCGGCGGTCGGCCAGCGTGCCGTCGTCGACCACGGTCACGCCCTTGGCCGCCACGCGCTGGCCGATGCGGCCCGAAAACGCTGACGAGCCCTTGCGGTTGAAGTCGCCCTCCAGGCCGTGCCCGATCGCTTCGTGCAGCAGCACGCCGGGCCAGCCCGGCCCCAGCACGATGGTCATCGGCCCGGCCGGCGCCGGACGCGCCTCCAAATTGACCAGCGCGCCCTTGACCGCTTCGCTGGCGTATTTATCCAGCACTTCATCGCTGAAGTAGGCGTAGTCGTAGCGCCCGCCTCCGCCGGCCGAACCGGATTCGCGGCGCCCGTTTTGCTCGACGATGACGCTGACCGACACGCGCACCAGCGGGCGGATGTCGGCCGCCAGCACGCCGTCGCTGCGCACCACCAGCACCACGTCATACTCGCCGGCCAGGCCCGCCATCACCTGCACCACGCGCGGATCTTTTTTGCGCGCCATTTTCTCGACGCGTTCGAGCAGCTTGACCTTGGCCGTCGCGTCGAGCGAAGCGAGCGGGTCGTTGGGCAGGTACAGCGAACGGCCACCCACCGGGGTCATGCGCGAAGCAATCTTGATCTTGCCGGAACCGACCCGTGCAATGGTGCGCGTGGCGGCCGTGGCGTCGAGCAAGGCGCGTTCGGAGATTTCATCGGAATACGAAAACGCCGTCTTGTCGCCGGAAATGGCGCGCACGCCCACGCCCTGGTCGATCGAAAAGCTGCCGGTCTTGACGATGCCTTCTTCCAGGCTCCAGCCTTCGCTTTTTGTAAATTGGAAATACATGTCCGCGTAGTCGACCTTGTGCGTAAACATGGTCCCCAGCGTGGTGAGCAGCTTGCCTTCATCCAGGCCAAACGGCGTGAGCAGCACGTCGCGCGCTACCGCCAGGGAGGAGAGATTCGGTTCGAAGGGTTTCATGGGCAGCTTCTTTCAGGTGTGAACAGGCATTGTGCCATATCCAGAATTTTCGCACGGAGCACCAGGCATTACAGTTTGCGGTGCTTGAGCGCAGGCAAGCTTTCACGGACGTCGGCCAGGAAGTGGGCGTCGATGTCGCCGGCGATAACGCCCGCGCCTTCGGCCAGCACCGCCTTGACTTCGCCCCACGGATCGATCAGCATGCTGTGGCCAAACGTGCGCCGTCCGTTCGGGTGCAGCCCGCCTTGCGCCGAAGCGAGCACGTAGCACTGGTTTTCAATGGCGCGCGCGCGCAGCAGTACTTCCCAGTGCGCCAGGCCCGTGGTGTGGGTGAAGGCGGCGGTGACGACCATCAGCGTGCACTCGCCCATGGCGCGAAACAGTTCGGGAAAGCGCAAGTCGTAGCACACCGCCAGGCCGACCCGGCCGAACGGGGCGTCGAACATGACCACCGCCTCGCCCGGGACGATGGTGCGCGCTTCGTCATAATGCTCGGCGCCCTTGGTAAAACCGAACAGGTGGATCTTGTCGTAGCGGCTGACCGGCTTGCCGTCCGGATCGAACACCAGCGTCGTGTTCATGACCTTGGAAGCGTCGCTTGCCACCAGCGGCAAGGTGCCGCCGATCAGCCAGATGCCGTGCTCGCGCGCGGCCTCGGCCATGAAGGCCTGGATCGGGCCGGCGCCGGCCTGCTCGGCATGGGCCACCTTGTCGGTGTCGGACCAACCCATGATGGGCCAGTATTCGGGCAAGGTCACCAGCTTGGCCCCGGTGGCGGCCGCCTCGCGCACCAGGCGGCGCGCGCAGGCGATATTCTCGGCCACATTGGGCGAGCTGATCATTTGTACCGCTGCAACCGTCGTGTGAAGTGATGTCATTTATTCAGTGCCTCCTTGGTGGCGGGAACGGGGAGCGCCGGCGTGCCATGCGCGCCGCGCCCGAGTTTGGCGATCAGCGGCGCCTTCCATGGCCCGGTGACTTGCATTTCATAGGTCAGCGCGCGCATCATCGGCGCGCGCAGGAACAGTTGCGCAAGGAAACTTCCAATGCCGATGACCGGATTGACCGCCAGCGCGTACACCAGCGGCCCGGTGCCCAGGTTAAATTCGGGAATCACCACCACGTGCAAATTGGTCGATTCATTGGCAATGTCAACCGAGCCATCCATCAGCACGGTGGCGGCCACGCCATACATCTTGAGGTTTTCGGTGCGCATGATGCCGCGCGCAATGGTGGCGTTGGCGCTGATGCCGTCAAAGGCCAGCCCTTCCGAAAACACATCGTGAAAGTCGAGCTTGAGTATGCGCGGCAGCATCTGCAGGCTCAGCACGCCCAGCAACTTTGCCGCGCCGGGATCTTTCTTAAGGAACTGGCCGGCCGCCAAATTCAGGTCGATCTTGCCCGACAGCGAAGGAATGTCGAGCGAATAGGGCAAGCCATTCCAGGCGATGTCGCCGCTCATGCGCCCCTTGCCGCGCTTGAGCGTCTCGGGAAAGCCGAAGCGCTCAAGCAGGCGCCCGGCGTCGTCGATGTCGAGCGTAAAATTGAGGCTGGTTGCCGACACGCCGTCGCGCGTGGACCACTTGCCGGTGCTTTTCAGGGTGCCGTCGGGGTTGGCCAGCAGCAGCCGGTTGATGCGCCACTCGCGCCCGTTGACCACCTGCGAATTGCTGGCCAACAGTTCCAGCCGGCCCAGCTGCTTGTTGAAGAGCTCGAAGCGCTCGGCCACGATGTCAAGCGCAGGAATGGTTGACGCCGCCGTCTTGGGCCCTTCCAGCAAATCCTTCACTTCCGCCGCCGACGACTCGGGAATGATCAGCGAGGCCAGGCGCGCGGTGACCTTGCCCAGACCCTGGCCAGCCGGACCTTCATCCCACGTTACGTGGCCCGACACCTGGCGCGAATCGATGCTGGCCTGCCAGCTCTGGGCCTGGTGCGAGGCGCCCACCACCACGTTGTCGAGCTTGCGCTCGCCAATGATCAGCTCAGAGGCGCGCGCGGCCGTAACGTCCGGCACCACGTACTGCGCCAGATTGGCCGCCGGCGGTCCCCCGGACGCGACCGGTTCCGCCTTGGCGTTGCCGATGCGGCTGCCAATGGCCACCCATTGGTCGACATTGAGCGTCTTCATGTGCACGTTGACCGTCAAGCCGTCTTCCGGTTCCGGGGCCGGCACATTCACGCCCACGCCGCCACTCACCAGTTTCCAGGCGCCCCTGGCCGGGCGCTGGCGCAGGTAGCGCGCGGCGATGGCGGGGCCCAGCGACAGCTTGATTTCTTCGCGCTGCGGCGCGCTCTCGGGCGCGGCGCCCGGCGCGCTAGCCGGTCCTGGCGCCGCCCCGGCCAGCGTAAAATGCAGCGGCATGGCGTCGGCCGGCGCCTTGTTCAGCGGGGCCGGGAAGTCCAGCCCCAGCCCTGCCAGCGTCGAGTCGACCGTGATTACCGGCTGGCCATCCTTGACGCTGATCGAGCCGCTATAGCGCGCGCTGCCATTGATGCGCCCGACCACCGGCACCATCGCCGCCGACGGGTAATTCTTGCGGATGCCGTCGGCGGCCACGCTGCCGCTCATACGGATCAGGGTGCCGCTGCCGCGTTGCGAACTGCCCGTCAGCGCCAGCGGGCCGCCCAGGAAGCTGGCACCCACGCCGTTCAGCGTCAAGCCTTGCTCGGTGAAATCGAGTTTGCCGATGGCCGCCTGCAGCGGTGGCAGCTCGGGAAACAGGACCACGTCGTTGCTCATCAGTTGCAACGCCCCTTGGACCTTGGCGTCGCGCATGTGGGTCAGTGGCAGTTGCAGCTTCAAGCCCAGGCGCGCATTACCGCTGGCGCGGCTCTGCTCGGTGAAGTGGCCGATCCATCCGGCCACCGGGCTCGCTTCCACGTAACGTAAAAACTCTTGCATTGCGCCGTTGGCGCCGCCGTCGACCTCGAGCGTGCGCTCAGGCGAACCCAGGTCGGCGATGGTGGCGGTAACGTCGGTCAGTGCCAGCCCCAGTGTGCGCGCGCTGGCAGCTTTGATTTGCATCCCGGCACGGTCGAACGCGAAGCTGCCGTTGATCAGTTCGGCGCGCGGCCACATGGGCGTCACGCCGTCCGCGCCCGGATGCGTCGGGGCATAGTTCAGGCGGGCGTTTTCCAGGCGGCCGGCGACCCGGAATTCGCCGCTCGACTTGTCGCCGCGAAACGGAAACTGCGCCAGGTCGCCGCGCACGCGGATCACCGCATCCTGCACCATGCCGTCCTCGATGGCGCCGGTGAGCCAGGCGTGCAGGTTGGGCGGCGTTTGCAGCGGCAGGTAGCGCGCCAGCTTTTTAAGGTCAAAACCGCCGACGGCGCCGTTCAGGTCGATCAGCCCGGCCGGTTTTCCCGGCTGCGCCACCAGCGGCATCTGGTGCCGGCCGCTGAGCGAGGCCTTGAGCGTGCCCTGCACGATGTTCAGGCTGTCGAGTTGCAGCAGCAGTTGGTCCTTGGGCGCAAAACTCCAGCTCGCCTGCATGTTGAACTGGTCGAAGGGCACGCTTGGTTCGGCGAACCAGGCCGGCAGTTGCAGCACCAGCTTGGGCGCGTCGAGCAGGATGCTGCCGCCTTTTTCGTTGGCGTTGATCACGCCGCTCAAGTTCTCGACGCCCGGCAGGGCCGGCATCGCTGCCGCGCCCGCGCCCGTCGCCGTTTTTGGCTGCGCCAGGCGTGCGGCCTGGGCCCGCATGCCCAGGCCCGTCAGCCGGCCCTTGATGGCGTACGCGCTGATGTCCGGATACTTGCCGCTCCAGTTGGCGGAAAAGTCCGACAGCGTGCCGCGCGGCGCGAAGTCCGCCAGCAAGGCGCGCTGGGAAGCACGCAGCGGCAGTTGCCCGGCCAGCTTGGCCAGCGTGGCCAGTTCGAGCTGGCGCGCGCTGACACGAAATTTTTCGCTCTGACCGCCGGCGGCCGGCGTGTAAGCTTCATCGATGGTGGTGGGCGCGAGCGCCAGGCCACCCGTGGTCAACAGCGAAAAATTGGTCAGCGAGATGCTGTGGCCGTTGGCACCGAACGCTGGCTGCCCGTAATTGCTTCCGGACGCAAACGTTTCGGTTGCCGACAGGCGGCCCTGCACGCGCTTGAGTTCCAGCGGCGGCAAGTCGCGCCCCAGCTGCGCGCTGACGTCGACCAGGCCCAGGTCGGCCGTAAACGAGGCCAGCTTGGCCCGTTCCAGAGCGATCCAGCCGCGCACCGAACCGCGCCCGCGGCTGACCGGAAACGGATAGTCCAGGTAGGCTTTCCAGCCGGCCAGATCGGTATTGGTCACATCGGCGTACAGCTCGCCGCTCCACTGGGCCACGTCGGCCACCCGCGCGGCAAAGCGCGGATGGGTGAAATCGGCGCGGATGTCGATCGGACCCGACAGGCTGGCAGGGGGCGTTGCGCGCAGCGCCATGCGGTGTTCGTTCCACTGGTTGAGCAGCAGCAGATTGAGGTTTTCCAGCACCAGTTCGGCGCTGCCGCGCCGCTCGTCGGTCCAGCGTATGCGCCCTTCGCGGATCACAATCTCGCGCTGGCTGAGCAGCCAGTCGGCGCCCTTGCCGTCGCCGCCGGCCGCGTCGAGCACGATGCCGGCTACCGACAGCTTGCCGTCCGGACGGCGCCGCACGTCAAGGTCGGGACGGATGATTTCCAGTGAATCGAAGCGCGGGCTGAGCGCCAGCACGCTCCACCACGACAGCGTGGCCGACACGCTGGGCAAGTTCAGGACTTGGCGCCCTTGCCCGTCGCGCAAAATGACGTCGCCGAGAAACAGGTTGGGCCGCAGGCCACGCCAGGACGCGTAGATGCGTGTAATGGCCACGTTGTTGCCCAGCGCGCGGCCGGCCTGCTTTTCGATGTCGCCCTTGTAATACTCGATGTTGGGCAAGATAGCGTAACGCAGGAACAGCAGCACGAAGCAGAACAGGAAATAGGCCAGCAGCGCCAGTTTGACGGTGAACCCGAGCACGTGGTGGGAGGCCTTGTTGGCCATGCGATAAGCGGCCCTGGCCCGGTGCCAGCGCTTGCCCAGGTGAAGGTCCGCAAGGTGCGCATGATGTGCTGGGTTGTGCATCGATAAGCTAATAAAAGAGGCTCGCCGTCGGGAAAATGGTCAATAAGAGCGCGTTAACACGGTGCCGCCTACCTTATTCGGATCGTAGGCATGAGCCTAATCGCACCGCAATTTTACCCCATCGGCGCCTCTGCGCGAGGCACGTTAGCTCTACAATTGTTTCTAATCGTTAATGGAAGCGCAAGGACCACGCAACGATTCACACGGGGGTAGCGGCGGTAATGGCCCGTGCCAACTCTTCCGGGTCATATCCCATCAGCATCCCGTCGAGAATCAATTGCGACAAGCCGTGCACCATGCACCACAGTTTCAAACTTGCAACGGCGGCGTCGGGCGCCGGCGGCGAGCGCGCGACCAGTGCGCTGCGCATGGCGTCCGCTGCCGCCGCCCATGCCGTCTGCAGTTCCGGGTAGGCGCTGCGCTCGCTGATGGCCGGCCCGTACATCAACCGGAAGCGCCCGGGACGCGCTACCGCAAAGCGGACATAAGCCTGGCCCATTGCCGCCAGCGGATCGTCCGCTTCGGCCATCGCCTCGGTCAGCGCCAGGTTGAAGTCCTCAAAACCTTTTTGGGCCACGGCGGCCAGCAAGGCTTGCTTGTCGCGGAAATGGCGATACGTGGCGGGCGCCGATACCCCGGCCCGCCGCGCCACTTCCCGCAGGCTGAGCTCGCCAGCATCGCCTTCATCGATCAATTGGTCAGCCACCGCCAGCAGCGTGCTGCGCAGGTCGCCATGGTGGTAGGGCTTATCTGATGTTGACATTGTTCACATAGGAGCGTAGTTTACGGCGTAAACATAGTCTACCGCACATCGAGGACCTTCTTGTGAGAATACTGATCATGGCCGTGGGCAGCCTGGGCGACAACTTGCCGTTCATGGCGCTCGGCATGGAGCTGGCGCGGCGCGGGCACCAGGTGCGCATGTATGGCAACGGCTATTTCCAGCACCACGCCGAGGAACGCGGCCTGCACTTCACCGCCACCAGCGAGGCCGCCGAGTACCAGGCGTTCCTGGACTCCCCCGCCGCCACTGACCCCAGAGAAGGCATGCGCAAGGTCGCCGCCAGCGTCATGGCGCGCGTGCACGCGTCGCACCAGCGCATGGCGCACGATGTGTTGCCCGGCCAGACTATCGCGATCGGCTCGACCTTCGCCTTTGCGCCACGCCTGCTGCGCGAAACGCATGCGGTGCCGGTCGCGGTGATCCACCTGTCGCCATCGGTGCTGCGCTCCGAGCATTGCGCGCCCAGGTTCTCGCCGCTCGGCCACATGGCCGGCCTGCCGCGCTTTGTCAAACGCTTCCTCTGGCGCACCATGGACCGCAGCTTCATGGATCCGCTGTACACGGTCCCGTTCAACCAGATTCGCGCCAGCCTCGGCTTGGCCCCTGTTACGCGCATGTTTCACCAGTGGCTGCACCAGGGCGATGCGGCGCTGTGCCTGGTGCCGGCCTGGTTCAGCGCGCGCCAGCCGGACTGGCCGGCGGCGCTGGAGATGACGGGTTTCCCCCTGGCTGGGCACGGTGAAGACCAGCCCATGCCGGACCAGCTGACAAGGTTCCTCGAGGGCGGCACGGCGCCCGTGGTCATTACCGCCGGCACGGCCAACGCGGTCTCGCATGCATTTTTCAGCGCCGCCCTGGCGGCTTGCCGCCTGCTGGGAAAACGCGCCATCGTCGTCACCGCCGATGCCGGGCAACTCCCCCCGCGCTTGCCGGACGGCATCATGCACGTCCCCTACGCCCCCTTCGCGGCATTGTTGCCACGTGCGGCGGCGTTCATCCACCACGGCGGCATCGGATCGGTCAGCCAGGCCTTGCGCGCCGGTGTGCCCCAGCTGATCCAGCCGATGGCGTTTGACCAGTTCGACAACGCCAGCCGGGTCGCGCAACTGGGCGCCGGCAGCGAAATTTTGCCGTGTCATTTTCCCCCGCAGCGGGTGGCCGGCGCATTGAAAGCGCTGCTGGCCGATGCAACGGTCGCTGCAAGCTGCCGGCGCTGCCAGGCCGACCTGCAAGATGAGAACGGCATCACGCTGGCGTGCGACGTCCTGCTGGCAAAGTGATTCAAGCGCTATAGTACGTAATGTACGCCTTCGACACTCCACCTAAAGCACCGACATGACAACACCCTCCTTGACCGCCGCCTCGCGCTTCTATCAACGCTGGCTGGCCGCCGCCCCCACGCGCGGCGCCGCCATCGATGAACTGGTGCTGCACAAGCTGGCCACGCTCGACTTGGCGGCGGCCCTGGCGCGCGAGGCGGCCACCGGCCTGCCCCTGCCGCGCGCCATGCGGCGCCTGCGCAACTTGCTGGTGTGCGGCCTGATCCGGCGCGACCTCGACGGCCAGGCCGACCTGGCCGAGGTGGTCGAGAGCATGACCCGCTTCGCCGACTTTGCCATCCGTACCCACCTCGACGCCTTGATGGCCGAGATGGTCGCCAGCCATGGCATGCCGATGGGCTATGAATCGCTGCTGCCGCAACACATGCTGGTGCTGGCCATGGGCAAGCAGGGCGGCGGCGAACTGAACGTGTCGTCCGACATCGACCTGATCTTCGTCTATCCCGAGGATGGGGATACGCTGCTGGCCGAACCGGGCCAGCGCCAGCTGTCGAACCACGAATTTTTTGCGCGGCTGGGCAAAAAGCTGATCGCGGCGCTGTCGGAAATCATCGAGGACGGTTTTACTTTTCGTGTCGACATGGCACTGCGGCCAAACGGCAATTCGGGGCCGCTGGTGGCCAGCCTGAACATGGTCGAGGAATACCTGATCGTCCAGGGCCGCGAGTGGGAGCGCTATGCGTGGGTCAAGGCGCGCGCCGTGACCGGCACGCCTGACGACATCGCCGCGCTCGACGCTATCGTGCGGCCCTTTGTGTTTCGGCGCTACCTCGATTTTGGCGTGATCGACGCGATCCGCAACATGCACGCGCAAATTCGCGCCGAGGTCGACCGCCAGGAGCGCCTGCACCCGGACCGCAGCAACAATGTCAAGCTGGGGCGCGGCGGCATCCGCGAAATTGAATTTCTGGCGCAAGTGTTCCAGCTGATCCGCGGCGGGCGCGACGCCGCGCTGCGCGAGCGTTCCACCCGCGCCACCTTGCGCGTGCTGGCCGACAAGGACCTGCTCACGCCCGACACCGTCGAGCGCCTGCTGGCCTCCTACAGTTTCTTGCGCAACCTGGAACACCGCCTGCAATACCTGGACGACGCCCAGACCCACACCCTGCCCGCCAACGACGCCGACCGCGCCACCGTGGCGCGGATGATGGGCTTGCCCGATACGGCCACGCTGCTCGCGCGCCTGGACGCGGAACGGTCCTTCGTGGCCGGCCAGTTCGACGCCATCTTCAGCGACAAGGCCGGCAATGGCAACAGCGCCGGCAATGTCGACCCCCAGTCATCCAGCGAACTGGCCGACCTCGACCGCCAGCAAGCGATCCAGGCGCGCCTGGCCGAACTGGCCTTCGACGACCCGGCAGGCGCGGCGCGGCGCCTGATGGCGACCTGGCAAAGCCCGCGCGTCCAGGGTTTGCCGGAGGCGTCGCGCACGCGCCTGCTGGCGCTGGTGAACGCGGCGCTGCCGCTGATCGGCAAAACGGCGGCCACCAGCGCCGGCGGCAGTTCGAGCGCCACGCTGGGGCGTCTGCTCGACTTTTTCGAGGCCATCGCGCGCCGGTCGGCCTATCTGTCGCTGCTGACCGAATACCCGCACACGCTCGAACGCGTGATCCGCATGATGTACGCGTCGGGCTGGGCGGCCACGTTCCTGACCCGGCACCCGATCGTGCTCGACGAACTGCTCGACGACCGCATGCGCCACGCCGCGCCCGACTACGCGGCGCTGGCGCGTGAACTGCGCGCCCAGCTGCTGGAAGCTGCCGGCGACACCGAACGCCAGATGGACATCCTGCGCGAAGCCCACCATGCCCAGCTGTTCCGGCTGCTGGCGCAAGACCTGGCCGACGACCTGACGGTCGAGCGCCTGGCCGACTATCTGTCGGCGCTGGCCGACACCATCGTCGCGGCCACCATCGACGCCGCCTGGAACACGATCGCCAGCCGCCACTGCGAAGTGCCGCGCTTTGCCGTGATCGCTTACGGCAAGCTGGGCGGCAAGGAACTCGGTTACGTCTCGGACCTCGACGTGATCTTTTTGTTCGACGATGACGACCAGGACGCGAGCGCCAATTACGCCAAGCTGGCGCAGCGTTTTATTACGTGGATGACGGCGCACACCTCGGCCGGCATCCTGTTCGACATCGACACCGCGCTGCGCCCGGATGGCGCGAGCGGCATGCTGGTCTCAAAACTGACTGCGTTCGAGCGCTACCAGGACAACGCGGCCTGGGTGTGGGAGCATCAGGCGCTCACGCGCGCCCGTTTTTGCGCCGGGGATGCTGCCATCGGCGCGCGCTTTGAAGCCATCCGCGAGCGCGTGCTGCGCAAGGAGCGCGCCACGCAAGAACCGCAACTGAAGGCGGAAGTGCTCAAGATGCGCAAGAAGATGCGCGACGCCTACCCCAACCGCGGCGCGCTATTCGACCTCAAGCACGACGCGGGCGGCATGATCGACATTGAATTCATCGTCCAGTATCTGGTACTGCGCCACGCGGCGCAGTATGCGCAGCTGACCGCCAACGCCGGCAATATTGCCCTGCTGCGCGTGGCCGGCGAACTGGGGCTGGTCGATGCCGCCCTCGGGCTGGCGGTGGGCGACGCCTACCGCGCGATGCGCCGGCTGCAGCACCAGTTGCGCCTGCAGGGGCAGGACAATGCACGCATCGATCCGGCGCTGGTGGCCCAGCACAGCGCCAGCGTCGTCCAACTGTGGCGTCAGATTCTGGGATGATGGCCGCCGTAGCCGGTGGGCGGCGCAAGCTGTGCTGCCGGGCGCGGCGTCATTGCACCAATTTTGTTTGAATTGACCCGGCCATGCCGGCCATTGCTGCGCTGAATGACGCCCTTTACCTTCGCGTGGCGCGGCCCACTGCGCCGCTCCCGCGCATAGCGCCTGTAATGACGGGCGCCCTCGAATTTACCCCGTGGACCATCCAGGACACCGGAATTGCCGCCTCCAGCGTCGCCGATCGTTGTTTCTTGCGCAGTTGACATGCATATAAATTGACATCAAATTGCAATAGTGTTGAGATAGCCCAAGGCGCAATCTTGTACAGAAGAATGATAGCTGGACCTGACCTTACGCAGTTCTAACAGAACTCACGAGCGACACATTGATTTAAGGAAATTGGAATGAGAAAAAATGCATTTCGGCAGTCTACCTTGACCCGTACCGCACTGGCCATCGCCGCCAGCTTGCTGGTTTCAACCGTAGCCTACGCGCAGCAGTCAGAGGGTTCCATTTTCGGCAAGGCCGCCGCAGGCCAAAAAGTCACGATCACCAGCGTTGACACCAATACTTCGCGCCAGCTCGTCGCTGATGCCAACGGTTCGTTCGTACAATCGAAGCTGCCGCCAGGCCAGTACACGGTAACTTCGAACGGCGTGGCCCGCGAAGTCACCGTGTCAATCGGTACCGGCACCCAGGTCGTACTGACTGAAGCTGGTCAAATGCAACGCGTGCTGGTTTCACGCCGCCGCAACAAGATTGACGTCTCGAGCGTGGAGTCGACGACGGTATTTACCGCCGAGCAGATGCAAGCGCTGCCAGTGGCGCGCGACGTCAACGCCATCGCCATCCTGGCCCCAGGCGTGGTCAAGGGTGACGCCGACCTCGGCGCCGGCAACCTGCCAGCATTTGCCGGCGCGTCCGTTGCGGAAAACGGGTATTACATCAACGGCTTTGACGTTACCAATATCCGCAACTTCTTGTCCTACGCCAACCTGCCATTCGACGCTATCGGTTCGCAGCAGGTGAAAGTGGGCGGGTACGGCGCCGAGTTCGGCCGCTCGCTCGGAGGCGTGATTTCGCTCGCGACCAAGCGCGGCACCAACACCTGGAAAGGCGGCGCTTCGGTCATCTACAGCCCAGACGCGGGTAGAGCCAAGGGCCAGAATGTCGAGAACCTCGATTCCCCTGGCGAGTACACGGTTCACCGTGCTTACGACCGGTTCAACGATATCAGCGCCAATGTCTTCCTTGGTGGCCCGATCATCAAGGACAAACTGTTCTTCTTCGGTGTCGTCGAAGGCAAGCGCGATTCCGAGCACCGCTTTCGCGGTTCGAACAGCAACACGTTCATTGACACGACCCCGAACGGCATGATCAAGCTCGATTTCACGCCGAGCGACAAACATCGATTCGAGTTCACCGGCATCACGAACAAGAAAGAAATCGACGTCACTGACTATAAGAACGCGCTGACCAACCAGTATGCCTCCAGCCACGTGGGTACCGGCAAGGAATCGAAGCTGACTTCGGGCGGACATACCCTGATCGGCAAATACACCGGCTACCTGACGGATGCGTTGACCTTGTCGGCCTTGGTGGGTTCCGTGGACGACAAGGTAGAAAAAACCACGGGCTTCCGCGTGGCCGACCAGTCTTGCCCTGTCGTCGTGGATGACCAGACCGAAATCGGCTGCTGGACCGGTCCTTTCCCAGGTGAATCGATCCGTGACCCGTCCGCAAAGGACGACAAGGACAGCCGCCGCGCCTTCCGCATCGACGTCGACTACGTGTTGGGCGACCACACCCTGCGCGGCGGTATCGACACCCAGAAGTTCACGTCGGCTGCAGCCGGTTCCTCGACCTACTCGGGCGGCCTCTACTGGCGCTATATTCCTTCGCCCACCGGCACTGTGAATGGCGTGCCCAATACCGTGGCACCCGGCGCGAAATATGCGCGCAAGCGCATCATCACCTCGACCTCGGGTGAATTCGAAGTCAAGAACACGGCGCTGTACATCGAAGACAGCTGGAAAATTACCAAGAACGTACTCACGTACGGTGGCCTGCGCTGGGAATCGTTTGACAACAAAAACTCCGACGGCGTGAGCTTCGTCAAGGCCGAACGCCTGCTGGCCCCGCGCCTGGGCGCCGCTTGGGACGTCAATGGCGACGCGTCCATGAAGGTGTATGGCAACCTGGGCCGCTACTATATTCCAGTCGCTGCCAACACCAACATCCGCGCCACCCGCGGCGAACTGTTCACCCATCAGTTCTACACCTACACCGGCCGCGACCCGGTCACCCAGGCGCCATTGGGCACGGTTGAAATCGGCAATAAGCAGGTCAATGGTGACGGCGCCTTGCCATTGCCCTCGACCATCGCCGACGTCAACCTGAAGCCGATGTCCCAGGATGAACTGATCCTTGGCGCCGAGAAGCTGGTGTTCAACGGCTGGCGTGCGGGCATCAAGGGCACCTACCGCAAGGTCCAGAACGGTATGGATGACTACTGTTCGCACCTGGGCTTTGAACGCTGGGCCGCCGACAACGGCCACCCGGACTTCGACTCCCGCACCATGGCGCCGTGTGCCATCGTCAATCCGGGCAATGACGTGACGCTCAACGTTGACCTGGACAACAATGGCAAGCTGGCCCAGACCACCTTTCCAGCCAGCTATGTCGGCCTGGAGAAGTACAGCCGTAGCTACAAGGCGCTGGAATTCACCCTGGATCGTCCATGGGATGGCAAGTGGAGCGTTAACGCGTCGTACACGCTGGCCAAGACCAAGGGGACCGCTGAAGGCTATGTGAACTCGGTCATCAACCAAGAAGACGCCGGCGTATCCCAAGACTTCGACTTCCCTTCGCTGACCCATGGCTCGAATGGCTACACGTCGAACGACCGCCGCCATGTGCTGAAGGTATTTGGCAACTACGCGCTGACCGATACCCTGCGCCTCGGCATCAATGCCACCGCATCGTCGGGCCGTCCAACCAGCTGCATCGGCTTCGTTCCAGGTACCCAGCCTGATTTCTCCGACGCAGAAGGCTACTCGACCGCATCGTCGTACTATTGCCTGCGCTCGGATGGTCCGGACGCCGGTCGCACTTCCGTGCTGGGTCAGCGCGGAACGGCAGGCCGTACGCCTTGGACCAACAGCCTGGATGTCCAGCTGGCTTACATGCCAAAGATCTCCAAGGGAAAGCTGAGCTTGCAGATGGACATCTTCAATCTGTTTAACACACAGAAGGTTGTGGAATGGAACGAGACGCGCGACTACAGCCGCGCAACTACAGTCAATGAAATCGATCCCGACACGGGCACGCGCATTATCGAAGGTCAGCTGAGCAACAACTACCGGCGCCCTACGTCGTTCCAGCAGGTGCGTAGCGTTCGCTTGACGGCGCGCTACGAGTTCTAAGCACAATTTCGTTGAACGCTAAAAACCGCCTTCGGGCGGTTTTTTTTGCCCTGTTTTTCGTCGGCGGATTGACTGGCCTCAAGCCCGAAGCATTTCCCAGAACTCCGTCAACAGGGCCATTGTCCATTGATTGATGCCGCGATGTGCCCGGCCTGCCCCCACCTTTACAGAGAGAACAACATCATGCCGTTTCCTTTTCGTCTAAAAAAGATTGTCCTTGCCGTCGCCCTGACCTTCGGCCCGGCGCATGCTGTGCTGGCCCAGGATGCTGCCGCGCCGAACGCTCCGGTCCAGCGCGTGGTCATCACCGGTTCCAACATCGCGCGCATCGATGCCGAGACTGCCACGCCGCTGCAAGTGATCAAGCGCGCCGAGATCGACCGCCTCGGCGTCAATTCGGTGCGCGAACTGGTCGACACCATGACCGCCTCGACCAGCAGCCTGTCGGACGTCGGCGGCAGCAGTTCCTTCGCCGGCGGCGCCTCGTCGGCGTCGCTGCGCAACCTGGGCAAGCAGTCAACGCTGGTGCTGCTCAATTCGCGCCGCGTGGCGCCGTATGCCCTGGCCGACTACAACGAAGTGTTCACCAACCTCGACAGCCTGCCGCTGGACGCGATCGAGCGCGTCGAAGTGCTGCGCAGCGGCGGCTCGTCGATTTACGGCTCGGACGCGGTGGCCGGCGTCATCAACATCATCACCCGCGGCGACTACCGCGGCCTGACCGCGCGCGCCACGCACGAGCAGGCGAGCAAGCACAGCGGCTTTCACGAGTCCACTGCCAGCCTCACCGGCGGCATTGGCGACATGGCCGTGGACGGCTACAACGTGCTGGCCAACGTTGAATTCTTCAAGCGCGGCAACGTGTTCTGGCGCGAGGTCGTCGACGATATCAATCCGGCCTACGGTAGCAAATTCGCCACCCTGCGTCCCGCCAGCGGCCTGATGTTCGGCAACCGTGGCGCGCCGTCCACCTTCAGTTTTCCGGGCAACCTGATCGGCCAGGGCGCCCTGCCCGGCTGCACCACGCTCAATGCAGCAGGCCTGTGCGTGTACGATCGCTTCAGCCGCTTTGAAGTCCAGCCAAAGGCCGATCGCGCCAACCTGCTGTTGTCCGGCAAACTGCGCTTTTCCGACACCATGGAAGGCTTTGCCGAAGTGTTGTACTCCAAGACCAAGACCACCTACGGCAGTACTTACGCCACCTACGATTCGGCCGCCGGCGTGACCACCTGGGGCAACCCGGCCACAGGCCAGGCCCGCACTTTCGACCATGGTCCGATCCCCGCCGGCCACCCGCTGAACCAGTCGGGCCGGGACCTGGACCTGCGTTACCGCTTCCTCGACGACCCGGGCTTTCGCCAGTCCGACAGTTCGCAATACCGGGCGCTGGCTGGCCTGAAAGGCAACTGGCGCAACTACGACTGGGAAAGTGCGATCGGCATCATGGGCAGCAAGTCGACCGACCGCAGCCGCGGCACTTTTTTCAGCGTCAACGGTTTCACGCAGGTCATCGGCACGCCCGGCTATGACGAAGACGGCAACCTGCGCGACCAGCAATTCTTCAACCGCAGCTACCGCCTGGGCCAGATCAATTCGCCCGAAGTGATCAACGCGCTGTTTCCCGAAAACGGTTACGACGGCAAGATCACGCAGCAATTCTGGGATGGCAGGATTAGCGGCGAAGTTGGCCAATTTCGAGGCCGCAAGGTGCTGATGGCGCTGGGCGCCGACATCCGGCACGAGAAATTCCTGATCTCACCGACGGCCAACCTCCTGGCCGGCGACATCGTCAGCAACGGCGCGGCCAGCGCCGACGCCGCGCGCACTTCTACCTCCGCCTTCGCCGAGGCCGAGGTGCCGCTGACGGACGCGCTGAACATGACCGGCGCGGCGCGCGTCGACAAGTTTCCCGGCTTTGGCGCGCACGTCTCGCCCAAGCTGGCGATGCGCTTCGAAGCGTCCAAGGCGCTGCTGCTGCGCGGCACCATCGAGACCGGTTTTCGGGCGCCCAACCTGACCGAGAGCGCGCAGTCGAGCAAGTTCGCCTTTTCCAGCGGCACCCAGGACCCGCAGCGCTGCTCGCAAGCGCAGGCCTACGCCAACGACTTGCGCGCCCGCTCCGACGCCTTGCCCGAGACCGATCCGCTCAAGGCGATCACCTCGGCCAAGGCCGACGCGGTCGAGAGCAAGGAATGCTTTGGCGGCGTGCCCAGCATTGTGCGCAACAATCCCGACCTGAAACCGGAAGTCTCGCGCAGCGCCACCATCGGCTTCGTGCTGGAACCAATCAAAGGTTACAACCTGTCGCTGGACTACTGGCGCATCCGGCGCAAGGATGAAATTTCGCTCAAATCGAACGACGAGCTGCTGGCCGCCGAGGCGCAGCAAGCGCCGGGCGTGATCAACCGCCTGCCGCTCACGCAAGAGTCGACCTTCACCTCGGTCGAGGGCGAAAGCACGGCCACCGTGCAGCAGCGCTACGGCGTCACGGCCGGCCCGCTGTCGTCGATCAACGGCACCTTTTTGAACGTGTCCAAGACGCGCACCAGCGGCTTTGACGTGGGCGCGGCAGCGCGCATCGATTCAGGCATCGGGCGCTGGGACTTGACGTTCAACGCTACGCGCCTGCTCGACTTCAAGACCTTCTTTGCCGAGCGCGACGGTGGCAGCTACGGCGACAACCTGGCCGGGCGTTATGGCTACTCCAAAACGGTGGCCAATTTCACGGCCGCGCTGCAGACCGGCAATGTGAACAACAGCTTGCGCTTCGCCTGGAACAGCCCGACCACGCTCAACGGCGACTATTTCGACGACCAGTACACGGACGCCGGCTGCGCCGAGCGCGACTGGTCGGCGCAGGAATGCCGCGTCGCCTCGTATGTGCGTGCGGACTACAACGTCAGCTACACGGGGATCAAGAACCTGACCTTGTCGGCGCACGTGGGCAATTTGTTCAACCGGCGCCCGCCGATCGACTACCGCTCGATCAACGAGTCGGGCGGCGGCGTGATTCCGCAAGACCGGGAAGATGTGCAGGGACGCAATGTGCGGGTGACGCTGGTGTACAAGTTCAAATAGCCGCCGCACGCATTGACCGCATGGGCACGCGGACGATGCGCGGACGATGATGGCAAAAAAACGCCCGGCAAGCCGGGCGTTTTTGTGTACAGCCAAGAACGATTACTTCGCGTTCATCAGCGCCACGGTGGTGTCGAGCATGCGGTTCGAGAAACCCCACTCGTTGTCATACCACGACGATACCTTGACCAAACGGCCCGACACTTTCGTCAGCGTCGAATCAAAATTCGACGACGCCGGGTTGTGATTGAAGTCGATCGATACCAGCGGCTCGGTCTGGTACGTCAGCACATCCTTCATGGCGCCTTCGGCGGCCGCCTTCATCAGCGCGTTGACTTCATCGACTGTCGTGTCGCGCTTGGCGATAAAGGTCAGGTCGACCAGCGAGACATTGATGGTCGGCACGCGAATTGCGAAACCGTCCAGCTTGCCATTGAGCTCAGGCAGCACCAGGCCGACCGCGGCGGCAGCGCCGGTCTTGGTCGGGATCATGCTCATCGTGGCCGAACGGGCGCGGCGCAAGTCTTCATGCATCACGTCCGACAGCACCTGGTCGTTGGTGTACGCGTGGATGGTTGTCATCAAGCCAGTTTCCAGGCCAATGGCGTCATTGAGCGGCTTGACCAGGGGAGCCAGGCAGTTGGTGGTGCACGACGCGTTCGAGATCACGGTATCCGTGCTTTTCAGTACGTCCTGGTTCACGCCGAACACGATGGTGGCGTCGACATCCTTGCCGCCCGGAGCCGAAATGATGACTTTCTTGGCGCCACCCTTCAGGTGAGCCGATGCCTTTTCCTTGGTGGTGAAAAAGCCCGTGCACTCCAGGACCACGTCCACACCCAGGTCGCCCCAAGGAATTTCAGCAGGATTGCGCTGTGCAAACACGCGGATCACGTCGCCGTTGACGATCATGTTCTCGCCCTCGACCGTCACGGTACCAGGAAACTTGCCGTGGGCCGTATCGTAGCGGGTCAGGTGGGCGTTCGACTTGGCATCGCCCAGGTCGTTGATGGCCACGATCTGGATGTCATGTTTCTTGCCGCCTTCGTAGAAAGCGCGCAGTACATTGCGGCCGATGCGGCCATAACCGTTGATTGCAACTTTGATCGTCATGCTTATGCTCCTGATGATTAAAAAAAGAGGGTCCCTGAAGTTGTTGATGCGCCTGCCAGTTGTTTGTCAATTCTATGCTGCCAGTACGATTTTGGCCTTGGCCACGACGTTCTCGACCGTAAAGCCGAAGTGCTTGAACAGCACTGGCGCCGGGGCCGATTCGCCGAAGGTGTCGATGCCGACCACCGCGCCTTCCAGGCCCACGTACTTGTACCAGAAGTCGGTCACGCCGGCCTCGATCGCCACCCGCGGCACGCCGCGCGTAAGCACGGACGCCTTGTAGGGGGCGTCCTGGCGGTCGAACACGTCGGTCGACGGCATCGACACCACGCGCACGGCCACGCCTTCGGCCGTCAGGGCGGCAGCGGCCTTGGTGGCCAATTCGATTTCGGAACCGGTGGCAATCAGGATGATCTTGGCATCCGGTGCATCTTGCAGCACGTAGCCACCGCGGGCGATGTCGGCAATTTGCGCCTCGCTGCGTTCCTGGAACGGCAGGTTCTGGCGCGAAAAGATCAGCGTCGACGGGCCATCCTTGCGGCGCACGGCGGCGCCCCAGGCAGCGCTCGACTCGACCGTGTCGCACGGACGCCAGTTATCCAGGTTCGGGATCAGGCGCAGCGACGAGACGTGTTCAATCGACTGGTGCGTCGGGCCATCTTCGCCCAGGCCGATCGAGTCGTGCGTGAACACAAAAATCGAGCGCAGCTTCATCAGGGCGGCCATGCGCAGCGCATTGCGGCTGTAGTCCGAGAAGGTCAGGAAGGTGGCGCCGAACGGAATATAGCCGCCGTGCAGGGCAATGCCGTTCATGATGGCGCTCATGCCAAATTCGCGCACGCCGTAGTTGATGTGGTTGCCCGGCTTGCCGGAACGCAGCGCGACGCACTCTTTCCAGTTGGTCAAGTTGGAACCGGTCAGGTCGGCCGAGCCGCCCAAAAATTCAGGCAGCGCGGGCGCCAGCGCCTGGATCGCGTTCTGGCTGGCCTTGCGGGTGGCGATGTTTTCTTTCTTTTCCACGCACGAGGCGATGGCAGCGGACAGTACGGCGTCGAAATTGGCCGGCAGCTCGCCCTGCATGCGGCGCTCGAGTTCGGCGGCCAGCTCCGGAAACTGCGCGCGGTAGGCGGCGAATTTGTCGTTCCAGGCCGCTTCCCTTGCGGCGCCCTGCGCCTTGGCGTCCCAGGCCGCGTACGCCTCCGCCGGGATTTCAAACGGGACCGAGGTCCACAGCAGGTGCTCGCGCACGGCCGCCACTTCCTTGTCGCCGAGTGCGGCGCCGTGCACCTTGTCGCCGCCCTGCAGGTTGGGCGAACCCTTGCCGATGATGGTCTTGCAGCAGATCAGGGTGGGCTTGTCGGCCAGCTTGGCTTGCGCAATGGCAGCGTCGACCGCGGCCACATCATGGCCGTCGACGGCGCGGATCACGTTCCAGCCGTAGGCTTCAAAACGCTTGGGGGTGTCGTCGGTGAACCAGCCTTCGACCTTGCCGTCGATGGAAATGCCGTTGTCGTCGTACAGCGCGATCAGTTTGTTCAGTTTCAAGGTGCCGGCCAGCGCGCACACTTCGTGCGAAATTCCTTCCATCAGGCAACCGTCGCCCAGGAACGCATAGGTGTAATGGTCGACAACGTCGAAACCGGGCTTGTTGAATTCAGCGCCCAGCAGGTACTCCGCCAACGCCATGCCGACCGCGTTGGCGATGCCCTGGCCGAGCGGACCGGTAGTCGTTTCAACGCCCGGCGTGATGTCCACTTCCGGGTGACCGGGGGTCTTGGAATGGAGTTGACGAAATTGCTTGATGTCATCCATGCTCAAGGCGTAGCCCGACAGGTGCAACAGCGCGTAATGCAGCATCGAGCCATGCCCGTTGGAGAGCAGGAAGCGGTCGCGGTTGGCCCATTTCGGGTTGGCCGGGTTGTGCTGGTAATGGCCGGCCCACAATGCCACGGCGATGTCGGCCATCCCCATCGGCATACCAGGGTGGCCGGAATTGGCCAGTTGAACTGCGTCCATTGCCAGTGCGCGAATCGCGTTGGCCATCAAAGTCGTCGGTAGCGTAGGTGTCATGGTAGCTTGGGTCTGAGGATTGGGAATGCGGGGCGGCGTTGCAAGAGATCTGAGCCAACTATTTTACCAGACCAAGAGGGGTCGAATTAAAATGAAGCCTTGTTTCTGATCGACAAACAGGATTCGCATGCCCCGTTTCTACTGTGACACCCCGCTCGCTGCCGGCCTGACCATCGCCCTGCCCGACGCCGTGGCCCACCACCTGCACGTGCTGCGCCTGCTGCCGGGCGCCCAATTGCGCCTGTTTAACGGCGACGGCGCCGAGTATGTCGCCCAGCTCGACAGCGTCGACAAGCGCCGCGCCAGCGCCAGCATCAAGGCGCAGGTCGCGCGCGACGTCGAGCTGCCGTACGCAATCACGCTGGCCCAAGCCCTGCCCGAAGGCAGCAAGATGGACTGGATCATTGAAAAGGCGGTGGAAGTGGGCGTGGCGGCTATCGCCCCGTTGGCGGCCCAGCGCTGCGTACTGCGGCTGACGGGCGAGCGCGCCGACAAGCGGCGCGCGCACTGGCAGGCGGTGGTGGTGGCAGCGTCCGAGCAATGCGGGCGCAATCGCCTGGCGCAGGTCGGCGCCATTGACGACATCCGGCATTGGACCGGCCAGCAGGGTTTGCACAAGCGCGTGCTGCTCAGCCCGCGGGGCGAACAATCGCTGGCCGCTTGGGCGCGCCACCAGCCGCCGCAGGCTTTGAGCCTGATGGTCGGACCCGAGGGCGGCTTTACCGAGCAGGAAGAAGAAGCAGCGCTCGCCAACGGCGCGCTGGCCCTGTCGATGGGTCCGCGCATCTTGCGCACCGAAACGGCGGGCATTGCTGCCGTGGCGGCGCTGGGCGCTTTGTGGGGCGGCATGTAACACTTCGACGGGCCGGCTAACAGTGCGGACCCAACCGCCTGACGCGCATCTTCCCGGTCGATGAATTTTAGCTGCGGATACTGCGCACTGAAACGGCGCGCATGGCGACCGTTGCAGTGCCGGGCGGGGTGTAGGGATTTTTGTAGAGCCGCGATTATTACTATTGGCAACGCTGCCTGCCGTGCGAACCGCAGTGCAGCTTAAATATTCCCTAGCCTGAATGTTTCATAAACTGCCACTGCGTCTCCCGCTGGCAAACGCGGGGCCTCATCGGCAGCGATTGCAATGTTGCGAGCAATGGCTTCCCTACCCGATTAAACGGGACATCAATGAAGCGGTATGAGGGTTGATGGCGGGCGGGTGGATGGTCAGTTTTCGGCGGACCAGACGTGACTTGTTCAGGAAGAGTTGAGCGTCTTTGGTGAAGTCGGCAGACACAGCCGCTCAGTCAATGTTTGCAGCAGATGTTTGACCGGGCAAGCGCTCGGCAGATGAAGGACGATCTTGTTCTTGTACTGTTTGACCTGCACGGCAATCTTGAACAACTTGGCGATAACCGTCGACGGCTGCGCCTGCGACAGCGCGGTATGCTGCAGTGCCTGCGTTCTCAATTGCTGGTGCAAGATATAGGCGGCGGCATGCAGCAGCAGCGCATGCAGTTGGCGAGAAAGCTGGTGCAGGAAGTGCGGTCGGCGGCCAGATCGTCCTTGAGATGTTTGATATAGTTTTCAGCTTGACCGCGCGCGCAATAAATTTCTTCGTACAGCATGCCGGCATCAAGTCCAGGTAACGAATAGCGTTTATCTGCCGCTCCGCGGTCGCGCGAGCAGGCCGCGAAGCCCCAGCGGCAGATAAACCGTGTTGGACTGAGCCGCCACCCGGGACTGTGGCGATAGGGGATTGAAAGCTTCAATCCGCGTATGCGGGCGGACTATGAGCCGGCCTGGAACGAAATCTGTCTTCGACGAACTCTCCACGCACATAAAAAGACCTCGTTCATGGCGCCTGGCGCACGGCGTTTGCATCCTGCGTGGATGGTTGCGCCCGCAGTGCGCAGCAGGCTCCATGAGGCAGCGCGGCCCCACTTGAAATCGCTTCTGTGAAAAATTCGACGCATCACGGTGGTCCCAGGCTTTGCGCGCTCACTGCACTGGCCGGTGCCGACAAACTTCGCAATCCCTGCAGCGTCTCGAGGATGCGCAGCCTGCCTTTCTTGCAGCATGGGCACAGCGATACATCCACCTTGCTCACTCTGAGCATGTACGCCTGGGCCGACTCCAATGCCTGCCGATTAAGGACGGGCATGTCCAAGGCAAGGCGTGCGGCGCCGAGCCTGGCCTTTTTGCAGGCAGGCGCCAGGATGCCGTAATGGCGAATGCGCTTGATGCCGGTGGGGAGTATGTGCAACAAGAAACGGCGCACAAATTCCGCGCCATCGAGCCGAACCATGCGTTTGCCGCCATGATCGTCGGCGCCCACCGTGAACGCCACCTGTTCGGCGTCGACCGAACGGCTGCGCTCGTTGCCGATCGCGGTGTGGTGGGTGTAGCGGCCCAGGTATTCCAACACTTGGGCCGGGCCTCCCATTGGCCATCCTTGGCCAGCACCTCGCAGGCCATCACAACGTGCAAATGGATGTGGCGCTGCAAGTCCTGCGTGCAAGTGTGCAGCACCAGGCTGAACGCGGGGGCGCCGCCGGCGTCACCCATCCACCTGTCGTTGGCGCAAACTCCTTGAGCGTTTGCGCCACGCAGGCAAACAGGGTGTCGATCACCCAGCGCGGGTGCATGCCATACAAGCCATTGAGCCCTTGCGGCAGCGTAAACACCAAGTGTGGGCGTAAGGCACCGGCAACACCTCCGACAGCCGGCCCTGCAGCCAGACATCCTTGGCGCGGGTGCCGCATTGCGGACAGTGGCGCGACCGGCAACTGAGAAACTGCCAGTGCTCGTGTCCGCAACTGTCGCACGCCAGGTGCTGGCCGCCGAGCGCGGCTGTGCGACAGGCAACAATCGCCCGCCAGGCCTTCGCCTGGGGCGTGTTCAGGGCATGCGCTGCCAGATACGCCGCGCCGCACTGGCGTAGCGCATCGGCCAGAGTGGCCACCGGATACCATGCCGGGGGACTACAGTTTGGGTAGGCCGGCCAACAGGTCCAGCGGGGCGATGCTCTTCGGCGGGCGAAACTGTGGGCTGATCAGCCGCAGGTAGCGGCTTGTGGTGCCGATATGGGCATGGCCCATCAGCTTCTGGATTGTAAACAGATCGACTCCGCCTTCGAGCAGATGCGATGCGAAATCGTGACGCAGCGTGTGGATACCACCAGACTTGGTGATGCCCGCCAGGGAACGGGCGCCATAATAGGCCTGCTGGGCCCTTGAGACACTGACCGGTTGCGCGTTGCGCTGGTTGCAGAACAACCAGTCGCGCGACGTGGTGCCGCGCACGTAGGCACGCAGATACGCCAGCAGCGTCACGCTCAGTATGGTGTAGCGGCTATGTCCGCCCTTGCCATGCTCGACCCGTATGCACATGCGGCCAGGAGCGCTGTCGATGTCCTCCACGCGCAGGGCGCAGGCCTCGGACACACGCAAGCCGGTGGCGTACATCGTTTGTAGCAGCATGCGATGCACGGGACTGGAGCAGGCCGCAAACAAGCGCGCAAGCTCATTGCGGGACAGCAATCCAGGCTGGACGGCGGGAACCTTGGCCATCGGGATGTGGAACATTTCACACTCGTGATTGAGCACCGTCTCATACAGGAAGCGGGACGCACAAGCGGTCACATTCATCGTGCTATAGGCCAGATTGCGGTCTTTGACAAGGTGCAGAAGATAGGCCTGCACCTCGGCAGCGGTGTATTCGGCCGGGTCGCGCCGATAGTACCTGGCCATTCGGTAAATGGCGCCGATGTAGCTGTCCCGGGTGCATGCTGAAAGACCGCGTTGCAGCATTGCGTCCGACATGCGTTGGCGTAAGGGTGTCATGGCAACTCTCCTGTGAGCCGGGGAAATCCCCCACTTCACAGGCTTTGCCTCATTCCCTTTCAACGCAAGCAGCATTTCGGCAGTGCAAATCCCGCCTGCGGCCATCGAGCCGCCCAGCCATCGCGTCAGCGGTTTAGTTCAACTCACATTTTATCAATCACTTACGGCATTCTTGCCCTTTTTGATGCAAAATTCAGGCTAACAGCCTGCGCATACGCTTTGTCCATCGTGCCGCGGGCGCGACCGAGTTCGGCCAGGCTCATCAAACCGGATATTTCCTCAGGAATCGCTTTGCCCGCTAGCAGCGTGTCGGACTTATCGCCCTGACGAAGGGTATATATGAGAAAATGTTGTCTGTTCAGGCAACGGATTTCCACCATGTCCCGCTTCGTCACTATCGACCGCCACACAGCCTATCTGATGCCTCCTTCTCTGGAGGACTGGCTGAACGAAGATCACCTGGCGCGCTTCATTGTCGAAGTGATCGACCTGCTGGATCTGTCGAATTTGACACGGCAATATGCCGGCCGCGGCTCGAAAGCTCACCATCCAGCGACGCTGCTGGGTATTCTGGTTTATGGCTATGCCACTGGCGTGTTCTCCAGCCGTAGGCTCGAACGCGCAACCTACGACTCGGTGGCGTTTCGCTACATCGCGGCCGGCACCCATCCTGACCATGACACGCTGGCCACGTTTCGGCGGCGCTTCCTGGTCGAGGTGGTGAACGTGTTCCTACAGGTGCTCGAATTGGCCAAGGAAATGAACTTGCTCACCTTGGGTACGATCAGTTTGGATGGCACCAAGATTCACGCCAATGCTTCGCGCCATAGCGCATTGTCGCATGGGCATATCGAAAAACTGGAAGTGCAACTCAAGGCCGAAGTGCAGGAGTTACTGGCCTTGGCCGAACAGGCCGACGCGACCGACGTCCCAGACGGCGTCAGTCTGCCCGATGAAATCAAGCGCCGCGAAGACCGCCTGGCGGTGATGGCCGGCGCCAAGCGCAAGATTGAAGCGCTTGCCGAGGAGCGCTTTCAGCGCGAGAAGGCGGAATACGAAGAGAAGATGGCGCGCCGCGCCGCCAAGGAAAAGGAAGCCGGCAAGAAGCTGGGAGGCAAACCGCCCAATGCGCCCGAACCAGGTCCGAAAACGAGCGACCAGATCAATCTGACGGACGAGCAATCGCGCATCATGCCGGTGTCGGGCGGCGGCTTCGAGCAAGCCTACAATGCACAAGCTGCAGCTGACGTCGCGACGATGCTGGTGGTTGCCTCACATGTCACGCAGGCGCCCAACGACAAGGAACAAGTGGTCCCGATGCTGGCGCTCATAAAGGAGCAGTCGGCGGTCGTAGGCATGCCCACCTGCCTGCTCGCCGACACAGGATACTGCAGTGAAAAGAACATCGTCGCCTGCGCGGATGCAAACGTGACTCCACTGATCGCCGTCGCGCGCGACCAGCACCATCCCGACTGGCGCGAACGCCACAGCGAACCGGCGCCGCTGGCCAAGGATGCCGGCGTTGTACAAGCCATGGCGCGCACGCTTAAAACTAAGGCCAGGCGTGCGCAGTATGCCCTGCGCAAGCAAACCATCGAACCGGTCTTTGGCACCGATCAAATCGGTGATGGGCTTCCGTCAGTTCTCGCTGCGCGGTTTGGACCTGGTTAACGGCGAATGGAGCTTGGTCTGTTTGGCGTGGAATTTGAAACGCATGGCCGTATTGCGCCCAAAATTCGGGTAAATAAGGGAATTTCCCAGAAAAAGCGCATAAACGGACAAAAACTGGCTAAATTTGCCTATTTATTGAGCAGCCCAAGAATGTGGCAGTGGCCCATCAGTTCAAGTCCGACAGGCTACTAGCCTGGGCTCTGCCAAACTCCATCTCTGCCATTACCAGATCTTCAGATACGACCTCGCCGAAACCGTACAGTTAGCCTAAAAGCAACTGTTCCTGCGTATTGCCGGCATTCCCCAGCCGGCTATAAATCCGCTGCGCATGCGCGAAATCGCGCTTTTCCAACGCCTTTATGCCATCAGCCAGCTCATCGGCACGGGCCGTCATGGCCAACGTACACAGAAACGCAGCCGCAACATCTTTCTCGCAATCGTCACCTTCATTTTACCAATTCCCAGAAAGTTATCTATAGGGCAATAGTACCGGAAATTTTTTTGGCCACAGGGACCTTTGCCGCGCGGCGAAAAAAAACCCACAGCCCAGGGGCTGCGGGTTTTTTGATCACAACGAAGGATCGATTAGAACTTGGTGTTGTACTCGGCGGTAAGACGAATCAAGCGTGGCGAGGTCGTGCTGAGCGTACGACCAAACGTGCTGCGGCGATTGTTCGCACTGTTCCAACGCTCTTCGGTCGACTCGACAGCCTGGCGGTTCAAGAAGTTGAATACGTCCATCTTCAAACCCAATCCCTTGACCATTGCTGGGCGATACACAATGTTCAAATCGACGCGCGAGTCCGTTGGCAGATTGCCACGGGTGCCGCGTGGCGACAGGACGTTAGTAGCGACCGAATTGCCACCGCAATAGTGTGGACCGTTGCTGTAGTTAGGCGTGGTGCCATCAAACAGGAAACGACCGAGGCAGCTCTTTGGACGGCCGGTAGCGATCAGGAAATTGGCGCCGACGGTGATCTGTGGTGTCAACTCGTAGAAGCCATAACCTTTGAGCTGGTGGGTACGGTCATTTGGCAGCCTGCCGTAAGCACCAATCGCCAGTTCCTTGTAATCCCAGGTCTGCGTTGCGGCAACGTCGGTTTGGCCCACGTCGGACAGGGTCTGACCTTCGGTGTTACCTTCGCTGCGCGACCAAGTGTAGTTCACCTTACTGTACCAGCCGTTGCGCATCGGGTGCTCGGCGAAGACGTCAACTGCCTTGTAGACACGCTTGGCGGCCGGGAATCCCAAGTCTTCTTTCGTAAACGAGGCCAGCGTCAGGTTCTTGGCGGTACCGCCGTTCCTAGTCGTACCAGCGAAGTCGACATAGAAGGCGTTAGCTTTGCCCGGATTGAAGTTGGCGCAGCCAAAGTATGGCGCTGGATTGCCGGCATCGATTTCTTCCTGCCACGCAGCAGTGCTGATCGAGTGATCTTTTGCATACTTCGTGAACGGACGGCCATCGCAGAAATCGTCGATCGTCGAACCGAGCGTACGGTAAGTTGCCTTGACGCCGAAGTTCATGTTAGCCGACAGCTGCTTTTCCAGGCCGATGGTGATTTCGTCCTGAAACGTAGGCTTCAGGCCCACAGAAGACAACGTCTGAGGCTCTTTGGCCTGGCCGTATTCGTTGTTCGCCGACGCTGGTGCCGATAACTGGGTCAGGCCGGTCGGCACGCCCTTGGCGTCAACACCGGTGTAAGCAAATGCCTGAGTTGTGTTGGTGGCGCGACCCGCGCCGCGTACTGCGAGGTGGGTCGGGATTTGCAAGTGATAACGTCCAGCGCTGGCGAAGATCTTGGTCGAAGCATCGCCATTTACGTCCCAAATCACGTTCAGACGTGGGGCAACTTGGTTCTTTTGCTCAAGGTATTTCACCTTATCGCCGTTTTGGTTGTCGAAGCCTTCAATCCGGATACCACCCGTGACCACCACGTTCGGGGTTACTTGCCACTTATCCTGAATATACTGGGCGTTTTGGTTCGAATATGCATTCGTCACGGTCGTGAACAGGTTTTTCGTCACATAAAAGCCCTGCAGTCCGTACGGGCTGCCGCTGGTACCGGAGCCCTTGGACATGCCGCCGCCCAGGTCAAACGAATCCAGAGGCGTCGTTGCCGGGTCAATCTTCGAATAAGTCCAGTTGCCACCGCCTGCGGAAACTTCACCCGCGTTGTTCGAGGTCAACTTGTTATTGTCTAGACCGAAACCGATGGTGTGGTTGCCCAGCTTATATTCCAGGTCGAGACGGAACGATTCGATGCGGTCGTTCGAGCCTGGCGCAACCAGGTTGCCCGTGATGGTCTGCGGATTGTTGATGGTAACGCCAGCCGGGGTGTCCCCAGCCGTCGTTGTGACGGTATACAGTGTTGGGTTGTAGCCGGTAAACTCTTCAATGTGCTTGGACTTCGAGCGACCATACAGCGCTTGTACGGTGAAGGCATCCGAAATATTACCCGTGTACTTCAAGATCTGAACAGCGGCGCCATTGTCGTTGATGTTCTTCTCGGTCTTGTCGCTCGAGAACACGCCTGTGTGGGTGCCAGTAAAGGTCGGTGCCGGACCGTAGGTATAGTCACTGTACGCGTTATGAACTTTTGGCGAGTCGCCGATCAACGACAGTTCGAGGCGATGGTTGTCGGTCAAATTCCAGTCCAGCTTGCCCAGGTAGCGCTGAACTTTGCGGTCCTGATTCAGCCAGGCGCCTGCAGGCGAACCACCGATGCGGATACCATTGACGGAATCGGTGGCGGCAATTTTGGTCTCGGTGCTTTCAGCCGAAACGAACATGAACAGTTTGTCCTTGATGATTGGACCGGAAAGGTAAGCGCCAACGACAGTCTTTTCCTGGGTATTCTCCGAACGACGACGGTACAGCTTGTCGTCGGTTTTCGGGAACGCGCCGGTAGTTGGATAGTAAATGTCAGTACGGTCGGAACGCAGCTTCTTTGGCTCGATGCTTGCCATAGCGCCAGCCTCCCACGTATTGGTACCGCCTTTGGTGGTGATGTTGACCACACCGCCTACCGAACGGCCGAACTCGGCACCGTAGCCGCCGGTCAGGATTTGTGCCTGGGCGATCGCGCCGAATGGAAGTTCGGATGAACCGAGCTGGGTCAGGGGATTGGTGACTGGGAAACCGTTAATGTAGTAAGCATTTTCGGACGCACCGCCGCCCGCAAAACTTGCTCCGCCGGCATAGCGCGAGTCGGCTCGGGTCGTGTTAGGTGCCAGCTGGATGATCGCGTCGACGTTTTGGGCAATTGGCAGCTTGGCCAGTTCGCGCGCGGTGAAGGTGGCGCCGTTGTTTGCGCTCGAAACGTCAATGCGTTTGGCGCGGCCGGTAATCTTGACCGACTGTACGCCGGTGGTTGGCGCTTCGAATGCAGCCTCGACACCCTGACCAGCGAGCACTTCAACAGTTGAGGTCTCGCCTGCGGACGAGCCCTTCATGACGGTCACGCTGTAGCGGCCGATTGGCATTGCGCTAGCCGAAAAACTACCTGCCTGGTCAACCGGAACGGTACGACTTTGGTTGGTGTCCAGGTTCTTCAGAACGACGCTGCTACCCGATCCTGGGGCCACTTTGCCGTAGACTGAACCGGAAACGTTTGACTGCGCCGTAGCGGCAGGCACGACCATTGCGGTCAAGGAAGCGGCGCTGAAAGCAATTGCCAAGGCGCGCACTAAAACTGTTTTTCTCAACATGTGATTTCCTAATTAATTTAAGCGTTTCGGTAGATCTGCTCGGGTAAAAGTATTGCTTCTTCAAATCCTTGTGTTCTTACTGGCAAACTTCAGATTTTCAAAAGCCACCTCATGGGTGCTCTTCTAAACATTGTCTGAGTTGATCAACAATATTCAAGCCTTACATAGAACCATGGCCAAAGTCCCAGTGTCAAATTTCGATACAGAAAACTATGCGAAGAAACAACACTTGTAACACTTCTGCATGTGCAAGGAAAAATACACTTATTTTGTGCTGCAATGCAGCATATGGAACAGCTGATAACATTAACGGTTAATAGGTGCCACGATAATTTGCAGAGATAACGATACGTAGACCGAAGATAGGATCCTTATGAGACTACTTTCCCGCAGCATCGACCTGTGTGCAGTTTTGCAACAGTCGAGTGCGAGCCGCACGCTGGTTCAGGTTTTAGGGAGCGGTTAAAATAGCGCTATTGACCTTTTAAATTTTGAAATTGACTAATAGTCTATGTTGCGAATTACTGAATTAAAACTGCCGCTCGGTCACTCAGAGGCGCAGCTCAGTGCGGCGGTGTTAGAGCGGCTTGGTATAGATGCCGCCAGCCTCACACGGTTTACCGTATATAAGCGCAGCTACGATGCCCGCAAGCGCAGCGCAATCGTCCTGATCTACGCAATCGATGCTGAAGTGACCGATGAAGCAGCAGTCTTAGAACGCTGCGGGCGCCATCCCAACGTGATACATTCGCCCGACACCAGCTACCGCTTCGTGGCAGGCGGCTTGCAGGCGCAAGGCCACGACAGTGGAGAGCGCCCGATCGTCATCGGCACCGGCCCCTGCGGCCTGTTCGTGGCGCTGGTGCTGGCCCAAATGGGCTTGCGTCCCTTGATCCTCGAACGTGGCAAGGTAGTGCGCGAACGCACCGTCGACACCTTCGGCTTTTGGCGCAAGCGGGAACTCAATCCCGAGTCCAACGTGCAGTTCGGCGAAGGCGGCGCCGGTACATTTTCAGACGGCAAGTTGTATAGTCAAATCAAGGATCCCAAGCATTACGGACGCAAGGTGCTGACCGAGTTCGTCAAAGCCGGCGCGCCGGAAGAGATCATGTACGTCAGCAAACCGCACATCGGCACCTTTCGCTTGGTCAAGATGGTCGAGCAAATGCGCGAGAACATCATCGCGCTGGGCGGCGAATATCGCTTCAGTTGCAAAGTCACCGATATCGACGTCGAAGGCACGGGGGACGCGCGCCAGATCCGCGGCGTGACCCTGGCCAGCGGCGAGCACATCGCCAGCCGCCATGTGGTGCTGGCGATTGGCCACAGCGCGCGCGACACCTTCGAAATGCTCCATGCGCGCGGCGTGTATGTGGAAGCCAAGCCGTTTTCGATCGGCTTTCGGGTCGAGCATCCGCAGTCGCTGATCGACGCCTGCCGTTTTGGCCCCAGCGCGGGCAACAAGATATTGGGCGCAGCCGACTACAAGCTGGTACACCACGCCAGCAACGGCCGCTCGGTCTACAGTTTTTGCATGTGCCCGGGCGGCACCGTGGTGTCGGCCGCGTCCGAACCGGGGCGCCTGGTCACCAACGGCATGAGCCAGTATTCGCGCAACGAGCGCAACGCCAACAGCGCCATCGTGGTCGGCATTACGCCTGCCGATTACCCGGGTCACCCGCTGGCCGGCATCGAACTGCAGCGGCGCCTGGAGGAAGGTGCTTTTGCGCTGGGCGGGGGCACCTACGACGCGCCGGGCCAGCTGATGGGCGACTTCGTCAAGGGGCGCGCCTCGAGCGCCTTTGGCTCCGTGGTGCCGTCGCTCACGCCCGCAGTGCGCCTGACCGACCTGGCCACGGCGCTGCCCGATTACGCGATTGTCGCCATGCGCGAAGCGTTTCCCGCCTTTGACAAGCAGATCAAGGGCTACTACCAGGAAGACGCGCTGCTAACTGGCGTGGAAACGCGCACCTCGTCGCCGATCCGCATCAAGCGCAACGACGGCGACCTGCAAAGCCTGAACACGCGCGGCCTGTTCCCGGCCGGCGAAGGTGCCGGTTACGCGGGCGGCATCCTGTCGGCGGCGGTCGATGGCATCAAGGTGGCCGAGGCGGTGGCGCTGGCAATGCTCTCCTCTAAAGCTAGCCGGTGTTAGCTAGGAATGAGGATCGCACGCGATCCTCCGGCGCAACGCTAGCCGCTTGCAAGCGGATACTCCCGGCCAAAAGCTTATAACCAGCCAGACTTCCTGAAGCGGTAGTACAGGTAGCCGCACAGGCTGAACATGAACGTGATCGCCAGCGGATAACCCCAGCGCGATTTCAGTTCGGGCATGTACTCGAAATTCATCCCCCATACGCCGGCAAAGGCGGTGAACACGGCAAAGATCGCGGCCCATGCGGCCAGGCGCTTGTTCACTTCGCCCTCGTCGATGGCCACCATCGACAGGTTGACCTGGATCGCGGTACTGATCGTCTCGCGAATGGTGTCGAGCGCCGAGTTGATGCGATACAGATGGTCGTGCACGTCGCGGAAGTATTCCTGGGTGTCCATGCAAAAGGCGGGCACGCGCCCGCCGTGCAGCTTGCCCACGGCGTCCAGCATGGGCGCGACCGCATGGCGCAGCAGCAGCACCTTGCGTTTAAGCTCATACAGGCGCTCGATGTTGGCGCGCTGCGACCCCTTGATGAAGATCCGGTCTTCGATTTTTTCCAATTCTGATTCGAGCATGTCGACCACGGGAAAATAGCGGTCGACGACCGCGTCCATCAGCGCGTAGAGCACGAACGACGAACCTTTGGCAAGCAGGTGCGGCTCGCGCTCGGCGCGCGCGCGCACGCCCAGAAAGCCGAGGTTGACGTTGTTGCGGCACGAGAGCACGTAGTTGGCCGCGACAAAAATATCGACCTCGCCGATATTGAGTTCGTCGCCCGCCAGTTCAACCGTCTGGATGACGACGAACAGCGACTCGCCGTATTCCTCGATCTTGGGGCGCTGGTTGCCGCGCATGGCGTCTTCGACCGCCAGTTCGTGCAAGCCAAATTCTTCCTGCATGGTGAGCAGTTCACCGTTTTCGGGCTCGCGCAAGGCAACCCAGACGAAGGTTTCGGGCATTTCGATGTAATCGCTGATGGCCTCGACCGTGATGTCGGAAAGTTTTTTGCCCTCTTGGTAGGCGACGCAGTTAATCAGCATACAGCTCCGTGAAATGACTTTTTTCTTGAGAGCAGAGCTTACTACATTGTCCGGGGAGCGTAGGGCGCAAAAGCGCAGCGCATTGCGCCATGCTCGCGTCGCGTTGACGCTGGCATGGCGCATTGCGCTATCGCTTATGCGCCCTACATTCGTGCGCTTTGCCTCTACTCGTCCTTGGCGCCGTCGATGCCCAGCTCGGCAATCTTGCGGGTGATGGTGTTGCGCCCGATCCCCAGCCTGACAGCCGCATCGTTCTTGCGCCCGTGCGTATGGCGCAGCGCCGTCTTGATCAGCGCCGACTCGAACTGCCGCCCCAGCGCATCCATGATGTCGGACTGCCCCGCCGCCAGCATCCCGGCCGCCTGCAGTTCCAACAGCCCGATCCAGCCGCCGCTGTTTTCCAGCGAGGTCAGCGAAGGCAGCGAGGTCAGACCCGCGCCGCCGGCCGCAAGCGCGTCCTGCACCAGGGGCGCGGCACTGGCGGCAATGGCGCCCTCCTGCCCCTGGGTCAGCTCGAAAGGCATGTCTTTCACTTCCACCGTCTGCCCCGGCGCCATCACGGTGATCCAGTTGCACAGGTTTTCAAGCTGGCGCACATTGCCCGGCAAATCGAGCGACGCCAGAAACGCCATCGCCGGCTCGCTCATGCGCTTGGTCTCCACGCCGAGTTGCTTGGCGCTTTGCACCAGAAAGTGGCGCACCAGGATGGGGATATCTTCGCGCCGCTCCCGCAAACTGGGCAGACGCAAGCGGATCACATTCAAGCGGTGAAACAAGTCTTCGCGAAACAGCCCCTCGCGCACGCGCTGTTCCAGATTCTGGTGGGTGGCGGTAATGACGCGCACATTGGCCTTCATCGGCTGGTGCCCGCCGACCCGGTAAAAGTGCCCGTCCGACAGTACGCGCAACAAACGCGTTTGCAAATCAAAAGGCATGTCGCCGATCTCGTCCAAAAACAGCGTGCCGTTTTCAGCCTGCTCGAAGCGCCCGCGGCGCGTGGTCTGGGCGCCGGTAAAGGCGCCGCGCTCATGGCCGAACAGTTCGGACTCGAGCAAGTCCTTGGGGATGGCCGCCGTATTGAGCGCAATGAAAGGCTGCTGCGCGCGCGGGCTGTGCTTGTGCAAGGCGCGCGCGACGAGCTCCTTGCCGGTGCCCGATTCGCCCGTGATGAGCACCGTCACATTCGATTGCGACAAGCGCCCGATGGCGCGAAACACTTCCTGCATCGCCGGCGCCTGGCCCAGAATTTCGGGGGTGTCGGTGGGGCTGGCTTCGACGCTGGTTTCGCGCAGGCTCTCGTCGAGCGCGCGCCGAATCAGCTCGACCGCCTTGTCGATATCAAAGGGCTTGGCCAGGTATTCAAAGGCGCCGCCCTGAAAGGCGGCAACGGCCGAATCAAGATCCGAAAACGCGGTGATGATGATCACCGGCAGCCCGGGATACTTGGTCTTCACGGTCTGCAGCAAGTCCAGGCCCGATTCGCCCGGCATGCGAATGTCCGAGACCAGCACTTGCGGGGTCTCCAGTTCGAGCGCGGCCATGACGTCGCGCACGTTCGAAAAACTTTTGGTGGCCAGGTTTTCGCGCGCCAGGGCTTTTTCGAGCACCCAGCGAATGGAGGCGTCGTCGTCGACTATCCAGATTGGTTTCATGTATTCAAGCTTCCTGCGATAGGGTCTGCGATGTGGTCGGATCCGGGCCCCAGGAAGTGCCGCCCGCCTCTTTCCACCATTTATGGCAGTGGCAACAGAATCCTGAAATCCGTCAATCCAGGCCGGCTTTCGCACTCGATTACGCCCATGTGCTGTTGCACGAAGGTTTGCGCGAGGGTCAGTCCCAGGCCACTGCCGCCCTCCCGTCCCGATACCAGGGGATAGAAGATGCGCTCGCGAATCTGGGGCGAAATGCCCGGTCCATTGTCGATGATATGCAAGTCTAATGCCAGGGCGTAGCGGACCTTGGCCAAAGTGACCTGGCGCGCCACGCGCGTGCGAAATATGAGCACCGCGTCGCCGCCGGCAATCTGTCCGGCCAGCGCCTGGGCCGCATTGTGGGCGATGTTGAGCACGGTCTGGATCAACTGTTCCTTGTCGCCGCGGAACTCGGGAATCGACGCATCGTAATCGCGCTTGATGGAGAGGCCCACGGGAAACTCGGCCAGCATCAGGCTGCGCACGCGTTCGCACACTTCGTGGATATTTACGTCGCCCACGATGTGCGGACGCCGGTGCGGCGCCAGCAAGCGGTCGACCAGGGTTTGCAGCCGGTCCGCTTCCTTGATGATGACCTGGGTGTATTCGCGCAGCGCCGTCAAGTGCAGCGCCGGCAGCTCAAGTTCGAGCAACTGGGCGGCGCCGCGAATGCCACCCAGCGGGTTCTTGATTTCGTGCGCGAGGTTGCGCACCAGTTCCTTGTTGACCTGGCTCTGATCGAGGATGCGCTCCTCGCGATCAAGCTTTAATTGCTGCACGTTTTCGCGCAGCTCCACCACAATGCCGGCGTCGCCGGCGGCGCTGACGATGCTGTGCACATGCAAGGGCGCGCGCCCGTTGCGCTCGAGCGTGAGGTCCTGGCGCAGGTCGGCGTATTTGTGCGCGAGCGCTTGCGCGCACAGGCTGAGCAGCTCGTCGGCATTTACGAACAGCATACTGAGCTGCTGACGCTGGAGCGCCTTGAGCGAGCTTTCGAGCAAGTTTTCAGCGGCCGCGTTGGCAAACGTGATCATGCCGTCGGCGTCGACCAGCAGCACCGACGAGGCCAGCAAATCGAGGCCCGCCAGCTCGCCGTTCTTGTATGGTCCGTGCTGCCCGTTTTGCCCGGGTTGCACTTGTCGCTCCGTCATTTGATGTTCGCGATTTCGCGTTTCAGCGCCTCGATGTTTTTCTCGGTACGGCTAATACTGTCGCGCATCATTTCCACGCGCTCCTGGTACTTGGCGAAGTTGCGCTCGTTGCCCTGGCGCTCAGGTTCTCCGCCGTTGAATTCCTTGCGCGCTTCGGCCAGCTTTTTTTCTTCACCACGCAGCTCGTCGTTCAAAATTTCGCGGCGGTCATTGTCGCGCGCCTTTTGCTGGGCGTTGTCCACTTTCGGGAAATCGGTGGGCGTCGACACGGGCGCGGCCAGCGCGCGCGGCGCGCCCGACTGGCGCGCTCTGGACGGCGCGGGGATGGAATTGGGCAGGTTCAGCGTCTTGCAACCGGGCCTGTAGCTATCGGTCAATTCTCTGCCGCCGTTGGCGTTGGTGCAAAGATAGACGCCGTTCTGGGCCTGGGCAGGCGCTTGCGCGAACGCGCCGCACAGCAGGGCCAGCGCGACGGCCAGCTTGCGCATCCTGATCTGTGGCTTGATCGTCATCGTCTCCATCGCTTTCCGTTTGTCCGTACAGTAATTAAGTTCACCGAATATACAACATCCAATGCAAAACGCGAGGAAAGCCGTAGCGATCCTCGCGTTTTTCTCACCACAATTACAATGCGCTTACACTTTCGATGTCGGCACGACTACAGGTGCTAACAGCTTAACAATGCGCGCAATGACAATGGCACTTACAGCGAATAGTACATGTCAAATTCGACAGGGTGGGTGGTCATGCGCATGCGCTGCACGTCCTGCATTTTCAGTTCGATGTAAGCATCGATCATGCTGTCGCTGAACACGCCGCCGCGGGTCAGGAATTCGCGATCCTTGTTGAGCGCGTCGAGTGCTTCTTCGAGCGATGCGCACACCGTCGGGATCAGCGCGTCTTCTTCAGGCGGCAAATGGTACAGGTCTTTGGATGCCGCTTCGCCCGGGTGTATTTTGTTGGCGATACCGTCCAGGCCAGCCATCAGCAGCGCGGAGAAGCACAGGTAGACGTTGGCCAGAGGATCGGGGAAACGCGTTTCAATGCGGCGCCCTTTTGGATTGGCAACGTGCGGAATGCGGATCGAGGCCGAACGGTTTTTAGCCGAGTACGCCAGCTTGACCGGTGCTTCGTAGCCAGGCACAAGGCGCTTGTACGAGTTGGTGCCCGGGTTGGTGATGGCGTTCAATGCCTTGGCATGCTTGATGATGCCGCCGATGTAGAACAGCGCATCGTCCGACAGGCCGGCATAGCCGTCGCCGGCGAACAGGTTCTTGCCGTCTTTCCAGATCGACTGGTGCACGTGCATGCCCGAACCGTTGTCGCCAACGATAGGTTTTGGCATGAAAGTGGCGGTCTTGCCGTAGCTGTGGGCCACGTTCCAGACCACATACTTCAAGTTCTGGGTCCAGTCGGCGCGCTCGACCAGGGTCGAGAACTTGGTGCCGATTTCATTCTGGCCGGCGCCGGCCACTTCGTGGTGGTGCACTTCAACCGGGATGCCCAGCGATTCGAGGATCAGGCACATTTCCGAACGCATGTCCTGGAACGAATCGACCGGCGGGACCGGGAAGTAGCCGCCCTTGACGGTAGGACGGTGGCCGCTGTTGCCGCCTTCGGTCTTGGCGTCGGTCGCCCACGACGACTCGTCGGAGTCGATCTTGACGAAGCAACCCGACATGTCGATCTTCCAGCGCACGGAATCAAAAATGAAAAATTCAGGCTCAGGGCCGAAAAAGGCGGTGTCGCCGATGCCGGTCGACTTCAGGTACGCTTCGGCGCGCTTGGCGATCGAACGCGGGTCGCGGTCGTAGCCCTTGCCGTCGGCAGGCTCGATGACGTCGCACTGCATGAACAGGGTCGTCTCTTCCATGAACGGATCGATGTTGGCCGTGTTCGGATCTGGCATCAGGATCATGTCCGACGCTTCGATACCCTTCCAGCCGGCGATCGACGAACCGTCGAACGCATGGCCCGACTCGAACTTGTCGAGGTCGAAGTGGGAAACAGGCACGGTCACGTGCTGCTCTTTACCACGGGTGTCGGCGAAGCGGAAATCAACGAATTTGACTTCGTTGTCTTTTACCATTTTCAAGACTTCTGCGGCGGTCATTGCCATGCGTAACTCTCCTGATTGAAATAAGGGGCTTGTCGAAGCTGCGACAAAACTCAAGGGGATCATAGCAGAAACCATGCCAGTCACATGCGGCGGGGCTTTTGCACATTGCGTCGTTGAATCTGCTGGCAATTGATCTTAAAATTGCATGTTCCCGTTATGACACCGTCATTGCGCATCACCAACACCGCACTTTTTTGGTGCGAAATACGAAAACTGCACCGAAATCGGGCGCGTCGCACAACAATGGCGAAAATGCGTCCTGTTGGTGCAAGGCTGCTTGTATTAAACATGTTTTCTCACTTTGGAGCAACGCCATGAGTACCGTTGAACAACTTTTAGCCGCCGCGCATGCGCGCGCGCCAGGCCCAGGGTACGCGGGTGCGGTCACGCCGCACGAAGCCTATGAGCTGGTGCAAGCCGACACGCGCGTGGTGCTGGTCGACGTGCGTACCAATGCCGAGCGCGACTGGGTGGGACGGGTAATGCTGCCCGAGAACCAGCAAGGCGCCGTGCAGTGGAGCACCTGGCCGGGCGGCGTGCCCAATCCCGATTTTGTGCAGCAGCTGGAGGCGGTGGCGCGCAAAGACGATGTACTGCTGTTTTTGTGCCGTTCGGGGGTCAGGTCGCGCCATGCGGCCACGCTGGCTACGCAGCACGGGTTTGCCAACAGCTATGACATTCTGGAAGGCTTCGAAGGCGACAAGGATGGCGAGGGGCACCGCAAGACCGTGGGCGGATGGTGCCACGCCGGTTTGCCGTGGATGGGCGCCTGAGCAGTTCCGCCAATGCACGCGGTAACGTAACGCATGCATTGGCGGAATGCGAGGGGAACTCAGAGCCCGGAGCTTTTCCGCCCTACATTGTGCTTGCGACTACGCTGGCGCCATCGCGCTCTTGACCCGGTTGCGCACAAAATTGATATGGCTGCGCAGTCCATACAAGCCATCGGCAAAGGCCAGCGGAATCGAAATCTGGTTCACCAGCTCTTCAATCTCATCGAGTCGCTTGAGCAATCCCGCGCACACCTCTTCCTTGCCGTGCCCCGCTTCCAGCTCCTGCTCCACCGTGCGCAACTGCCCGTACCAGCGATACACGCGCGAGCGGATGCGCCACACGTACAGCGGCGGGACAATTTTCGACAGCGGCAGCAGCAGCGCGGCGAGCGCCACCACGACCACCCACATGCGGTCGAAGAAATTGGCCAGCCAGAACGTCATGTAACGCTGCAGCAGCGGCGGGCCATCCTTGTAGAACTTGGCCGCTTCGCGCGAGACGGGAATTTCCGTATAGCGCTCCGACGGAAACTGCCCCTGTTGCTGGAACCAGCCGGTGCCGCCGTGGATCTGGCTGGCCGCCTGCACGAACAAATCGATCAGCGCCGGATGCAAGTCGTGACGCGCGACCAGCGTGGCGGTGGGCGCGATCAAGTGGTAATCCTGGGACGGCAAGTCGCGCCCCACGTCCACGATCCCGCGCGGCAGCACCACGTGCGACATGAACGGCAGGCGCCGCGTGTAAGCCTCGGCCTGGGCAAAGTCGAACAGCTTGATGCCCGGCGTTTGCAGCAGCATCTGCACCATCAGCGCATCCGGCCCGGACGAAAACACCAGGCCGTCGATGCGCCCTTCGAGCAGCTCCACCGTGCCGGGCGTGTTTTCAAGTGCTCCCAGGGTCAAGTCGGTGGGAGCGACGCCGTTCAATTCCAGCACCTGGCGAAACAGCTTGGGCACGCCCGTGCCTTCGGGCCCGACATTGATTTTCAAGCCTTTTAATTGATTGATCTGGGTGACCTTGGTCGGCTCGCGCAAAAACAGCCACACTGGCTCGGTGAACAGGCTGCCAAGCGACACCAGGCCCGTCTTGGAGGCGGCTCGCTGGTCGGTCGAGCCGCTTTGCACAAAGGCGATATCGACCTTGCCGTCATCCAAGCGCCGCAGGTTTTCCTGCGAGCCGAGGGTGCGCACCAGCGTGACCTTGATGCCCTGCTTGGCCAGCAGGACCGCGTATTTTTTGCCCAGCTCCTCGTAGGCGCTGTTTTCCTGGCCGGTAGCGAGCGTGACGCTGCGCGGCGGCGTCGGGTCGACCAGGAAGTAGGCCAGCAGGCACAGGCCCGCGATGACCAGCACGGTGGGACCGGCCGCCGCCACCAGGTCCCGAAACGAGAACTGGGTGAACTTGCGAATTTTTGACATGGCGCGTTGCAGTGGTTTCATGGGACTGGACAATGCCAACATTTGTCGAAACATGCAAGTGCTCATGAGCAGGGTGCAAAAGCAGGACGCAAAAGCAAAAGCGCATTGCGCCAGAGGCGTGCGTCGCGTTGACACTCGCCTTTGGCGCAATGCGCTTGCGCTTTTGCGCCCTACGACATGTCAGGTCAGCGGATGCATTCCTTGGCGCCGCTCTCCACCGGCGGCTCGATCAGCGGCATCAGCGAAGGCGCGAGCGCCGTGAGCAACTGCACCGGCAAGGCGCTGGTGAAGTCGTACTTGCCGGCCTGGGGGCCGTGCACATAGGCCGTCATGCTGCCGAAAAAACGCTCGCCGATATTAAAGACAAAGGTCGCCGAACGGTTCACGAAGCGCGATTCGATCAGCCGCCCGCCGGCGCCATAGACTTCAAAGCGCTGGTCGCCGGTACCGGTCTTGCCGCCCACGGCGATGATCGAGCCGTCGCGCATTTTGAAGGCGTTCTTGACGCGCTTGGCAGTGCCTTCCGAGACTACCGCGCGGACCGCGTCGGCAGCCGCGCGCGCGACGAAAGGATTGAGGATCTGTTCCCCCTTGGGCGCCTGCGCGTGGCGCACCAGCGTTTCGTAGGGCGTGCCCATAGCGAAATGCAGTGAGTCGATGCGCTGCACCGGTTTGCGCATGCCGTTGTTGACGATCACGCCCATCAGTTCGGCCAGCGCAGCCGGGCGGTCGGCCGACGCGCCCAGCGTGGTGGCGTAGGACGGGACCAGCGAATCGAAGGGATAACCCATCTTCTTCCATTGCGCGTGGATCTTGAGGAACGCTTCGACTTCCAGCAGGCCGGCGATGCGGCTGTCCTGGGCATGCTTGCGGTGCGTGCTGAACAGCCACGAATAAACTAGCTGGCGTTCCTTGACGCTGGCAGCGACGATGTCGGCAAAGGTGGCCTTGTCGTGCGCGCGCATGTAGCCGACCATCCACAATTCAAGCGGGTGGATGGTGGCGACGTAGCCGCGGTCGGCCAGCGACATAGTGGCCACCGAGTACTGGTCGTACATCTTGGCAATGCGCTCGTCGGGCACTTCATTGGCCGACGGCAGGTTGGCCTTGATGAAGGCGCCAAAATCCTGCAGCGACGCATTCGGCGCGATCGTGCGGTGCACCGTGGCCAGGCGCGAAGGGGTCGGGCGCAAGCTGGCCAGCAAGACCTTCTCGGCTTCGGCCGCCGTCTTGCCGCGGTACTTGGCGTAAAACCTGTTCATGAACTCGCGCCCTTCGCGGTCGGCGAAGCGGGCCAGGTATTCGGCGCGGCGCGGGTCGTCCGCATCGTGCAGCAGCGCCGCGGACGAACCGGGCAGCTGGAACATGTAGTAGCGCACCACGTCGCGCATCAGGCGCACGAACACCAGGTTGTTCGACGTTTTCAGCCCGTCGCGCACCATCATGATTTTGCCGTTGTCGTTCTTGTTGAAGTTGCCGAAGGTGTGCAGGCCGCCGCCGGTAAAAAAGCTCTCGCCCGGGTTGGCCGAATACTTGCGGTCGAGCGCTGCCTGCAGCATTGGCGGCAGCGTGCGCTCGTCGTTCGAGGGCAGCGCCAGGAAGTAGGCAACCGCCCACTGGGACAGCATGTCCTTGGGATCGACGACGACTTTTCTCAGCCCCGCCGCGTCCATGTTGCCGTAGCGCTGGTGCAGCTGGTCGACGATGTCAAGATAGGTAACCAGCGTGCGCAGCTTGGCCGTGGAACCGAGGTCGAGCTTGGCGCCTTCGTTGATGTCGAGCGGCTGGTCGTAGTTATCGGTCTGCACGCGCAGGTAGTTGACGTTCTCGCCGCGCTCCATCAGCGTAAAGCTGTAGACCACCGCGGCCGGGTCCCCATTGCCGAGCATGCCCTTGCCGGTCAGGCCGGCAGCTTCGGCCGAGACGGCGTCGCGCAATTCGCGCAGCGTGGCTGTCACGGCCTGCTGCGCGTCCGAGTCCAGCGTGCTGATTACCGACAGGTCGAGCCGGTCGACGTTGTACAGGCGGCCGTCGCCCAGCAGGTTGCCCAGGTGGGTGCGCACGGCGTTGGTGGCCTTGCGCGAGACAAAGGTATTGGCCGCCGGGGGCGTGACGCCCGAACCGGTGGACGGCGCCAGCTTGACCTTGAGCGCGGCGTCGCGCAGCGCGGGCGGGATCACGCCGGCCTGGGCCAGCACCCGCAGGTGCGTGTTGGTCAGTTCTTCCAGGTCCTTGTCGCCGGCGCCAAGGTAGTGGGCGGGGCGGCGCTGGGCGATCATCAGCGAGAGCGCCTGCTTGTAGGTGAGGGCCGCGTCCGGGCTGTCGATCCTGCCCTTGAGGGTTTTGTTGACGGTGGCGAAATCGCGCCCGTACCAGACCCACATGCCGTCGCCGATGCCGTTCACTTCGCCGTAACCGGGCTTGGCCGACAGCGGCACGGTATTCAAGTAATCGATGACGATCTGGCGCCGCGCCAGCGTGGTGTCTTCGCCGTACTGGTAGGCGCGCAGCGTGGCCGATCCCATCTGGATGAACTTTTCGGACAGCGAGCTGGTACGCCCGTCCGGCGAGTGGCGGTATTTTTCGATCTGGGTGGCCAGCGTGCTGCCGCCGGCCGAGCGCTTGTCGTCGCCCGGGATGAACATTTGCAGCACCTTGTCGAACACCGCCTTTGAGAAGCGGTCCCACTCCACCGCCGGATTGCGCTTGGGGTAGGTGGTGTCGAGCAGTTCGCGGTTTTCAATGAACAGCAGGCTTTGCACCAGCAGCGTGGGCGCGTCGGTAAAGCCGGCGTAGTAACGCTCCGGGAACAGGCTGGTAAACAGCGGCTGGCTCTTGCAGTCGAGGATGGTCAGGCCGACCTTGGTCTTTTCGCGGTAAGTGGCGAACAGGCCGCGGTCGGCCAGCTCCACCATCTTGGGCGAGATGCGGGCCTGGGCGGCAATTTCATAATCGCGCGTTTTCAGTTTGCCCAGGTAGTCGGGCAAATTGGCGTAGCCGAGCCGCTCGTCGTACGGGCTGTCGTGCGGGAAGCGGATCGCATTGCTCGGTCCCTTCTCGACCTTGTAGCTGATTTTTTTCGCCATCTTGGCGAACACCTTGGCCTGCATCGACGAGGTGCGCGATTCGCGCCAGGCCCAGACCGAGGCGATCGAGAGCAGCATCAACAGCAGCAGAATCAGCGCCGGCTTGATGCGGCTGCGCCTTTTAGGCGGCGCGGGCGGGGTCGGCGTCGTCGCGACCTCGGGGATGTGTGTCTGTTCCAGCATGCCTTCACCTTCCAATTGCGGTCCCTCGGGCACCAGCGACAGGTGGGGATGCGGGGTCGGGAGCTCGGCCTGGCCGGGCTCGCCGTTGGCAGTCATCGATGCAGACCGGGCGCGCAATTTGCGCACCGCGTGCACCACAATGCGGGGTCGTCGAATTCGACGATTACTTTCCATGATGGCTCAACCGGTCTGAATCAATCGTACCTGCAATCACCGCACCACCCTTGCCATCTGCTACAGGCCTGTCGGTAGGATCGAGTGGTCAATCTTGTCGCTTTGTTTTACTTAAAATGTCACTGGAATGTCATCTTACTTCCAGTGTACGCAGGACTACCATTCCACCACATCGGGACGACCGGCACGCAGCAGTGTTCAAGAAATGTTGGCGCAGTGGTTTGTTTTTCGCAAAAAAACAACGGCTGAGTATACCGGGCGAAATGCACGCGCCGAAATGCGGTAACGCCGTTGTCATAAACTCTTCACGTTCCGACATCGCGGTATTCGGCCTGCATCTGGTCGAGCGCGGCGCGCAGGTGCGCGAACGCGGCCGCCGTTTGCGCCGGCTCGCCCTTCACCCCCAGTTCGATGTGCGCGCGCGTGTCGGCATCGCCCACGCTTGGCAGGCTGAACGCCTTGACCTGCGGCCAGGTGGCCTCGATATATTCCATCAGCGGCACCAGCGCCGACTCGGCCTTGGCGAACACGATCACCGAGCGCTCGCTGCGCGGCGCCTGGTTGAACAGGTGCGCATACAGATTGTCGAGCACCCAGGCGATCATCGGTGTGGCCATCACGGGAAAGCCCGGCACGAAATGGTGGGTACCGAGCGTGAAGCCGGCGATCTTGTTGAAGGGATTCGGGATCAGCGTGGCGCCCTGCGCGAACACGGCCATTTGCAGGCGCTGCTGGTTTTCCGGCGAATCGAGCGCCGGCACAACGCCCGCTTTTTCGGACATCTCGATGATGCGCTCTTCGATATTGCGGCGCCCTTCCGGATGCAGCACCAAAGGGCGGCCGAGCGCGCGCGCGGCGCACTGGCGCGTATGGTCGTCGGGCGTCGAGCCAATCCCGCCGCATGAAAAGACAATGTCGCCAGTAGCCATGGTGCGCTCGAAGGTAGCGCTCAAGCGCTGCGGATCGTCGCCCAGATATTCGGCCCAGGCCAGCTGCAGGCCGCGCTCGGCGAGCAGCTTGAGCACGGCCGAAAAGTGCGCATCCTGGCGCTTGCCCGACATGATTTCGTCGCCGATGATGATCAAACCGATTGCCATGCGCGTTTCCTTCAGTTGAGGTGATTCAGTTGCCGGCGATGTGGGCCGAAAACTGCCGGCTCAGTCATGGACCGCTACCGCGTCCTTGCCGCGCCGCGCCGCGCGCAGTTCTTCCAGCGCCTGCATGCAGTAGTACTGGAACCACAGCGCCGTGAAAATGAACACCATGATGAACAGCCAGATCGACAGCGGCGCCAGGACCGGGAACATCAGCGTGATGGCGCCGCCCAGCCACACCAGGCCGGGAATGGCGCCACAGGCGCCGGAGATGACGCCGATGGTGGTCAGGTCGCGCGCATGCAGCTTGACGATGGCGGCAAACTCCTCGGCGCTGGCATGGTCGGCCAGCGCATCGTAGGCCATCACGCGCGCGTTCAGGCGCCCGAACAGGATCACTTGCACCGCAATGGCCAGCGGCGGAAAAATATACAGCGGCAGCGTGACCAGCCAGATTGGCACGAACTTGAGCATGGTGACCAGATTAAGCCACAGGCCGCCGGTCATGGTGCCACCCTTTTTTTCTTCCAGGCCGGCATACTGGCGCGCGGCCACGTGCTTGACGATGGCCGGCATGGCCGCCACGTTCATGATCAGGGTGACGATGACGAGCGTGAGCGGCAGCAGCAGCACCATCAGGATCAGCGGCACCACGATCATCTTGAACATGCTGGCGCCCGTATAGTCGTTCAGGTTGTAGCGCGAGAAAATCGACTGGATCACGTCCATCAGGGGATTGGCCGCGAAATACAGGATCGTAAAACCGATCACCAGCGACAGCAGCAGCGGCACGAACGACATGCGCAGGATCTTGAAACTGAATTGCGAACTCAAGGCGCGGCGGTAGGCGGTGACGACGGGGCGAAGCGTAGGCTGGCTCATGGAAAAATCGTTCAAAAAAGACAATGAGACCGAAGCATAATCGAAATTCGCGCGCGCGAGGCGTGAATAGCGCTTTGGAACGCCATCGTCTACAATCGCCAATCATCCAACACGCAAGGAATATCATGTCCATCATCACTAACGACTCCGGCCTGCAATACGAAGACACCACCGTCGGCGACGGCGCCCAAGCTGCAGCGGGCCAGCACGTGACCGTGCATTACACCGGCTGGCTGCGCAACGACGACGGCACCAAGGGCGCCAAATTCGACTCGAGCAAAGACCGCAACGACCCATTCCAGTTTTCGCTGGGCGCCGGCCAGGTCATCAAGGGCTGGGATGAAGGCGTGCAAGGCATGAAGGTTGGCGGCGCGCGCACGCTGACGATCCCGGCGGCGCTGGGCTACGGCGCGCGCGGCGCGGGCGGCGCGATTCCACCGAACGCGACCTTGATTTTCGACGTCGAACTGCTGGCGGTATAAGCATGCACGCCGCCCGCGCCGCGCTGCTGGCGATAGCGCTGGCAGCGCTGGGCGGCTGCACGGTCATCGCGGTGACCGGGGCGGTCGTCGGCACCGGCGTCGCGCTCGGCTCGGCGGCGGTCAAGGGCGGCGTCATGGTCGGCAAGGGAGCGGTGGCCGTGGCCACCTACCCGTTTCGCGACAGTGAAGCAGAAAAACATGCAGAAAAAGAAGCGAACGCCGCGCAACCCAGGTAAAACATCGCCCCCGGGGTTAGTTCCCCCATTACGACACGGCCTCGTCTGTAAGCTGCATTACAGACGAGGTTGTGTCGTAATGGGGGAACTGACCCCGGGGGTGGTTTACCAGGCTGGATAAGCGTTTTATTCCCACTCACCCATCAATGCCAGCATGACGAGTTTTTCGAATTCGGGGGCGAAGCGGTGGATGATGTTGTCGGGGTCCTTGACCAGCGCGTCGTCGGTGACGATGCCGAACTGCACGCCGCCGTTGTAGCTCAAAATCGATACGCCAATGCCAATGTCGCCCGACTGCGGCACCCAGAACATGCACTGGTCAAGCTGGCTGCCGGCCAGGTACAGCGGCTGCTGCGGGCCGGGCACGTTGCTCATCACGGCCGTCGCCTTGCGCGTAAAATAATTCTGGATTTCGTTTTGTACCTGCTTGGGCGTCGCGCCCAGCACACCGAGCACCGACATGGCCACCAGCGCCGTATAGCTGCCCTTGAGTTCATTCATCCGGTGGCGCACCTCGAACAGGCGCGCGACCGGGTCTTCCAGGCCGACCGGCAGCACCAGCGGCACCAGCCCGAAGGCGTTGCCCAGCTTTTGGCGCCGGCTCGGCTTGCGCAAGTTCACCGGCACCATCACGCGCACGTCGCAATCATGCTCGATGCTGTCGCCCTTCTCGCGCAGGTAAGCGCGCAGGGCCCCGGCCACGCTGGCCATCAGCACGTCATTGATCGAGCAGCCAAAGGCCTTGCCGATGGCTTTCACTTCCGCCAGCGGCAGCGGCTCGCTCCACGACACGTGCTTGATGCCGTTGGGTTTGCCCTTCAATCGCGTGCGGCTGTCTTCTTCCATCGTGGTTAGCTTGATGGCGTCGATCGCCAACTGGCCGGCGGTGTGCCCGAGCGCGGAAATCTGCCCGGGCAGCTTGTCCATGTCGGTCACCATGCCCAGCGTTTTGAGCAACACGTTCGACGACAAATCGATCGCCTTGATCGAGGCGGCCGTCACCGGCAGCATGATCTGCTCCCACGGATTTTCTTCGGCCGCGGCCGACGAGGCGGCCGCCGCGCGCGGCGTTGGCACTTGGTGCTCGGGCTCGTCCTTCGATTCGTCGAACATCGACATAAACACGCCCACCAGCGCCACGCCGTCGGCGATGCAGTGGTGGATGCGGATGATCAAGGCCTGGCGCAGCTTGCCGTCTTCGCCGAGGCAATTGTCGACCAGGTGCATCTGCCACAGCGGCTTTTCCGGGTCGAGCGGCTGCTGCGAGAGCTTGCCCACCAGTTGCTGCAGGGCCGGCTTGTTGCTCGACTTGTCCTTGTTCGAGGCCAGCGCGGTGTGCACTACATGGTTATCCAGGTCCACTTCCTGCTCCAGCCACCAGGAGCCCGACAGGTCCGTCACGACCCGGCTGCGAAAGCGGCTATAGACCAGAAAGCGCAACGCGAGCGCGTGCTTGAGGCCTTCCACGCTGACCGGTTTGCTGAGCATGGACACGCCCACGATCATCATCAGGTTGCCATCAGAATCCATCCTTAGCCAGGCGGTATCGACAGTAGACATCTTTTTGCGGCTAAATGCGGACAGAGCTTTCGACAACATGGAGCATCTCCTCTAATAAACAGCGGTAGTTCTATTATGTAGCGCAATATGTTTATTGTTGCGATAAGATTGTAGGCACATTACTCTAGCGACAATTTTCCAGCCGCCAGTATTACATCAATATCACTAGCCACCAGGAGACTTTATGAGTTTGCAAGAACAGTTCGACCAGGCCCAGCTCGATTCGAAGAATCTGTCTGAGCGTCCGGACAACATGACGCTGCTGAAGATTTATGCGCTCTACAAGCAGGCGGCAACGGGCGACGCAGAAGGCAAGCGCCCCGGCTTTACCGACATGGTCGGGCGTGCCAAGTTCGATGCATGGGAGGCGCTCAAGGGCACCAGCAAGGATGAAGCGATGCAGCAGTACATCGACCTGATCGAGGATTTGAAGGGCTAAATTTTTCTATCGGTAGGGCGCAAAAGCGTCAGCGCATTGCGCCGTGAGCCGTTGGCGGCGCGTGGCGCAATGCGCTGCGCTTTTCCGCCCTACGTGCCTACGTGCCGTTGCGCTTCTACGCCGCCCCGAACACCTTTTTCATGTTCTCTTCCACCTTGGCCTGAATGGTCGGCGCGAATGCGCTCATCAAAAAACCCAGCCGGATAAACATCTCGGCCTTCTTCTTTTCCAGCGTCAATTGCCCCTGCACGCCGCTGCGCTCGAACCGCAGCACGTCGCCTTCCCATTCGCATTCCAGGCCGTATTCGTCGGCGATCACGTCGGCTACCTTCTGCGCCGCCTCGCGTGCTTTTTTGTGCGTCAGTTTGTGTTCTTGTACGATGCTGATGTCTGCCATGTAAATCTTCCCGTGTCAATTTCGGCAATGATACCACCGGCGCCCCGCACTCTATAATGCGATCACGTCAATCACCGTCCATCACCAGCGCCCATGACCGACCTCCAGCTGATCGCCGCCATCCTGTTCGCACTCGCCCTGGCGCATACCTTCGCCACCAAGTCGTTCGAGCGCCTGGCCGACCGCTTCCCGCGCCACGCGGGCCTGTGGCATTTTTTCGGCGAGGTCGAGGTGGTGTTCGGGCTGTGGGCCTTCATCCTCATCATCGCCATCGCCTTTGTCTCGGGTGGCGAGCAAGCCATCGCCTATGCCGAAAGCCGCACCTACACCGAGCCGCTGTTCGTATTCGTCATCATGGTCGTGGCCGCATCCAAGCCGGTGCTCGAAAGCATACGCGCGGCCATTGCCGCTCTCGCCAGCCTGGTGCCGCTGCGCACGCCGCTGGTGCGGGTCTGGCTGTGCCTGGCAATGGTCCCGCTGCTGGGCTCCCTGATCACGGAACCGGCCGCCATGACGCTGGCCGCCCTGATGCTGGGGCCGCAAATCTTTCGCCAGGATCGCGGCATGCCGGAGTGGATCAAGTACGCCGCGCTCGGCGTGCTGTTCGTGAACATTTCAATCGGCGGCACGCTGACCTCGTTTGCCGCGCCGCCGGTGTTGATGGTGGCCGCCGCCTGGCACTGGGACAGCGCCTTCATGGCTGCCACTTTCGGCTGGAAGGCGGCGCTGGCGGTCGTCATCAACGCCACCGCCGTCACCATCCTGCTGCGCCGCCACGTCGGGGCCGACGACCCGCACGCGGCCCCCGCCGCGCCCATCCCGCTGCTGGTCTCGGCCATTCACCTGCTGTTCCTCGCGGCCGTGGTGGGGTTCGCACATCACCCGGTCATTTTCATGGGCCTGTTCATGTTTTTTTTGGGCTTTACCACCGCCTACGAGCAGTATCAGAATCCGCTGATCCTCAAGCAAGGTTTGCTGGTGGGCTTTTTCCTGGCCGGGCTAGTGGTGCTGGGCGGAATGCAGCAATGGTGGCTGCAGCCGATCGTCTCAAGCCTGGAACCGGGCGCCCTGTTCCTTGGCGCCACCGCCTTGACGGCGGTGACCGACAATGCCGCGCTGACCTACCTCGGTTCGCTCATCGCGGGCATGAGCGATGAGGCCAAATACATGCTGGTGGCCGGCGCCGTGGCCGGCGGCGGGCTGACCGTGATCGCCAACGCCCCCAACCCGGCCGGCGTCTCGCTGCTGCGCGACGGCTTTGCCGACGAGTCGATCGGCGTGGCCGGCCTGCTGGCCGGGGCGCTGCCGCCGACCTTGGTGGCGATGGCCGCGCTTTTCTTTCTATAACGACAATCTATTGATCAGGATCAAAGGATGAGCCTGCCTGGGGCTGCACTATTTCCGCTAGGGCCGTAGGATTCGGCCGAACACTAGCGGAGGTTGTATGGAAAGTCGCGTCACCCTGGTCGATGCCGAGCATCCGGAGCGCACTGCTGCGCCGGTCAGCTATATCCCCACCCCCAGCGCGCAATATCGCCAGCACCGCAAGGCCGCAGCGCTGATCCTCGAACCCGGTCGCCCGCGCGTGGGCCTGGGCGCGGAGCCGCCCTCCCCGTTCGGCATCGGGGCGCGCGTGCTGATGTGGAAGCAGGACCCGTCGGTCAGCGAAATCGGCACCCGCAAAGTGTTTTTGCCCGGCCTGGTGCTCGACGGCCCGCGCGACGCGCGCATCATGTTCGGCCAGCCGGGCATCACGCCGGTCAGCCCGAATGCGTTCGGCGACTTTGTCACGATGCCCGACACGCCCCAGTTTGATGCCGTGCACACCTACGCCGTGGTGCGCCAGACGCTTACCATGTACCAGCGCGCGCTGGCCGACGGCAGCGACGACACGCCGCTGCCGTGGCAATGGAACAGCAGCGCCGACGTGGCGCCGATTGACATTTTTCCGTATGGGCTGCCCAACGTGATGAACGCGTTCTACAGCCGCTCGCAATGCTGCCTGAAATTTGGCGACTTCATTCCCGGCGGCCAGGCCGAACGGGTATTTACCTGCCGCTCGTTCGACATCGTCTCGCACGAAACCGGCCACGCCGTGCTCGACGGCTTGAAGCCCGAGTGGCTGCTGGCCGACAATCCGCCCCAGACCGGCGGCCTGCACGAAGCTTTTGGCGACCTAACCGCCATTTTCCTGTGCCTGTCCCAGCTTGACCAGTGCGAGGCAATCGTGGCCCAGACCAAGGCGCGCCTGCATGACAAAACCTTCCTCGCCGATATCGCCGAGGAGTTCGGCCTGGCGCTTGGCCGCTCGAACGGTTTGCGCAACGCCGACAACGACATCACGCTGTCGCAGGCCGGCAACGAAGTGCATGCCATTTCGCAAGTGTTCACCGGGGCCGTCTACGACATCCTGGCCGACCTGTTCGCCTTTGAGCGCAATCCGGCCCTGCGCGACTGCGCCGCGGTCCTGCACGAGGTGGCCGCCTACCTGCGCTCGGCGCTGCTGCGCGCATTGATCGCCGCGCCCGATCACGCCGCCACCTATGCGGACGTGGTCAACGCCATGCTGCGCACCGTGGCCGAGGATGGCAAGCCGGTCGACTACCGCAATGCGATCCGCAACCGCTTCGTGCTGCGCGAGGTGGTGCGCTCGCCCGTGCCGCTGACCGAAGACCATGTGGCCGGGACCGACCTGTTGCCGGCGGTGCAGGACGCGCCGGACGCAGTGCAGGACAGGAGCGCCTGCTGCGGGACCATGAACCTGGCCGAATACCATGACGTTGAACGGCTGCTGGCGGCCGAACTGGACGCGCTGGCGCAGTGGTGCGCCACGCACGGGCGCGGCGCGAGCGCGCCGCCGCTGCTGCCCGAACCGGCCCCGGACGACCCCGGCCTATAGAGCATGCCCACGCTGCAAAAGCCGCACTTGTGCGGCTTTTGCCGTTAAAGTATCGACAACATCGGTGGGGGCGCGCGCATTTGCTTATGTGTATTGTGTCTAAGCCTAATTTGTGGGAACAGGCGAATTGCCTTAAAATACAGTGCTTTGCTTTAGCAGACGGCGGCGGTACGCACGTCGACGCGCAGCACCCCTCATTTGATAGGACTGTTATGACCCACGTTGTCACCGAATCGTGCATCAGCTGTCGTTACACCGATTGCGTCGATGTATGCCCGGTCGATTGTTTCCGGGAAGGCCCAAATTTCCTGACCATCGACCCGGACGAGTGCATCGATTGCGCCGTCTGCGTGGCCGAATGCCCCGTCAACGCCATCTTCGCCGAGGAAGATGTGCCGGCCGACCAGCAAGCTTTCATCAAGATCAACGTTGAACTGGCGCGCAACTGGCCGTCGATCACCAAGACCAAGGCGGCCTTGCCTGACGCCGAGCAGTGGAAAGACGTCAAGGACAAGCTCGGCCAGCTGGTCCGCTAGATTCTCCCGGCGCCGCCGCCCGGCGCGCCTGCGGGCGCTTGGGGCAACCGTGCCCGTATTACCGTTTAACACCTACAGGAAGTGCGCATGTCAACCACCCACGAAGCGGGCAGCATCGCTGCCAACAGTTCTTTTGCCGGCGCCATCGATACCGATGCCGTGATCATTGGCGCAGGCCCCGTCGGCCTGTTCCAGGTGTTCGAACTCGGCCTGCTCGAGATCAAGGCCCACATCATCGACTCGCTGCCGGCCGTTGGCGGCCAGTGCGTGGAACTGTATCCTGACAAGCCGATCTACGACATCCCCGCCGTGCCCGTATGCACCGGCCAGGAATTGACCGACAACCTGCTCAAGCAGATCGAGCCGTTCGAGCCGACCTTCCACCTGAACCAGGAAGTGACGCTCGTGCAGCGCCGCGAAGACAGCCGCTTCAATGTCGAAACCTCGGCCGGCACGCGCTTCATCACCAAGACCATCTTCATTGCCGCCGGCGTCGGTTCGTTCCAGGCGCGCACCATCAAGGTCGACGGCATCGACGTATTCGAAGGCTCGCAGCTGCATTACCGCGTCAAGGATCCGTCCCAGTTCGAGGGCAAGAACCTGATCATCTGCGGCGGCGGCGATTCGGCCCTCGACTGGGCCCTCAATTTCGTCGGCAAGGCCGAATCTGTTGTTTTGCTGCACCGCCGCGAAGATTTCCGCGCCGCGCCGGCCTCGGTCGCCAAGATGAAGGCAATGTGCGACGCTTACGAAATGCAATTGATCATCGGCCAAGTCACCGGTTTCGATACCAAGGATGACAAGTTGACGGAAGTAAAAGTCACCGGTGCGGACGGCGTCACGCGCCGCGTGCCGCTCGACATGCTGCTGGTGTTCTTTGGCCTGTCGCCGAAACTGGGCCCGATCGCCGACTGGGGCCTCGATATCGAGCGGCGCCAGCTCAAGGTGCAGAACACGGAAAAGTTCGAGACCAACGTGCCGGGCATTTTTGCCGTGGGCGACATCAACACCTATCCGGGCAAGAAGAAACTGATTCTGTCGGGCTTTCACGAGGCGGCGCTGGCCGCTTTCGGCGCGGCGCCGTACATCTTCCCGGATAAAAAGATCCACATGCAGTACACCACCACGTCGCCAAAACTGCACAAGATCCTCGGTGTCGAGAGTCCCGTATTTGACTGATATCGTTCAGTAACTCGCACGCAACAATGCCCCGTCCAGCCGGGGCATTTTCAATTTGCGTTAGGTAGCTCATAAACGCACTGCACCATTTTGTGTTAAAACTGGATATCGATCACGGTTTGCTTACGCGAAATTTACAGAATGTTCAATTTCTCTCAAGCACCCAGAATTGCAAACCCGCCGCCCAAATAGCCTATAATTAATCTGCGTACCCTGCAAACGATTGCAGACGTGTCGATTATCTTGAAGGAATATGTATGCTTTACCAACTGCACGAGATGCAACGCTCATTCCTAACGCCGCTGATGCAGTGGGCTGACGCTTCATCCAAATTATTCACGAATCCGGTCTCGCCGCTGGCACACACGCCCTTTGCGCAGCGCATCGCCGCCGGATACGAACTGATGTACCGCCTGGGCAAGGATTACGAAAAGCCAGCCTTTGACATCCGCGACACCACGATCAACGGCGACACCGTCGGCATCCTGGAACAAGTGGTTGTCGAACGCGCTTTTTGCCGGCTGCTGCACTTTAAAAAAGACTTGACCGACAAGCAGTATGCCAAGCTGCAGCAACCAAAAGTGCTGTTGGTGGCGCCGCTGTCGGGCCACCACTCGACGCTGCTGCGCGACACGGTGCGCTCGCTGCTGACCGACCATGACGTGTACATCACCGACTGGACCGATGCGCGCATGGTGCCGCTGTCAGAAGGCGCTTTCCACCTGGACGACTATATCTACTACGTGCAGGATTTCATTCGCCTGCTGGCACCCGATCTGCATGTCATTTCCGTGTGCCAGCCGACGGTGCCGGTACTGGCCGCGATCTCGCTGATGGCCACGGCCAAGGATCCGCAACTGCCCAAGACGATGACGATGATGGGCGGCCCGATCGACCCGCGCAAGTCGCCGACCGCAGTCAACGACCTGGCCATTGAAAAGCCGTTTTCGTGGTTCGAAAACACCGTCATCTACGCGGTGCCGTCGAACTATCCGGCCTACGGACGGCGCGTCTATCCGGGCTTTTTGCAGCACGCCGGTTTCATTGCCATGAATCCGGGGCGGCACGCGCAAAGCCACCGCGAGTTCTACATGCACCTGGTGACGGGCGACGACGATCCTGCGGAAGGCCATCGCCGCTTCTACGACGAGTACAACGCCGTGCTCGACATGCCGGCCGAGTACTACCTCGACACCATCAAGACCGTGTTCCAGGAATTCAGCCTGCCGATGGGCACCTGGGTCGTGGGCGGCAACCTGGTGCGTCCGCAAGACATCACCACGGTCGCGCTGTTTACGGTCGAAGGCGAACTCGATGATATTTCGGGCGCCGGCCAGACCCAGGCGGCGCATGATTTGTGTTCGGGCATTCCAGCCAACATGCAGCAGGATTTTGTGGCGCCTGGCTGCGGCCACTACGGCATTTTTTCCGGCCGCCGCTGGCGCGATGTGATTTGCCCAAAAATTGGCGCCTTCATCAAGGAACATGGCTGATCGTCATTCGCTTGAAAGAAAATGCCGCCGCGACGCGGCATTTTTTTCGCCCATACGCATGGGCAAAACCGTAGGGCGGATAAGCGATAGCGCAATCTGCCATGGGCCGACGGCGGCGCGTGGCGGATTGCGCCGTCGCTTATCGGCCCTACATGTACGCCGGCGCCCAGACGACTATAATGACGCTTTGCTACCCACTCGCGCGCCGTGACCAAAACCCTCGCCGACCAGGTCGAAGACCTCCTCCCGCAAACCCAGTGCACCAAGTGCGGGTACGCGGGCTGCCGCCCCTATGCGCAAGCGATTGCCGACGGCACGGCCGACATCAACCAGTGCCCCCCGGGCGGCCTGGAAGGCGTGGCCAGCCTGGCTGGCCTGCTGGGCAGAACGACCATTCCGATCAACCCGGTCAACGGCATTGAACGCCCGCGTCCGGTCGCCTTTATCGACGAAGCGCTGTGCATCGGCTGCACGCTGTGCATCCAGGCCTGCCCGGTGGACGCCATCCTGGGCGCGGCCAAGCAAATGCACACGATTTTGCCCAGCCTGTGCACCGGCTGCGACCTGTGCGTGGCGCCCTGCCCGGTCGACTGCATCTCGATGATGCCGGTCACGGGCGAGCGCACCGGCTGGGACGCCTGGACCCAGCCGCAGGCCGACGCGGCCCGCGCGCGGCATGACTTCCGCACGCTGCGCCTGCAGCGCGAACGCGACGAAAACGATGCGCGCCTGGCCGCCAAAGCCGTCGCCAAGATGAAGGAAGTCACCGCCTCGGAAGCGAACACGCCGGAACAACTGGCCGAAAAAGAACGCAAGCGCGCCATCATCGCAGCGGCCATGGAACGCGCGCGCCAGAAAGCGGCAGGCCAATGAATCCCGCAAAACGGCAAGCCATCTTCGAGCGCCTGCGCGCAGCGAACCCGAATCCAAAAACCGAACTCGAATACAGCACGCCGTTCGAACTGTTAATTGCCGTGCTGCTGTCGGCGCAAGCCACCGATGTGGGCGTCAACAAGGCCACACGCAAGCTGTACCCGGTGGCCAATACGCCGGCGGCTATTTTGGCACTGGGCATCGACGAACTCAAGTCGTTCATCCAGACCATCGGCCTGTACCCGACCAAGGCCAAGAACGTGATGGCCACTTGTCAGATTCTGGTCGAGCAGTACGGCGGCGAAGTGCCGCGCACGCGCGAGGCGCTCGAATCACTGCCCGGCGTGGGCCGCAAGACGGCCAACGTGGTGCTCAATACCGCCTTTGGCGAACTGGCGATGGCGGTCGATACGCACATCTTCCGCGTCTCGAACCGGACCCGGATCGCGCCCGGCAAAGACGTGATCGAAGTTGAAAACAAGCTGATGAAGTTCGTGCCCAAAGCGTTTTTGCTGGACGCGCATCACTGGCTGATCCTACACGGCCGCTACACCTGCATTGCGCGCAAGCCGCTGTGCTGGAACTGCATCATCGCCGACCTGTGCGAGTACAAGGACAAGACGCCGGCACCAGACGGCGTATAGTCGATCGCCTTGCCGGCGGCCACTCAATACCAGAGCATGTGCGACGTGATCCGGTCGTTCCAGCCGTGAGGCACCAGATTTGGCACCCAGGAATTGCCTGGTACCCAGAGCGTATTGGTGAAATCGCCGTAATCCAGATTGGGCGCATCAAAGAAGACAACAAAACGGGCGCTGACCGTAATATCCATGCTCGAGACGACGTCGTTCGCGTTCTTCCAACCCCACCACAGAAATCCGCAAGCCCATAGATTGCTATAGTCTCCCACTGTATGGTTGTCCTGCTCTAACAGCCGCCAGCTGCACCCGTCAAAATCGATATGTTCATACAGTTCCATGTAGCCGCCGTCGGGTGGAACTGCTGTTTCTGCTGATTTCGCTGTTTTCACCGCTTCAGCGCTCGTCGCTGCTAGCTTGCTTCGCTGTTGCTCACGGCGGCTGAGCGCATACGCGGATGGTTTTCTCTGCGGTGTGGATCGAGCAAACTCTTCCGCCTGGATTTTGCTCGTAAATAAATTCAACATCTTGCCGTCAATCGCGTCATGATCGACGACCGTGTGCAACGCTGTGCCGGTCAGGTCACGCACATCGGTTGGGTCGGCGTTTTGCTGATCGATCATGACTGGCATGCGTGGAACCTTGTGAACCTTCGGACTCTTGCAATCGCAAGCGCGGCTGCCGGACGAGAAGGGCATTAGCATGGTGTTCATGGAATTCATCATTTCATTCTCCTTAGATTCAGTGAGGCGTCAAACTGCGTCGTCGTCCCGGACACGTGATACCGCTATCCAGCGTACGGGCGCTGGCAAGCGGCGTATGCGGTTGAATCAAAGGGAGAGGTTCTGCGGCGTAGACACTGAACCATGCCATGATTTAATAATGGAACTTATCGCAAGCACACAAACGGTTTCACATCTCCTTGTGCGTCCGCGTCACTATCCGCATCGCAGGCATTTTTGGACGCAGCGTCGCTACCTCCTGGAAGCGCGACGGCTGCGCTTTGGTGAGCTTAGCGGCGCACTGCCTCGGCCACGACCTTGCCTTCCTCGCGCACCGTAAGCGAGCGCCCGCGGCCGGCCGGGTCGCGCCCGAACGTCATCGTCAGCGAGCGATCGCTGACAAAAATTCGTTCTTGTCCGCTGCCTTGAGCACGAACACCGACGGCCCGCTGGCAACCGACAGGCGCTTTCCGTCGCGCCGAACGTCCATGAAGGCGCCGTCTTTTTCGACATAGTGCCAGGCCAGCTGGTCCAGTTGCGCCGCGCTGATGCTCGCTTCGGCCCGCAGCGACTCCTGGCGCGGCGACTCCTGGCGCGCAGGCCCATGGTCAAAACTGAGCACGCGCGACACTTTCCATTGGCCGCCCTCCAGCAACAGCATGTGGGTGAACCGCGCCTGGCCGGTCAGCACTTCCTTGCCGCCCTTGGGTATTTCGTAAAAGCGGTGCTCGCCCGAGACGACCGCGCCGTACAGCCTGGCGCCGTCGCGCATCGGAAAAAAACGCATGCTCTCGGGGACCGCTTCACGCCGCACGCGCACGCCGGGGCGCCCGCAAATGTTCTTCCCGACCGATTCGGAAAAGATGGCCTTTCCCTTCGAGATGCCGCCCACATCATGGTAAAACTCGAGGTCGTCGGTGTTCATGGCGGTCAGCTTTTCAATCTCGCACTCGTTGAATGCCTTCCAGTACTGGGTGTCGAACTGGCGCACGTCGACTTCCCACGCGTTCGACTGCTGGGCGAAGGCCGCGCACGGCAAGACAAGCAGGGACAGGACGGCAGCGCTAGCGTGCTTTTTCATGTGGGGCCCGGGGTGGATTGATCGAAACGGGACAATACACGAGGCGCGGCGCAATGGCACGGGCGAAGGGACTGGCGGCAGTGCGGACAGCTTGAACGGCAATTGGCGGCGACGAACGGTCAGGTCGGCGTGTCGACCTGGTCCCAGGGTGCGTGCTGGAAGCGCACCAGCCAGTTGAGCGCGCGGTGCCGTTCCATGACGACGTCCGCATCGAGTCCGGCGGGGGCAACGCCGTTTTTCAGGCGCGACTGGCGGATATGCCAGTGCAGGCGGTAATGCAGGTCGAGCGCATCGAGGATCTCGGCGGCCGGGCGCAGGCGCGGCCCGCGCATCTCGATCAGCGTTGCCACCACGTTGGCGGGATCGGCCGGCGCAGTTGGATATGGCAGCTCAGCGACCAGGCCAAGCGCCCATTCCAGCAGGTACAGGCTTTCGTAACGCCAGATGAACTGGGCGCAATCGGCCTGCGCTGGCGCTTCCTGGTCCAGGAAGGCCTGCTCCTGGGGCGAGAGCGCGTCGTCCGCCAGGGGCATTTTGGCAAGCAGCGTCTCGACCGGCATCGCCTCGCCAGAGGCGACCGACTCGGCGCGCAGCGCAACGAGCAGCAAGGCGCGCGCACGCTCGACTGTCTCGTCCCGGCTGCGCAATGCCAGTTCGGCTTCGCACACAAGGGGCGGCAGCGTGACGGGCACGTCAACGCCGCGCGCGGCGAGCATGGCAACGGTGGCGTCCTTGCGCGCCAGCGCCTGCTCGGGATACGGCAGCCGAGCCTGCGGATCGGCCTTGCCGTCGTCCACGCCGACCAGCACGCGCCCTTGCGGGTCGGTGACGCTGCCGTCCGGCCCGATCAGCAGCGCATTGGCTTGCGCGGCCCATGCATAAAACGCCGCCAGACCATCAACGCTCACGCTGATGCTCAGGTGATGCTGCACCCGCTGCAGGTGCAAAATCACGTGGTATTTGTCGCGTGACATCTCGCCGTCGCCGCGGCTCAATACATAGCCGCAAAAATCGTTCAGGTCGGCCAGCAGCGCCGGATCGGACAAATCGAAGCGCTCGTGCAGCGTGTGCGCAAAAACAGGCTGCGCGATCTCGAGCCGCGTGCAGTATGCATTGAACAGGATCGTCTCGCCCACCGGCGCCGGGACTGGCGCCGGCGAGCTGCCCTTGCGCGCGAACAGCGCCTTGAATCGCTCGATCATGTTGCTCACACCAGGACCAGATTATCACGATGGATCAGCTCAGGACCCTCCAGGAAACCGAGCAATGCTTCGATCTCGGACGAAGGCCGGCGCATGATGCGGCGCGCCTCCGTGCTGGTGTAGTTGCTGATGCCGCGCGCAATGGCGCTGCCGTCTTCGGCCAGGCAGGTGATGACGGCGCCGCGCCCGAATTCACCCTTCACTTCGATCACGCCGATCGGCAGCAGCGACTTGCCTTCGCGCGTGAGCTTGGCCACGGCGCCCGCATCAAGCACCACCTTGCCGGCGGTATGCAGGTGATCCGACATCCACTGCTTGCGTGCCGTCAGGCGCCCGGTTTGCGCAAGGAGCTGGGTGCCGATCGCTTCGCCGGCGGCCAGGCGCGTGAGCACATCGCTGTCGCGGCCCCAGGCGATGATGGTGTGCGCGCCGGAACCGGCCGCGCGGCGCGCCGCCAGGATCTTGGTCAGCATACCGCCGCGCCCGATGCTGCTGCCGGCGCCGCCGGCCATCGCTTCGAGCGCCGGGTCGCCCGCCTTGCCCTGGGCGATCAGCACCGCGTTCGGATCCTTGCGCGGGTCGGCCGAAAACAGGCCGTGCTGGTCGGTCAGGATGATCAGGGCATCGGCCTCAATCAGGTTGGCCACCAGCGCGCCGAGCGTGTCATTGTCACCGAACTTGATTTCATCGGTGACGACGGTATCGTTCTCGTTGATGATGGGGACCACTTTCAGGCGCAGCAGCGTGGTCAGCGTCGAGCGCGCGTTCAGGTAGCGTTCGCGGTCGGCCAGGTCGGCGTGCGTGAGCAGCACTTGCGCCGTGCCCAGGCCATGCGCGCGAAAGCTCGACTCGTAAATTTGCGCCAGCCCCATCTGCCCGACTGCGGCGCAGGCCTGCAGTTCGTGGATGTCCGTGGGGCGTTTTTCAAAGCCCAGGCGCAGCATGCCTTCGGCAATCGCGCCGGAGCTGACCAGCACCACTTCCTTGCCGAGCGCGCGCAGCGCGGCGATCTGGCATGCCCAGCGCGCGATGGCGCCGTGATCGAGCCCGCGCCCGTCGTTGGTGACGAGCGAGGAGCCTACTTTGATGATGATGCGGTTGGCTGTTTGTATGACGGATTTCATCGGCGGGTCGGAGTCGGCGTGGGCGGGCGCAAGGCGAGCAGCGCGACGCCGCACAGCACTTCGAGCCCGCAAAGGACGAGTAAAAATCCCTGTGGCAGACCGATGGCAAAGGCCGCGATGAAGCGGCCGACCGGCTGCGCCAGGACGAACAAAGCTGTGATATCGCCGAGCAGTGGCTGGTCGCCGTGCCTTGCCGCCAACAGCGCCAGGGCCGCGGTAGCGAGCCTGACGCCGACGTACATGGCGTAAAACTGGCTGTAGCCGTTTACGCCAACGAGTAACATGCCCAGGCCCGTCGCGATGCGGTCCGGGTCCAGCAGAGCCCACAGGGCGGCCAGCGAACAGACGAGCGCAACGACCTTGAGCAGCGTGGCGCGCTCTACGGTCCTGGACTTTGAAACAAACAACACTTAATCGAGGATCTTGAAGCGCGGATCGTCCGGATCGATCGACGCAATGCCGCGTGCTTCTTCGGTCATCTGCGTTTCTTCGGCGCGGTGTTCGCTTTGCTTCTTGGCCTCGAGGTGCTGGTAAATCGCGTTGACCAGTTCAGGACAACCCTGGTGGTTCAGCGCCGAGATCTCGAACACGGGACCCTTCCAGGCCATGCGCTTGACGAAATCCTTGACCAGCTTTTTGCGGTCTTCTTCCGGCACCACGTCGAGCTTGTTGAGCACGAACCAGCGCGGCTTGTCGACCAGCGACTCGTCGTACTTTTCCAGCTCCTTGATGAGCGCCTTGGCTTCCTTGACCGGATCGACGTTGGTCTCGAACGGCGCCATGTCGACGATGTGCAGCAGCAGGCCGGTGCGCTGCAGGTGGCGCAGGAACTGGTGCCCGAGGCCCGCGCCTTCGGAGGCGCCTTCGATCAGGCCGGGAATGTCGGCGATCACAAAGCTTTTTTCGTGCGAAACGCGCACCACGCCCAGGTTCGGGTGCAGCGTGGTGAACGGGTAGTCGGCGATCTTCGGCTTGGCGTTCGACACGGCCGTAATAAATGTCGACTTGCCGGCGTTGGGCATGCCCAACAGGCCAACGTCGGCGAGCACTTTGAGCTCCAAACGCAGTTCGCGCCGCTCGCCTTCCTTGCCCTCGCCCTTTTGGCGCGGTGCGCGGTTGGTCGAGGACTTGAAGTGGATGTTGCCCCAGCCGCCCTCGCCGCCCTTGGCCAGCAGTTCGGTCTGGCCGTGTTCGGTCAGGTCGGCGATGATCTCGCCGTTGTTGTTATCGACGATCAGCGTTCCCACCGGCATGCGCATGAAAATGTCGTCCGCGCCCTTGCCATAGCAATCAGCGCCGCGGCCAGGTTCGCCGTCTTTGCCCTTGTGCATTTTGGAGTAGCGGAAATCCACCAGCGTATTGATGTTGCGGTCTGCAACTGCCCAGATGGACGCGCCCTTGCCGCCATCGCCACCGTCCGGTCCGCCAAATGGGCGGAACTTCTCGCGACAGAACGAGGCGCAGCCATTGCCGCCGTCGCCGGCGATGACTTCGATTTTTGCTTCGTCGATAAACTTCATATTTTTGCCGCCATAAAACTAAAAAGGCTCTACCTTGGGGAGAGCCTTTCGATTGAAGGCTCGCGCCTTACAAATGCGCGCCATGACGGCGCGCTTTACAACTGAACTGCCAACTTACGCTGCTGCTACCACTGCTGCTGGCGCTTCGTTCGGGATCACGGTGACGAATTGCTTCGAACCGGCACCCTTGACAACGAACTTGACCTTGCCGTCGACCAGCGCGAACAAGGTGTGATCCTTGCCCAGGCCGACGTTTTCGCCTGCGCGCACCGGAGTGCCGCGCTGACGGATGATGATGCCGCCGGCATTGATCGCCTGGCCGCCGTAGACCTTAACGCCAAGGCGCTTTGATTCTGAGTCGCGGCCGTTGCGCGTTGTGCCGCCGCCTTTTTTGTGTGCCATTTGTTACTCCTGATAGCTGGTTAACCGGACGAGATACGTCGGGCAACGGCAATTAGCCGTTAATCGATACGATTTGGATTTCGGTGAAATTCTGACGATGGCCTTGGTGTTTCTGGTAGTGCTTACGACGACGCATCTTGAAAATCTTCACTTTATCGTGACGACCGTGTGCCACAACAGTGACCAGTACCGTTGCACCTTCGACCAATGGCGCACCAAACTTAATGGTGTCGCCCGCTCCTACTGCGAGTACTTGATCGATGGTGATTTCGGAACCAATGTCTGCCGGTATCTGTTCTACTTTAAGTTTTTCGCCAGCGACAACTTTATACTGCTTGCCACCGGTTTTTATGACCGCATACATGATATGAAACCTCATCAAATGTTAAAAGATTTCCCTGGCCTAAGCCGGGGGAACCGCAGATTATACATGGATTGTTTTTTTTCGTCAAAAGGTAAGCACAGCGCCGCTGGTTCGTGGTATGTCGACAACTTGACTCACTGGCCGCCGTAAGAGCGGCGGATGCGCTCGAGCACGCCGCGCCGCTGCAGGCAGACAATGGCGGCGTCAATCCGCTCGACGTAGGCCTGGGGCACGGTGGCACGGTTGAACATCAAATGCACGGGGGCCTGCACCACCCAGAACGGGAGCGGCTGGACCTGGACGCCCGCGCGCACAGCGGCGTGCTCGGCTGCGGCAGCGTCGCCCAGCATGAAACTGACGCGACCGGCAGCGAGCATGTGGATGCCCTGCGCAAAGTCGCCAAAGCGCGACAGGCGCCCGGCGCCGCGCAAGGCAGCGGCCTCGCGCTCGAACACCGGGCCGTACCAGCCGGCGCGCGGCGCCACCAGCGATACGGGCGCGGCCAAAAAGTCGGGAAAGCTGCGAATGGCGCGAAAGCGCTCGGCCTGCCGGGCCAGCGCAAACAGGCCGATCGTCTCGTCCCGGTAGGGTTGACTGAAATGGGCCAGTTTCAGCCGCTCTGGCGTGCGCGAGGCGCCCGACATCAGGTCGATGTCACCTTGTTCGAACAGGGTCATGTTGCGCGTGGCGGGCTTGTAGTCCAGCTCGATCAACTGGCAGTCAGCCTCCTTGAAGATGGCGCGCACCATGTCGGCATCGATTCCGGTGAAATGCATGGCGGCATCGTAATACGCATACGGTTCCCAGCGCCCGGTAGCCATGCTGATCGAGCGGCTGCAAGATTGCGCCTGCGCCACGGCGGGCCACGCAAGGGCCAGCGCCGCCAGGACCAGGCCCAACTCCTTGCATCGTCGCCTCATCCGCACCATTGCACTATGCATCCTGCCAGCATATAGGACAATCGGCCGGCACGAGCGCCCATCCGGCCCCAAGGGCGCTTTTGTTGCATGGCCGGATTGTCGCGATTGCAACGTTTATACGCCTTGCAAGTTGCAAACACGGCGGCGTCGCGGGCCATGTCGTATAATCCCCGCACCCAACGTCTATTGCAGGTTCGCCTTGTCCGCCGCCATCCTTACCGCCCCACAAAATAATATCGCCCACTCGATCGCCGCCGACATGGCTGCGGTCAACACGGTGATCCGCGAGCGCCTGCATTCCGAGGTCAGCCTTGTGAACCAGATCGCCGAGTACATCATCAGTGCCGGCGGCAAGCGGATTCGTCCGGTCTTGGTGCTGCTGGTGGCCAACGCGTATGGCTACCAAGGCACGGCGCACCATGAGCTGGCGGCGGTGGTTGAATTCATCCACACCGCCACGCTGCTGCACGACGACGTCGTGGACGAATCGTCGATGCGGCGCGGGCGCCAGACGGCCAACGCGCTGTTCGGCAATGCCGCCTCGGTGCTGGTGGGCGACTTTTTATATTCGCGCGCCTTCCAGATGATGGTGGGTTTGAACAATATGCGCGTTATGCAAATTCTGTCGGACGCCACCAACGTGATCGCCGAAGGCGAAGTGCTGCAGTTACTGAACATGCACGATCCGGACGTCAGCCAGGAAAGTTATTTGCAGGTGATCCGCTCCAAGACGGCCAAGCTGTTCGAAGCGGCCGCTGAACTGGGCGCGCTCATTTCCGGCGCCAGCGACGCCGACATTTTGGCCGCTGGCGAATATGGCCGTTCGCTGGGTACGGCGTTCCAGTTGATCGACGACGTGCTCGACTATGCGGGCGACGCCACTGAAATCGGCAAGAACGTGGGCGACGACCTGCGCGAAGGCAAGCCGACGTTGCCCCTGATCTACCTAATGGAAAACGGCACGCCGGAACAGCGCGAGCTGGTGCGCGACTGCATCGAGCAGGGCGACGAGCAGCATTTCGACGCCATCCTGGCGGCCATTACCAGCAGCGGCGCGCTCGACTTTACGCGGCGCGCGGCCGAAGTGGCCGCCAAGCGGGCCTCGGACGCCATCGCCGGCTTGCCGGACAGCGTATACAAACAAAGCTTGCTGCAGCTGTGCACGTTTGCGGTCGACCGCAACCATTAACAGACACCCTTCGCGCCGCCCAATCTCGGCCGCGCTGGCGACGATTCCAAACTTCATTGAAGCACGGCCGCAATCGCGATGACCGGGTTTCACCTGATGCTCACTACGGACAAAGTTGACGCCATCGCTGCGGCACTGCGCACCATTATCGCGCGCGACTATGGTGCGCGCGGGCTCCACGACATTGGCCCCTTGCAGGTCGTGGCAGGTAAGGATGCCGTTGGCGACGATGACTATGGCAGGAACGGTATCGTCACGGTCTCGGGGAACGGCATTGTGTTTTGGCAGCGGATAGAACACGACAGGGGGCCGTATTCGATCCTGCGCGTGCCAATTGACGGCCTTGCCGGCTTTATGAGCGTGGTGATGTGGCCGCGCCTGATGAAAGCGTGGGATGCACACCGGCTGATGGCCGACAACGCCTGGACCGGGCAAGAACGCGCCGCGATCGATGCCTGGGAATTGGCGAAGGCGCGACTGCGGCGCCTGATTCACCGGGATCATCTTGAGCGCATGGCGCCCCATCCGCAATTGCGCGATTTTTATCTGGCAGTGCACAGCCGCGATGCGCCCGCGCTGCGGCGCTACGCGGGGGAACTTCCAGGCCACGTGGCGCAAATCGATGGCGCGCAAATCCATACCCTGGCCCAGGCCATTGAGGATGGCGATCGCGAGCTTACGCTCTCGCAGGAAAGCTTCCTGGTCTTTCGCGCAATGTTCATAGCCGTCATGGAGAACGGCGACTACGATTACCGGAGCGACGAGCAGGGTGCCAGTTTGAACGAGGTAATGGAACAGAGCACCGCCGTCTTTCGCGCGGCGCAGCGGCGCTATTCGGCGCAGTTCCTGGCATTATGTTTATCCCCGGAGCTGCTCGGCATTCGGGCGCTGCATTTCGCCGGCATGCCGGAGGGTGAATGCGCCGCCTATTGCGCCCTGATGTCGGACTTCGTCGATGCGAAGCTGGCGACCTACGAGCAGCCGTCATAGTGCCGCTAGCTGCAGCGCCTCAAAACAGGCGGCTGTGGCGGCTGACCGCGCAGCGATACACAGGCGGTTCACGCGGTCAAGGCACAACCGGACATTAGTCCGCTTCCAAACAAGCATGGTTTCCGCCATTCCGGCGCATAAGCAACTTGCGCTTTCCTCAGCCATCGAAGCTTGTGACGGACGGCCACCGAACGCGGACCACCCAAGCCCTGGATCCAGCCGCCCTCACCGGGACCACGCGACTGGACAGAAATAAATTAGGCCGTATCATGCACAACCTCCTTGGCACAATTACCGATCGGCATACGCCGCGCCGCTCCCCACCTTCATGTTGAAATCCACGCTAGAGCTACTTGCCTGTCCTGCCTGCCGGGTTGCCCTGCACACGGGATCGGCGCAGCATTCCGGCAGCCGCCTGATGTCGGGCGTGCTGTCGTGCCCGCATTGTGCGCTCCAGGTCCCCGTGACAGAAGGCTTCGCCTTGTTCACTTGCACGGCGCCAGGCACGCTCCCGGAATCAGCCAAGGAACAACTCGGTGCGTCGGCCGCCTACCGGTCCTTCGTGCACCAGCGCCACACGCGGCGCCTGCCCGACCGCTACGCCGCGTTCCAGCCGTTTAACGAGTCGACGCGCGCCTTTTACGCCCTGCTCGACCTGATTCGTCCGCGCTTGAAGCCCGGCGACGCGATCCTCGACACCTGGGGCCGCACCGGATGGAGCGGCGAAATGCTGGCGGCGGCGTTTCCAGAGCAACACATCGTTTCCATTTGGGAGGGCAATTTTGACGTGCTGGGCTATGCGGGCTATGCCCACTGGCTGCCGGCCGCGCGCCGCGCGCCCAATCACGACGTCATCTTCGTCGCGCCGGGCGGCGGCTTGCCTTTCCTCGATCACGCATTTGCGCTGGTGCACGGCCTGGACTCGCTGCACCGCTATGCGGCGTCGATGTTCGCCGGCGAAGTCTTGCGCGTGACGCGCGCGGACGGCGTGATCGTGTTCCCTCATGTGCATTTGTCGAACAGCGAGCCGACACCTTTTTTCGAACGCGGCGGCAATATCGTGCCTGGCCGCAGCTACCAGCAACGCTTTGAGCAGGCCGCCGCACGGGCCGGGCGCAGCGTGGTGGTGATGGCCGAAGCGGTGCTGTTTGCCGGCGGCGAGCGTCTGCGCTCGGACCCCGAGACGCCCCACTACAACGCGCTGGTGGCGCTGGTGCCGCCCGCCTTCGACGGCGCGCCGCTGCGCAGCGCCAATCTGGATCTGTGCCTGCCGCACGCGCGGGCGGTCTTCAATCCCTTGCTGCGCGTCGATAGCCTTGATGGCAGCGCGGCGCCCGATCCGCATGCGTTCGGCGGCCTGACAGAAGAGTTGTTGCTGCGCCACCCCTGCTACGCCCAGCGCCTGGCCGCACTGGGGATGCAGCGGCTCGACGCTACGCAACTGCGCATCCTGTTCCAGTTGAGCCAGCTGCTGACGCTGGAAGAAACCGCGCAGCGCCTCGCTATGCCGTTCGAGACCGTGGCGCTGCTGGTCGGGCGCATGGTGACCCAGGAAATGCTGCAAGTGGCGCCGCTGAGCGGCGCGATGCATCAGCTGCAGTCGTACTACAGCGACCAGATCGTGCGGCCCCTGCCGCGCGAAAGCAATTTTGAATATCTGTGGCGCTTGCTGCCGGACTTGTACGGCGACAAGCCGTTGCTCGTTTCCGGTGCTGACGACAGCGCGTTCGGCTGGGACGAGGTCCAGCTGCTGGTGCCGGCGCTGCAGCGCGGCTTGCTCGCGCTCGGCGTCAAAGCGGGCGATCGGGTGGCCATGCTGAGCGCGCCGCATCCGGAAGCCATTCTGCTGACCTGGGCAATCTGGCGCAATGGCAGCGTGCTGGTGCCGCTGCGCAAAGAACTGGCCGAGAACCCGACCGAGCTGACCGAACTGCTGCAACGCATCGCGCCGGCCTTGGTGATACTGGACCGTCCGCGCGCCGCCGCTGCCGCCTTGTCCGCCGCTCCGATACTGCTGCTCGACGATTGTGCCGGCGACGCCGGCGACGCGCTGCCCGGCGAGCCGCAACTGGCTCACTTGCTGCCCGACTGGCTGGACCTGCCGGCCGCCGCCACCCCGGCCGTTGCCCCGGACGCTCCTGCCGTCATTCTGTTCACGTCCGGCAGCACGGGCCGGCCGAAAGGGGTAGTGCTGAGCCAGCGGGCGCTGCTGCTTAGTGGCCAACTGGCCGCTACCGAATTTGGCTGGCACGACAAGGACGTCCTGCTGTCCCTGGGCGAGCAGCACACCATGAGCGGCTTGCGCAACCCGGCGCTGGCGGCCCTGTTTGCAGGCGCCACCGTCTACCTGCCGAGCGCGGCCCAGCGCGCCCATCCGGGCGCGACCTTGCAGGCAGCCGCCGAACACGGCGTCACGCTGCTCGCTGCCGGCCCGGCCTGGCTGGCGCTGCTGGACCGGCTGGCGCCGCACCTGACTTGCCATCCAAGCGCGCTGCGCCAGATCGTCACGACCGGCGCCACCTTGCCGTCGGCGCTGCACGCTGCGGTCTGCGCGCGCATGCGGGTGCAGATCGTCGATTATTTCGGGCTCACCGAAACCGGCGGCCTGTGCCTCGTGTTCGAGCACGACGGCGGTGCAGCGGCGCGCGGCCGACCCGCTGGCGCGCTGCTGCAAATTTGCGACTACGACGATCAACCGGTCGCCCCTGGCATCGCCGGGCAATTACGGGTGCACAGCAATCAGTTACTGAGCGCCTATTGGGGCGACCAGGCCGGCAGCGCCCTGCGCGGCGGCTGGTTTTACACGGGCGACATCGCCAGCCACGATGGCCAAGGCCGGATCACGCTGCTGGGGAGGCGCGACGACCAGCTGAAAAACGAATTTGGCGAAGTGGTCCACCCGGCCCCGCTCGAGCGCCTGCTGGCCGGCCACCCGCACGTGCGCGACGCCGCGCTGGTGCAGGGGCCGCACGGGCTGGTCAGCCTGCTCGTCACCGACGCCGGGTTCGACCTGCCCGACTTTGCCAACTGGTGCCGCAGCCGCAGCGCCGGCACCTACCTGCCGCGCGTCGTGGTCCAGGTCGCGGCGTTGCCACAAACGGCCGCAGGAAAACTGGACCGGCGCGGCTTGGCAGCACTTCTTTAACAACAGGAATCTCATGTTTCAACCACGCCCGACAGCCTTGCAATTTCTGTGCGGCCCCCACCCGCTGACCTACGCCGCGCTGGAACAGGCAATTGCCCAGGTTGCCGCCCACTTGCTGGCGCGCGAACTGGGTGGCAAGCGGGTCCTGTTCGCGGTGGCCGACGACCACCATGCGGCGCCGCTGCTGCTCGGCTGCATGCGCGCGGGGGCGCTGCCGCTGTTGCTCGATCCCGGCACGCCGGCCCTGCAAGTAGGTGCCATCCTGGCCGCGCACGCCATCGACGGCATGATCGCCGACGCCGCCCTGATCGAACGCTGGGCCGGCCAGCCTCTGCCCGCAAAGCAACTGCGCGTGACCGCCGGCGCCGGCAAGGGCATGCTGCTCAACAAGCTGCTGGGACGGCGCGCACCGGCCGACCTGGACAGTTGGCCTGGCTTGCTGGCCGGGCCCAAGGAACCGGTGTTGCCGCCGCCGCAACAGCATGGCAGCGCCTATGTCGTGTTCACGTCCGGCAGCACGGCGCGCCCGAAGGGGGTCGAGATGAGCTGGGCGGCCCTGCACAGCCACCTCGATACGATCGAGCGCCAGTACGCGCTGCACGATGATGCCCGCCTGATGAACCTGATGCCGCTGTCGCATGCCGACGGCCTGGTGCAAGGCTTGCTGCTGTGCTACCGGCGCGGCATCACGCTGGTGCGCCCGGCGCCGTTTTCCATCCCGGCAATTGAACGCATCCTGATCGCCCTGTACCGTGATCGGGTCAGCCACCTGGTGGCGGCGCCAACCGCGCTGGCGCTGCTGCAGCACTACGGCAGCCATCTGGCGGAAAATTTTGCGACCGAGCATTTTCGCTTCGCCATTTCCTGCAGCGCGCCCCTGAGCAGCGCCGTCTGGAATGGCTTTAGCGACACCTTCAAGGTCAAGCTGATCAACACCTATGGATTGAGCGAAACGGGGAGCTGCGGCCTGTACGCGGGCCCGGATGAGGCCAGCCACAAGATCGGCAGCGTGGGCATGCCGCGTGACATGGCCGCGAAGATCCTGCGCAGCGATGGCAGCGAAGCGGGCAGTGACGAGGATGGCGAACTGTGCCTGCAAGGCGCCAATCTGATGCAGGGCTATCTGGACGATCCGCAAGCGAGCGCGAAAGTGCTGATTGACGGCTGGCTGCACACGGGCGACCAGGCCCGGCGCGACGCCGACGGTATTTACTGGATCGTGGGACGGATCAAGGACTTGATCATTTGCGGTGGCTACAACTTGTCGCCGGAAGCGATCAACAGCGTGCTGATGCTGCATCCGGCAGTGATCGAAGCGGCCGCGCTTGGTGTGCCCGATGCGCTGTGGGGCGAAATTCCGGTCGCGTGCGTCGTCTTGCGCCCCGGCATGCATGCCGACAGCGTGCAGCTGCTGGCCCATTGCGCGCTGCACCTGGGCGTGCATGAATTGCCGAAAAAAATACAGTTCGTCAGCCAGTTGCCGCGCACGCCGTCGGGCAAGGTGATGCTGGGGCAGCTTCAGCAGGCGCTGCACCAGGAAAGCCGGCCGGACGCGGGCGGCGACCTGCAGGCGCAAATTTTCGCGCTGGCCGCCGGCTTGTTCAACCTGGCGCCGGGTCAGCTGCGGCCCGATTCGGGACCGTCCAATACGCCCGGCTGGGATTCGCTGGCGCACATCAATTTTGTCATTGGCCTGGAAAGCATGTTCGACATCCGCCTGCAGCCGTCCGATGTGGTGCGCATGGAAAGCATGGATGCGACCGTGGCGCTGGTCAAGCGGCTGCGCGCCTGAGATGCGACAGGCCCCTCCTTTGTACGTGTGGGTCGCCGCCGGCGCGCTGGCGCTGGGCATTATCGCCATCGCGTTCCTGCGTCACGCCTCGCTAAACGTCCCGCACGATCCATTGGCGAGCGCCGCCTTGGCAAGGCAGCTGTTAACGGCGCCACGCGCGGCCGGGGAAATCCGGGTATTGGGGCTGGGCTCCTCGCTGCTATGGGCAGCCACACCGCCGGGGCAATTCGACCAGCAATACAAGCAAAGAGGGTTGCACTGGATGCGCCTGATCAAGACAGATGTTGGCCTTGGCGCACTGGGGCCAAGTTTGACGGAAATCGAACACGCACCGCCGGACATTCTGGTGATCGAAAAAAATTTGTTTTTTCTGGATCCGGGCAGGACACGCAACGACGAGGTGACGATCGAAATCAAGGGAACGCTCAAAGCCGGCTTGGCCAAACTGGTTCCCGGAGTATTGCCGCCGCAACCGGTGCAGCAGCAAGAGGCGTTGCCAATGGCAGCGCAGCATTATGCGCTGCCATGCGCGCCGCAGCCTGCGCCGCTTAGCCCGCTACAGCGCGCCCAGTATTTCCGCGGCTCGCAGCTCGCCTACGCCCAGGCGCAGATCGACCCAGCATTGGTCGCCGGCCTGCTGCGCCTGGCGCGGCGTGGCGTCCGTATCATGATTCTGGACATTCCGCGCCATGCAGATCTGGAGCAGAGCACGGCCAGCGTAAAAGAACACTGGTTTGCCCGCCTTCGCCAAGCCCTGCCGCCCGGCCCCGCGCTGAGCTATCACACGGCACCCTCGCACCGGCAAACCGATTTGTATTGCGACGGCGCACACCTGAGTGCCGCCGGCAGTCGCTTGTTCGGCCGCTGGTGGCTGGACGAACTGGCTACCAGCATGAAAGATGCACCCTGATGGTCTGGCTGACCAGCTTTGGATTGCTCTTCATGGCGGGTACCATCTTGCTGTACTGGAGTGTAGCGGCTGCTTGGCGGCCCGCTGTACTGAGTGCTGCCGGCGCGGCGCTGGTGGCACACGACGGCTGGTCCAGCCTGCTCGCCTGGAGCGCGCTGGTCGCGTGGCTGGCCGTGCTGTGCGGCCCGCGCTGGCAGCGCGCCGCCCTGGTCAAAAACATCGGCCTGGCCGGCTTGCTGCTCGGGTTCGGACTATATCAGTATGCCAAGGCTTGGCACGGGATGGCTGCCTACCTGGGGTTCGCATTCGTCAGTCTGAAGGCCTGGCATATGCTTGCCGAGCACGGCGAGGGCGCATCCAGCCAGGGGCGCATGCCAAGTTCGCTGGCCTACCTGCTCTTCCCGGCCACGATCGCGGTCGGCCCGGTGCAGCGTTTTGACGCTTTCAGACTCGAATTGATGCGCGCGCGATGGGCCAGCCAGGACGCATCGCGCGCATTGGAACGCATGCTGTATGGCTATTGCAAGGTGGTTTTGCTCGCCAACTACCTGCTGGCCCGCAATCTCAACGCTCTGCAAGGATTCACCGGCGACCCCTGGTGCGAAACTTACCTGGGGCTGGTGGCCTATGGCCTGGACCTGTACTGGCAATTTTCCGGCTATTGCGATATCGCGATCGGGTTTGCAGCCTTGCTGGGCATACGGGTGCCGGAAAACTTCCGCTTCCCGTTCGCGGCGCGCAGCCTGCCCGACTTTTGGCGGCGCTGGCATATCACGGTGTCCGAATGGTGCCGCGATTTCGTGTTCCGGCCGGTGTTTGCGCGCAGCCATCAATATTTGCTGGCGAGCCTGTGCGGCATGATGGTGCTCGGCCTGTGGCACGAACTGTCGCCGCGCTACCTGCTGTGGGGCGCCTTTCACGGGCTCGGCCTGGGCATCGCCCACCTGTGGTCCAAGCACGCCCCTTTCGCGGCAAAGTTACGCGATTACAAGGCATGGCGCATTACGTGCTGGTGGTTAACGCTGCAATTTGTGATCGTCAGCTTTGCCTTCACCTCCACCGACTCGCTGGCTGACGCTTTCGGGCAAATCCGCATCCTGGCGGGACTTTAAAGGAACATGATGCGCATTTACGCAATGCTTCTACGGTGGCTGCCCGCGCCGCTTGCCAATCTGGTGATGGTGCTGTGGTATGGCGCCTTGCTGCTCGCACTCTGGCTGGCGCCCGCGGTCGGTTTGGGGTTTCGCTACGGGCAAATATAGCGGTTGACACACCGTCGTCCATCTTTCGCGTGTCCTGTTTGCCCCGTCGTTGAGCGCCGCGGTATCGGGCAGGTTGGCCGGTAAAAAGCGGGCGTCCAATAGCGTGCTTTTCGCCGAAAATTTCACTGTGGCCCCCTTCGTAGAAAATTCGGCGCAGCGTTGAGCAGATCCAAGCTCCGTGATGCGCGACCGTTGAAGGGTGCGAAAAATTCTGCTGTAATGATTCTGTCGGCGGGGTTTGGCTCAGCCTGGTAGAGCGCTGCGTTCGGGACGCAGAGGCCGGAGGTTCGAATCCTCTCACCCCGACCAAGTGTAGGGATTGGCCGCCGATCGAACGCATCGCCTCGCGCGAGCCCTGGCCACCAGCCACTTACTTCCGTCGCGGCATTGCCCACTGGGGGAGAGAGTTCGTCAAACCGCTTCCGCAGCGCCCCGCCCCGTACTGCTTGCCCGACCACCGCCCGCAGTGCTGGCACCACCATTGCCATGTCAGCCATTTTGCTTTTATTGCACTTTACTCATAAGAGCATCATAATCATGAGGAGGCTGGCGGGCAGGTCTGGTTAAAAAGGGATACGCATGGCAGGCGAAATCATTCGAATGGGCGACAAGACGAGCCACGGCGGCACCGTGTTGGAGGGATCGCCAACTGATATCTGCATGGGCAAGCCGATTGCATTCATCGGCCACCAGACCCATTGCCCCAAGTGCAAGGGAACCTATCCGATCATAGAAGGCGTGCTGACCACCACGTTTTACGGTAAAGGCGTGGCGGTGGCCGGCATGAAGACGGCCTGCGGTGCAGTACTGTTGGCCGGCCAGTCCACCGACATTGTCGAATGGAGCTCGGGTTCGGGCAGCGCGGCCAAGGCCAGCACCGGCGCGGCAGAGGCAATGGCAACGGCAGCAACGCACGCTGCACCCTCCGGCAATGGCGCGCAGACCAGCAGTGAAAATGATGACGAAATCGAAATCGAGTATTTTTACAGCCTTGTCGGCGAAGACGGCAAGCCAGTCGATGCCTACCGTTACGACCTGCGCATGGCCGATGTGCTGCATACCAAAGCGGGCGCCTACACAAATGGAGAAACCGTCACGATCAGGGGGATCGAACCGAGCCGCCTTGTCACGTGGCTTAACAGGGATGGCGGATCGCGGGCATGAGTGACACCGACAAGATTAGTAAGGAAGTGCGTATTCTGGCTGCCATGTCCTATGGTGAAGCCTCGCCCAAGGATGTGGCCGAAGAAATCGGCGCCATCGCGAATGTGCTGGTGCGCCAGCGAAAGGCGCGCGGGTATTTGGACATGAACACGTTCGTTACGTCCGACAAAACTTTTTCGTTCGTGGTCAAGGACGGCAACGCGCGCTACAAGAAATTCACGAAAGCCAGCGAGGCGGCCATCGCCAAGGACGCAGGCATGACGGCCGCGCTTAACGCGGCCAAACAGGCGCTCGCGAACGATGGCAAGGACTGGTCCAACGGCGGCTATTTTTGGGACGGTGCCGATATCAAGTCCAATTACAAAAATCATTTCAAAGTGAAACATGGGATCCAGTTTTCCGATCCATCGCATAACATCTATGAAATTGAGGAATCGACGAAGCTGGTCATCATCACCAAGACCGTTGTAAAGAAAAAGAAGGGAAAGGTGATCAGTTCGGAAACCGTGGAAGTGGCCAGGTACGACCACATCTATATTTCCACCGCCGCGTATGGCGGTACGATTTTCTGGAAGCACAACCCGGCATATATGGAAGCCACCGGCGCGAAGGAATACAAGTGAAGATACTGCTTGCTGGACTACTTCTGGGCGCCCTCTGCGCGCAGGCAGACGCTAAGCCGAGCCCTGCCGTAGTGGACGCCTGCCTTCGCACTACAAGCGATTCGCCCAAGGTGCATTACACGCCGATACCGGCAGACGCGTTCCAGGTAACCGAGGATGAAGAAGCGGGAAAAACCGATATCACGCTCCGTCACGGACCAGATACGGTCGGGACCTGGGAGGTGACAAAAACGCGCGCGTTCGGGTTGGTTTTCAATGGGAAGGAAACACCGCTGGCACGAGTCACTCGCCTTGACAAGCGCAAGGCGCCTGCAGTGTTCAATCCCTATGAAGCAATATGGGGCGAGGCGCGCGAAGGCAACAAGTCATACATTTGCGCTACCTTCAACTTCGACGGCTTGGGAAAGAGCGGCAGTTTCCAGAACGTGCGCGGGCTGTACCTGATCGAGCGCAGTGCCCGCGCCAAGTCTGCGTTCTATACGTCGGGCAATATAACGGTGAACGAAAAGTAAGCAGTGTCCTCTGGTGTTGTATACAGCACGCGAGGCCGTTGCCGGCGCGACAGGACCACGCCCGCTGGGGCGTGAATCACGCCTCGTGGACCGCTGCGTTCCGGACGCTCTTCATAGAAAGTCGGTTTAAGCAACAGTTCAGCTATCTACTGCCCCCTCTTGTCAGCGAGGTTGTAGATAGACACTGCCCGCACACGGGGTTTTCGTTGCTTTTTCACTCGTCAGTAATGTAGTACCGAGTGTAGTACTGCACGGAAAAACATGCGAAGAATCGCTTTGGTACAGGGCTTAGAAATTCGTACTCATTATTCGGGACGCAGAGGCCGGAGGTTCGAATCCTCTCACCCCGACCAAGTGGAGCGTTTCGCACGGCCCAACAGGCGCTCGGGGAATCGCGGCAAGGCGTCAGAATAGCGTTACCGCTGTTGAGTGTGCGCCGGCTCCACATTCCAGGAAAGAAAACGGTTGTTCAGAGTGTGCGAAGACACTCTGGCCGCTGGTCCGGCATCAAGTAAAGCGGCGCAGCCTCCGGGGCCGGTTCACTTCAGGTTACGGCTGCTGTTGGCAAGCATGCGCGCTTGAAAGTCCGCCATGCGACGGGCGACGTCCGTGCACGCCGCAGCCGGGATCTGGCCCTTGACGTCCAAAGGGTAGAAGGGGTAACGGTCCGTGAAAGCGCCCTTGACGCCGTTCTGGCAAGCGTAGGAGACCATGCCTTCCAGAATAATGTAGCGGCTAATCATGTCCGACACCTTCGGTGCAACGCGCGTGCCGCCGCTGTCGGCAACCTTGATTTCGTCTAGCGTCCCCCCTGTGTCAGACTACTTGTCGGGTGTGTTTTTTGAAAAAATTATGTCCTGATCTTGGTTGTTGTGGTGGAATTT
>NZ_JAFCTU010000021.1:0-100457 GCF_049896185.1 Massilia sp. TSP1-1-2
TGATTTCCCCTCCATATGACAAGGATACATGCATATATATAATAAGTCTTATTATTTATGACGCACTACACTAGGTCGGCAATGTATGGCGCGGCAGGCTGATGGTAAAAACGCAGCCTTGCTGCGGCACATTGCGCACGCTCAGCTCGCCGCCGTTGGCGGCAATGCCCTGCTTGGCGATCGTCAGCCCTAGGCCGACGCCGGTGCGGTCTGTGCCGGATTGGGAAAAGGGCAGGAACATGGTCTCGGCCTCGCCGGGAGCCAGGCCGCCGCAATGGTCCGCCACATCAATATGGATGTGCTCGCCCGACGCATAGGCTGTCAGCTGCACTTCGGAACCGGGTTTGGTGAACTTGAAGGCATTTTGCAGCAGGTTCGCCACGGCAGCGAACAGCACATCGCGCGCCCCGCCCAGGGCCAGGTCGGCATCAACTTGCTGCGAGCGCAAGGTGCACCCGCTGGCAGACGCCGACAGCGACGCGGCCGCGTGGAGTTCGGCGATAAAGTTCGCAAGCGAAAACGCGCCCAGGGCGAGATGGTCCTGGTAATCGGTGCGCACTTCTTCCAGCGAACTTGCAATCAATTTTTCAAGGCTGCTCAGACTGCGTTCGAGGATCGATCCGGTCGCCCCTGCAAGGCCTAGCTGGCCAGCCCTGGCGGCGGCAAACGCGAGCGATGCGGTGCCGAGCAAGTTTCTGACTTCATGCGCGAAAAATCCCATTTTTTTGCCGGACTCCAAGGCATGGGCCTGGGCAGCAAGGGCGTCACGCTGAAAGCTGAACTCGGTGACAGCGTCGCAGATGGCGTTGTCCAGGCAGCGGTTGAGCGTACGAAATTCGTCGACATGGAACGGCACGCCGCGCTCCACGGCCAGGTCGGTGATGGCCTGGCACAGGTCGCCGTAGTCGTGCACGACCTGGTCGACCGTGAGTCCAAGCTCCAGCAAGTCCTTTCCATGCTGGGCAGCCGACACGCTGACCTCCGACAAGGCTGTGCCGCCGCCGGCCGGGCCGGAGACGCGGCGGCTGTCAAGCGGGCGCTGCGTTTGCTCGATCTGCAAAGTACGGATCAGCTGGTCCAGGAACATGGGAATGCCATCCCTGAGCTGGGTTTCGCTGGCCGAGCGGCCAACCCGCTGGCCAACCTTGACCCGGCAGCGCTGCGCCAGCTCTTCGCGGTTGTTGGACAGGAAATCGTGCATCATGCGGGCCTCCTTTGCTCAAGCCCATTGTTGAGCCATACCGCAGAAATGCGTAGCAATCTAAACGATAAATAAGTCTAGCACGACATTTCCTGTTGTAAAACATACAGTTAGTGGCAATAAGGCGAATACCAGATGACGGTCAATGCGCGCGGCCGCGTCAGCCTTGCCACTGCCAGTTCAGAATCGCCGGCATGTCGATGCCGTGCACGGTGATATGACTGCGGTGGGCGGCCAATTGTTCCTCGACAAACAGGCGCGCCTGCGCTTTAAACGGCGCCAGCAGCGGCGTGTGTTCGACCACGGCGGCGTACAGGCGGAAACGGTCGACCCGATTGAGCACCACCATGTCGAATGGCGTCGTGGTCGTGCCTTCTTCCTGGAAACCGTGTACGTGGAAGTTGTCGTGGTTGGCGCGCCGGTAAGTGAGACGGTGGATCAGTGCGGGGTAGCCGTGATAGGCGAACACGACCGGTTTGTCGACCGTAAACAGGTCGTTGAATGCCCGCTCGTCCAGGCCGTGCGGATGGGCGTGCGGCGGTTGCAGCGTCATCAGGTCGACGACGTTCACGAAGCGCAGCTTCAGTTCGGGAAAGTGCGCGCGCAGCAGTTGCACGGCGGCCAGCGCTTCGAGCGTGGGCACGTCGCCGGCGCAGGCGAGCACGGCGTGCGCGTTGTCGTCGCAGTCGTTGCTGGCCCATTCCCACACGCCCGCGCCGGCGTTGCAGTGGGCGATGGCCGCCTCGATGTCCAGCCACTGCGCTTCGGGCTGCTTGCCGGCGACAATCACGTTGATGCGGTTGCGGCTGCGCAGGCAATGGTCGGTGACGGCCAAGAGCGTATTCGCGTCCGGCGGCAAATACACGCGCACGATGTGCGCTTTCTTGTTGAGCACATGGTCGATGAAGCCGGGGTCCTGGTGGCTCGAACCGTTGTGGTCCTGGCGCCAGACGTGCGACGAGAGCAGGTAGTTGAGCGAGGCGACCGGCGCGCGCCAGGCAATCTCGCCGGCCGCCTTGAGCCACTTCGCATGCTGGTTGAACATCGCGTCGATGATGTGGATGAACGCTTCGTAGCACGAAAACATGCCATGCCGCCCGCTGAGCAGGTAGCCCTCCAGCCAGCCTTCGCACTGGTGTTCGCTGAGCATTTCCATCACCCGGCCATCGGGCGCGAGGTGCTCGTCGCCGTCGATGATGGCGCCGGTAAAGCAGCGCGCGCTGACCTCAAACACCGCGTCCCAGCGGTTCGAGGCCGCTTCGTCCGGACTGAGGAGCCGGAAGTTGTGCAGGTTCAGGCGCATCACCTCGCGCAGGAATTTCCCTTGCACGCGCGTCGATTCGGCCACCGTCATGCCCGGCGCTGGCACGGCAACGGCGTGCGCGCGCAGGTCCGGCATGGTCAGGTCGCGCAGCAGTTTGCCGCCGTTGGCGTGGGGGGTTGCGCTCATGCGGCGCGCGCCGGCCGGGGCCAAGGCGCGCAGCGCGGGCAGCAGGCGGCCTGCTTCGTCAAACAGCGTCTCGGGCCGGTAGCTTGCCATCCATTGCGCCAGGATCTCCAGGTGCCCCGGTTTGTCCATCTGCCCCATCGGCACCTGGTGCGCGCGGAAGGTGCCGGCGCTCGGCTTGCCGTCAATCTCAAGCGGGCCGGTCCAGCCCTTGGGCGAGCGCAGCACGATCATCGGCCAGCGAGGCCGTCCGCTAAAACCGTCCGTGCGCGCCGCCTGCTGGATGGCGTGGATGCGCGCGGTGACGGTGTCGAGCGTGTCGGCCATCAGGCGGTGCATGGTAGCCGGATCGTCCCCTTCCACGAAGAACGGCTCGTAGCCGTAACCGGTCATCAGGGCGGCCAGTTCGTCGCGCGGGATGCGCGCCAGGATGGTGGGGCTGGCGATCTTGTAGCCGTTCAGGTGCAGGATCGGCAGCACGGCGCCGTCGTGCACCGGGTTGAGAAATTTGTTCGAGTGCCAGCTGGTGGCCATGGGGCCGGTTTCCGCTTCACCGTCGCCGATCACGCAGGCGACGATCAAGTCCGGGTTGTCGAACGCGGCGCCGTAGGCGTGCGAGAGCGCGTAACCGAGTTCGCCGCCTTCGTGGATCGAGCCTGGCGTGTCTGGCGCCACGTGGCTGGGAATCCCGCCGGGGAACGAGAACTGGCGAAACAGTCGCTGCATGCCGGCGCCGTCTTGCGCAATGCCTGGATAGACTTCGCTGTAAGTGCCGTCCAGGTAGGCGTTGGCGACCATGCCGGGCCCGCCGTGGCCCGGACCGGCGACATACAGCACCGACAGGTCGTGCCGGCAAATGGCGCGGTTCAGGTGCACATAAATGAAGTTCAAACCGGGCGTGGTTCCCCAGTGCCCCAGCAAGCGCGGCTTGATGTGTTCGGGCCGAAGCGGCTCGCGCAGCAGCGGGTTGGCCAGCAGGTAAATCTGGCCCACCGACAGGTAGTTGGCGGCGCGCCACCAGCCATCCATGGCTTGCAGCGTTGCGTCGGAGGTGGTGTCAGTCATGCCGTGCTCCCTTGATGTGGCGCTGCCAGCAGCAGGCGTGCTTCCTCGGCCAGCATCCATTGTTCGTCGGTGCGCATGACGCGCACCAGCACCTGGCTCTGGCCGCCTGAAATGACGGGGCGGTGGGCATTGTTGTGGTCCGGGTCGAGCACGATCCCCAAGTGGTGGAGGCGTGCGCAAATGCGCGCGCGCACTTCGGCGCTGTGTTCGCCCACGCCGCCGGCAAAGACCAGCGTGGCGACGCCGTCGAGCGCGCCGGCCATCGCGCAAATGGCCTTGCGCGTCTGGTAGACGAATAGTTCGACCGCGTCGGCGCAGCCGGTCTCAAGGCCCTGGTGTTCCAGCAGCACTTGCAGGTCGGCGCTGCGGCCCGAGACCCCGAGCAAGCCCGATTCATGGTTGAGCATGTGGTGGAACTGGGCTTCGCTCATTGGTTCTTGGCGCATGCAATGGCGCGCCAGGCCGGGATCGATGTCGCCGGAGCGCGTGCCCATCGGGATGCCGCCGGCCGGCGTCAAGCCCATGGTGGTGTCGCAACTGGCGCCATGTTCGACCGCGGTGACGCTCGCGCCCCCGCCCAGGTGCGCCAGGATGAGCTTGCCGTTGGCCGCGTCCGGCCCGTCCAGGCGCGCCAGTTCGCGCATCATCCATGCACACGACAAGCCGTGGTAGCCGTGGCGGCGCACCCCGGCCGCGCTGAACCGGTGCGGGATGGCGAGCGTGCTGGCCGCCGCCGGCATGCAGGCGTGAAAGCTGCTGTCGAAGCAGGCGACGTGGGTGGCGTCGGGAAAGCGCCGGCGCAGCGTTTCGATCAGGTGTACTTCTTGCGGCAAGTGTTCGGGCTCGTCGCGCACGGCGTCATGCAATTGGCCCAGCAGGGCCGCGTCGATTTCCCGGGTGCTGCTGTGCGCTGCGCCATGCACGATGCGGTGGGCGACGGCGCGCAGGCTGCCTGGCGCGATCCGTTCGCCCAGCCAGTCGAGCAGGACGTTGACGGCGGTGACGCGTTCGGGAATCGGGAAGTGGCGCGTGACGGTGTCGGCCGGGTCACCCTGTACGCGCAAGCAAGCCTGCTTGCCGCCGATGCCGTCGATGCTGCCGGCAAACACCAGGTGCAGCGCCGGCTCGGCGCGGTACAGGGCAAATTTGATGCTGGATGAACCCGCGTTGATGGCGAGGTAATGCGATGCGGTGCTGGCCATATAGTCTCCGTTGCGCTAGTTGCGCTAGTTGCGCTAGTTGCGTTACATGATGGGATGGTCCGATCGCGCGGTGTTGGCTTGCACCACGCTCACGCGCGCCTGGCGCAGGTTCTCGAACACCCTGATGCGCCCCTTCAGGGGCCACCAGTCGTACAAAAAAATTTGCACCGGGCGCCACATGGCCACCCAGCCGATGATGGTCAAGCTTTCATGGGCAATTCTCGCGCTCTGGCCGGGAAGAACGCTGGCCAGCGCCTCGGCCAGCAGCAGGCAGGCGATGACGAACACCAGGCCCACGGCCAGGCTCAGGCGGCCCAGGCGCAGCAGTTGCCGCAGTTCGCCGCGCACCAGCTCAATCTTATAGGCGTAATGGTTGTGGACGGCGCCCGCCACCAGTTCCCGGGCGTCGCCGGTTTCCGGCAACTGCTCGACATGGATGGTCAGGTGCAGGCATCTGTCATGCGGCAGCGACAGGGCCCAGTTTTCGATGAATACTTCGCATGCGCGGTCGAGGTCCTTGTTGAGAAAAGGCGTCGGGTCGAGCGAATTGAACAGCTGGCGCAGTTCGCGCACGCGCAATTCCAGCGTCTCGGTCGGGTGCGCGCCATGCATCTCAAGGCGCCCCAAGCGCCTGCGCCAACTTGTCGTCGCGCTGGTAGATATCGTTGGCGAACAGGGCGCGTCCGCTACGGTCGGTGGCCGCGGTGGCATAAAACAGCACCACCGGAATGGTCTGGCCCAAACGCACGGTGCGGTTGGGGCCGGGCGCCATGGCCGTCGCGATGGCCGCAGGCGACCACTGGGCCTGGTCGGCCAGCACGAAGGCGGCCAGCTCGGCCGGACGCTCGACCCGGATGCAGCCGTGGCTCAAGTCGCGCCGCACCTTGCCGAACAATTCCTGGGCCGACGTGGAGTGCAGGTAAATGTTCATCGTGTTGGGCATGGCGAACTTGACGGCGCCCAGGGCATTTTGCGGGCCCGGGCGCTGGCGCACGCGCACGGCGCCGCTGCGCAGCGCGGCCGCCGAGGCGCCGCCCTGCACCTGCCCGTTGGGGGCAACCAGTTCCATGTTGTTTTGCCTGAGGTAGCCCGGATTGCGCGCTAGCTTGGGTGCAATTTCGGCCACGGCTATACTGCGCGGTACGTTCCAGTAGGGATTGAATTCAAGGTAGCTCATCTGCCCGATGAATAGCGGCGTCTGGGTGCGCGCGGCCTTGCCCACGATCACGCGCATCTCGAGCGGCTCGCCAATGTCGGCGGCGCTGGTGTCGAACGCCCACAGGCGGTAAGCGGCGACGTTGACGACGATGACGCGGCCCGGGCGCAGCGGCGGCAGCCAGCGCATCCGTTCGAGCGTGAGCGCGAGCTGGCGCACGCGATGGCTGAGCGGCACCTTGAGCGCTGCGATGGTGTCGCGGCCCGGCTGCCCCGTTTCATCCAGGCCGTGGCGGGCCTGGAAGTGCTTGATGGCGGTGGCCAGATCGTCGCTGTAGCGGTCGGGTTCAGTGGCCGCATCGCTCCCGTCCAGGTCGCCCAGCAACTGCAGGCGCTGGCGTAGCAAGCCCAGGCCCGGGTAGCGCGATCTCGCGACCAGCTTGCCGTTGGCGGGCAAGGCCGGCGGCGACCAGGCGCCGGTTTGCCCGGCCTGCGCGGCCAGGGTGCGGTACTGCTGCAGCGTGGCCTGGATGCGCTTGTACTGCGGCAAGGCGGACGCTGCGGCACTGACCGCTTCGCTCAGGCGCTGTTCTGCCAGCGCCTGGCGCAAGTACGCGACAGCGTCGAAGCGCGCTGCCCCCGCCGGCGGTGTGGGTACCCGCACATCCGGCTTGACGCGTCCGCCATGCAGGTCGGAGATGAATTGCAGCATGGCCTGGCTGAGCGCGTGGTCAAAAGCGTCGGCGTCGGCCGGGTTGCGCGACGCATAGCGGGCGGCCAGCGCATCGACGTCGTAGTAGGCGCCGTCCAGGCCATGCTCGCTCGCCGTGCGCAGCAAGTCCAGCGCCAGAGCGGCCTGGCCGCTGGCGCTCCACAACAGCGCCGGCTGCTCGCCGTTGTACAGGCGGGGCAGCAACAGCGCGGCATCGACGGCGGGCGTGCCCCGGGGCGCGGCCAAGGCGCAGGGCAGGGCTAGTGCAAGCAGCGCGACGGCCGCCGCCAGGCGCAGGGTAAATGGGCGGCTCATGCAGTCCAAGGGCGCGCGGCCAGACCCGTCGGGGCAAAGAAAATGGGAGAAATCATGTGGTGCTCCAGGGTGGCGATCAGGCTGGCGCCGACGGAATCGGCAAATAGCCATGCTAGGTGGCGAGGTCCTATAAATCGTTGATCCACATCAAAACGCGCGGAATCGGCTACTCTAGGTGCACTAGGTCAATTTTGATGCGCATCAACGTTATGTCACTGCTGTGTTCGTAGACTGGCCCTTTTTAATGCCCTCGCTTCATCAGGAACCACGTGAAATTCAAGGATTATTACCAGACCATGGGCGTTGAGCGCACCGCCAGCGCCGACGACATCAAGCAGGCGTATCGCAAGCTGGCCCGCCAGTTCCACCCGGATGTGTCCAAGGATGCTTTAGGCAAGGAGAAATTCCAGGAGATCGGCGAGGCATATGCCGTGCTCAAGGACCCGGAAAAGCGCGCAGCCTATGACCAGTTCGGCAAAGCGCCAGCGGGCGCCGGCATGTCGCCCCCGCCCGGCTGGCAACGCAACAGGAATCCGAACGGAGCCGGCTTTGACGACCTCGATCTGGGCGACCTGTTTGCCGACTTTGGCCGCGCCGGCAGAGGCGGCGCGCGGCGCAGGCCGTCTGCCGCGCGCGGGCAGGATATCGACATCACCGCCACTGTCTCGCTTGAGCAGATCCATGGCGCCGGTGAAATTGAAGTGCGCGCCAACCTGCCCGAAGTCGATGCGCAAGGCGCACCGCGCCGCGTCAGCCGCACGTTTCGCATTTCGGTGCCGCCCGGCGCGGCCGATGGGCAGCGACTGCGCCTGGCGGGCAAGGGCGGTCCCGGCCAGCACGGCGGCCCGGCCGGTGATTTGTATGTGGTCTTGGCGGTGGAGCCGCACCCGCTGTACCGCGTCAGCGGGCGCGATCTGTACATGGATCTGGCGCTGGCGCCGTGGGAAGCGGTACTGGGCGCCGCAATCCGGGTCCCCACGCTCGACGGTCCGGTGGAGCTGAACGTAAAAGCCGGCTCCAGCGGCGGGCAGCAATTGCGCCTGGCCGGGCGCGGCTTGCGCGCCGCCGACGGCAGCGCCGGTGCGCTGCATGCCGTGATCGTGATCAAGGTGCCAACGGTCGTGAGCGACGCCGAGCGCGCCCTGTACCGGCAATTGGCCGATGCATCGGACTTTCAGCCGCGCGCGCGCGCCGCATGAGGCGCGGACAAGTCACTGTGCAGCTAAGGCATGCCAGGCGCGGCGTCAAGCCAGCCGCCGCGAAAGCCGGCGCGCCGCAAGCCTGAACCGATGTAGGGACAAGCGCGCATCAGGCGCCAGGGCAGGCCGCTGCGGTAGTTTTCAATCATCAGCAAGACCGGCCCCTGGTCGATGCCGAAGTGCCAGGGCGACACCCAGCCGTGCGGCATGGCTTTGCTGCGGAAGGTCGCGTTGAACGTGGTTTTATAGCCATAGCGGCAATGCAGCGCCGGCGTGCGCGCGAACTGCGCGATGGTCGGCAACACGATTTCGGGGGCGAAGGGGAGCGCGGCGATCACCGCCCATGGCGCGATGGTCCCGTCATCCGGGCCGTGCGGCACGCCGCGCGCGACATAGTCGAAGAACCGGCGCTTGACGCCATCGATGACCCGGGTCGCCGGGCCGGGCCCGTCGCTGGCGGTAATGCCCCAGCAGGTTTGGCCGTAGCCGATCAAGCGCTGCGGATTGTCGATCGCGTAGCGTTGCTGGACCAGCGTGGCGCGGCGGCTGTTTTCAAAGTAATCGATGCCGTGAGCGCGCATGAACTGGTCATCGATGCCCCGAAAGTCAATCCAGACATGCGAGAGCTGGTGCGTGAACAGCGACCCGGACTGCAGGTAGGGCACGCCGTAGCAGTGGTCCCAATGGTAGAACGCGCACCATGCCTGGTAGCTGGCAGAAGGCAGCGGGAAGGTGGGTGAACCCAGGCCCAGGATATACAGCAGCAGCGCTTCGTTGTAGCCGGTCCAGCGGTGCTTGAGAAAGCCGCGGCCGCTCTTCCAGCCCATCGTGACGGTGTCGCCCCTGTTTTGCGCCCACTGCCAGTCGGCGCGCCGGTACAGTGCGTCGGCCAGCGTGCAAAGTTCCTGCTCGTCTGCGTCGGGCCGATTGAAATAGCACGCCGCGCCCAGCGCGCCGGCCAGCAGGAATGCGCTGTCGATGGTCGACAGTTCGCACGTACCCGCGCGGCGCCCGCTTTCCATGTCCAGGAAGTGATAGTAAAAGCCGTGGTGGCCGGTGGCGTCGGCCTGCGGTCCTTGCGGGCTGTTCCAGAAAAAGCGCAGCGTGGTCAGCACAACGCGCAGCGCTGCTTCGCGCCCGATGAGTGCACGCTCGACCGCGACCGGATAGGCCAGCAACGCCATGCCAACGGCGGCGATGCTGGCAGGCCAGCCGGGAACGTTTTTGTCGCGCACCAGGCCGTTGGCCGGGTTGGTCTGGTCGATAAAGTAAGCGAACGAGCCGCGCTGCAGGAAATCGAGTTCCGCTTCGTCGGACTGCATGAGCGCAGGGACGTCAATCAGGCGCGCGGGGACGTCGTGCTGATGCGTGGGCATGGTGGATTTTGGCGTTGGTGGAGCATCGTCACAGCGTTGCATACTAGCCTAAACGAAACGCGACGAGACGGTGCGCTACTGAACGGACGGTGTTTTTTTATACTCTTGGTTTCTTTTTCCGCACTACCAAGACCGAACGCGATTTTTCGGTTGCAACAGTGTAAACTGAGCGCAGAGTGACGTTTGATCGCGCAAGCACTGGCAGCGTCACGTTACTGGATTCCTTGGGGTTTTATGCGGCTGTCAAAATTTATCCTGAAAAACATGGAAGTTATTCTGCAAGAGTGGGAAGACTTCGCTGAAACCTTGTATCCGGTGACGTCGGCCAGCAAGGCAGAGTTGCGCGACCATGCGAAAGAGATGTTGAAAGTCATCTGCATCGACCTCGATACGGCGCAGGCGACGCAGGTGGGAATCGAAAAATCGCAGGGACTTGCTCCTGCTGACGAAGCCGAAACAGCGGCCCAGTCCCACGCCGAAGATCGCTTGCTGTCCGGGTTCTCGATCGAACAGTTAATGGCCGAATACCGCGCCGTGCGCGCCAGCGTTTTGCGCCTCTGGCAAGAAAAAATGCAAAAGGCCGATGAGCTCGACTTGCAGGACATGCTGCGCTTTAATGAAGCGATCGATCAATCGTTGACGGAGGCGATCGCCAGGTATTCAGCCATGTTGCGCGATTCGCAGCATATTTTTCTATCCATTCTGGGCCATGATGTACGCAACCCGCTGGGCGCCATCAGCATGGGAACCCAGCTCATCATGCAAGATGAGGCCCTGCCCCAAAAGCACCAGCGCGTCGCATCCCAGGTTCTCAAAAGCGCGCAGCGCGTCTCCGAAATCGTCGCTGACCTGCTTGATTTTTCCACCAGCCACCTGGGCGGCGGCATTCCCGTCACGGCTGCGCCTATGGATTTTCGGGTTGAATGCGAAACCGTGGTCGATGAAATGAGGATTTTCCATCCCGGACGGATGTTCGAACTTGCCATGCATGGCGACTTGCATGTGCATTGGGATCGCGCGCGCATCGCCCAAGCACTCTCTAATCTGGTCGCCAACGCCGTACAGCACGGCGCGGCCACGGAGCCGGTATGGATCACGATCAGCCGCGAGCAAAGCGATGTTGTCTGGGTCGTCCAGAACGCGGGAGCGGTGATCGCACCAGCCCGGCTAAGGACGATGTTCGACCCGGTAAAGACGTTTTCGATCAAGTCAGCGAGCGAACGCAGCGCGAGCCAGACTCACAATCTCGGCCTGGGCCTGTACATCACGCATGAAATCGCCACCGCGCACGGCGGCAAGATCCGGGTAACTTCCACCCCATCGCACGGCACCACTTTCACCTTGCGCATTCCGGCCAACGCCGTGCCGGCAGCATCGGCCCATGCGCGCCTGACCGGCAACGCTTAAGCGCTGGCGCGGTTAGCTTCGTCGGCGCAGGCGCGTGGCGCCAAAGCCGGCCAGGCCCAGGGCAAACAGCAGGGTGCTCCCTGGCTCGGGCACGGCGGCGGCGGCGGGGGCCGTCTCAAAATTAAACACCGTTTTCTGGTTGCCGAAGCCGAAGCCGACATTGTCGACAAAGCCGCCAAAGCTGCCGTTCCAGCCTGAACCGATGCCAAATTCAATGCCGGTGATCGCCGTCGCCGCGCTCAGCTGGTCGGCCGGACCGGCCGGACGCGGACCGTTCATCCATTCGGCCAGCGTGGTGCTGTAATCTTCGACCGTGTTTCCCGGACTGGTTTGGCGCTGCCAAAAATTGCCGTCCACGATATTGCTGCTGTTCCATTGGCCGGTGGCCATGCCGCCACCGTTGTAGACCTGCTCCCACACCAGGTAGCCGCGGTCGGTTGTGGTGCGGCTGTCGCCATCGGTGTCGTAAGCCAGGCGCAAGGCCGGCTGCAGGTGAGCGGGTGCGCCGGCACCGCTGTTGCGGTACCAGTCGTAGCTCAGCGCGTCCAGCGTGCCCAGCGTGCGACCGCCGACAAAGCCCCAGTAGTAGGCAAAGTCTGCCTTGCCGCTGCCATCGGTCAGGCTCATCGCGACCGACCCGTTGCCGCTGCGCGGCGCGCTGGCGGTGATGCCGGCGGCGGTGGTAGAGGTGTAGCCGTTTTGCGTGCCGCGCAGGTTGGTCAGATACCAGGCATTGAGCGCGGGCGAGGCGCTTATGTCGGCCGGCGTCACGGTGATCACGGCTGCATTGGCCTGGCCGGCGAGGGCGGCGGCAAGCGCCAGGCTCTTCAAGACAAAAAATTTCATGGAATCGGTCTCCGTAGTGTATCGGCAAGCGCTGCCCAACCGCGCATCTTAGCGCAACTTGAGGTAATAGAGAGTTCTATATGGAAATAGTTCCGCGCTCGTTCAGGTAGTCGGCGGCGCCGTCGACGCCATCGGCATGTGCGTCAATATCGGCCCGCGCACGCGAACGGAGCGCGCAATGGCGTGTTTCGAGGCGTTGCAGGCCGTCGGCGCAGCAAAACACCGACAAAAATTGCAAATAAACCGGTTTTTGTGAAGTGCGTGCGACTCAGGCTGGCAATGTAGACTTATAATCACGGCAGTTGGTCGCTTGTGCATCGGTCCACGATGCGCATAGTTGGCGCCACACTTTATTATTTTGGAGATAGACATCATGGCATCAGGTATCGTGAAGTGGTTTAATGACGCAAAAGGTTTCGGTTTCATCACGCCGGACGATGGTGGCGAAGACTTGTTCGCGCACTTCTCGGCAATCAATTCCGCCGGTTTCAAATCGCTGGCCGAGAACCAGCGCGTCACGTTCGAAGTAACCGCGGGTCCTAAGGGCAAGCAAGCATCGAACATCCAGCCGCAGTAATTTTGCGCGCAGGACTAAATCAAGCCTCTGTGGAGGCTTTTTTTTCGCCCGTCTTTCCGTGGCGCCGTTTGGCCAGCCAACAGCTTGCAGAACAAGACCTTGCAATAGCGTATGCTGCCATGATCCTCACTTTGCGTTTTCATCCATGAACAATTCAGATTTACAGGCCAAAACCCTCGTTCTGCTGCTCGTTCTCGTCACGCTCGCGTTTTTCTGGATACTGACGCCGTTTCTGGGCGCCATTTTCTGGGGGACGGTCCTGGCGATCATGTTCTCGCCATTCCACCGCTGGGTGCAGCGCAAGCTGGACAAAAAGCCCGTGCTGGCGGCGCTGACCACGCTGGGCATCTGCCTGTTCCTGGTAATTTTGCCGATGATACTGATTGCCGTGAACCTGGCCAGCGAAGGCACGGTCCTGTACAACAAGCTCGAGTCGGGCGAAATCGACGTCCGCGTCAGCCTGCAAAATCTCTTTACCGCGCTGCCGACGTGGATGCACGATTTGATGGCCCGTTTTGGACTGGACAGCATCAGCACGCTGCAAGCCAAGCTATCGCAGGCCGCAGTGCAAGGCAGCAAATTCATCGCCACCAACGTGCTCAACTTCAGCTTGAATGCGTTTGACTTCATCGTCAGTTTTTTTGTGATGCTGTATCTGCTGTTTTTTCTGCTCATGGACGGCCCTGCGCTGGCCGCGCGCATCCAGCGCGCCATTCCGCTCAGTACGGTGCACAAAAAACATTTGTTCGACAAGTTCACCACCGTGATCCGGGCTACGGTCAAAGGCAATTTTCTGGTCGCGGCCGCGCAGGGCGGCCTGGGCGGCCTCGCGTTCTGGGGGCTGGGCGTGCAGGGGCCGCTGCTGTGGGCGGTCGTTATGGCTTTCCTCTCGCTGCTGCCGGCCGTTGGCGCGGCCATCATCTGGGCCCCGGTGGCGCTGTATTTTCTGGTCACGGGCGCGATCTGGAAAGCGGTGATCCTGACCGCCTTCGGCGTGCTGGTGATCGGCATGGTCGACAATGTGCTGCGTCCCATTCTGGTGGGCAAGGACATCAAGATGCCCGATTATCTGGTGCTCATTTCGACCATCGGCGGCATGGCCATTTTCGGGCTGACCGGTTTCGTGGTCGGGCCTGTGGTGGCCGCACTGTTCATTGCGCTGTGGGACTTGTTTTCCATCCAGCATAACGACCAGGTCCAGGGTTGATGCCATGCTGAAACTGCGTGCGCAATTGAGGCGGCTGTACCTGCTTGAGGGCAGTTTGCCGGCAGACCAAGCCGCCGGCCCCGTCCTGCTGACCCATGACGGGCATACCCGCGCCATCGTCATTGACTTTGACAAGCTGCCGGGCGAGGACGACGCCCATTGGCGCCTGTTATGCCTGGTGGCCAATGGTTTGCAAGGCAAACTCGATCTGCCGGCGCCGGCGGTGAGTATCTCGGGCGAACACGGCTTTCGCCTGTGGCTGTCGCTGGCAGCGCCGATTCCCCTCGGCGTGGCGCGGCAATTCGTGACGCTGCTGCGCGAAAAGTATTTTCCAGACTTGCCCGTGCCCCCTGACGCCATCAGCCGGCCGGTGGCGCTGCCGCCTTGCCTGCATCAAGGCAGCGGAAGGTGGGCGGCGTTTATCAACCCTGGTCTGGGCGCCTCGTTCGCCGATGAAGCGGGCCTGGAAATGGCGCCGCCGTTGGCCGGGCAAACTGCGCTGCTGGAACACCTGGCGTGCATCAGCGAGCCGCAATTTATGCACGCCATGGCTTTGCTGCAGCCTGCCCGTGGTGCGCCGCCGGCGCAAACGCGCGCGGCAACGCCTCACGGCTTGCTGCTGAAAGATGCAACTCTGGAAGAGATCGTCAATCATTTGCATGCAATGCAGATCGAACCGACGTTCCGGCACTTGATCGCTCGCCGGCCGGACGCGTAACCGGCAGTTCAGGAAACGGCGAACGGCGTGCCGAATACGCCTACCGCAAGCGCCACCCAGACCAGCAGCACGGCCAGGACCAGGCCGGCGCCAACGAGCGCGCGCTGCCCGGCGCTGCGTAGCTGGCGCGCGACGGCGACATATATCAGGCCGCTGCCGGCGAGCAGCGCTGCCATCACCGAAAAATCGGACAAGCTCCAGTTCACCTCGCTGCTGAACTGCATGGCCACCAGGGGCAGCATCAAAACCGCCGCCGTGCCTGCCAGTAGGCGCAACAGGTTGCTGCCGAGTGTTCGCTGGTCGTTGCCGCTCGTGCTGTTCATGATCTTGCTCCTGGTAGATGGATTGCGCTAAAGATAGCAGCGAAATAGGAACGCACCATGCGTTCCGTGTGAAGTTGCGCTGGACAAACGTGCGGAAACTTTATTGGGAGCAACCGGCGCGATCCGATAGAATGGTTTCAGTCGCATTGAATGAAGCCCAATGGAACTCTTGACCTACTTTCGCTCTGCAAGATCGGCACCGCTCGGGCGGCACATCGTGGCGCTGCTGCTGTGCGCCATTGCAGGCGCTGCTGCCGGCTCCGCTGCGGCGCAGTCGGCCAACCACATGCGCTTTACCCGTCCGCCCAACCTCGTCACCGACGATCCGTCGATCGTCTCCATGCTGCAAGACCGCCAGGGTTTCATCTGGCTGGGCGCGCTCAACGGCGGCCTGTACCGGTACGACGGCGGCGAGGTGGTCAAGTTCCTGAATGACCCCAAGGACGACAAAAGCTTGCCTGGCGAGCGCGTCAATACGCTGTTCGAAGACAAGGCCGGCAGCATCTGGGCCGGCACCACCCATGGACTGGCGCGCTTCAATCCCGAGACGAGCGACTTTACCCGCTTCGTGTCCTCAAACGCGGCCGGCAAGCACCAGGTCATCCGCAAGATCATATCGGACGGCAAGGGCGGCATGTGGCTGGGCACCTGGGGCGGCTTGCAGCACTTCGACAGCGCAACGGGCAAGTTCACGCTGTACCTGCCCAAGCCTGGCGCGCCTGATGCGATTCGCTCCGACAGCGTCGAGGCGCTGGCCTTGGACGCGCGTCTTGGCCTGTGGATCGCCCTGTATCCGAGCGGGCTGGACTACCTGGCCCCCGGCGGCGCCAGCTTCCAGCACTTCCGGGTCGACTCGCCGGAAAAACCGGACAGCGTCGTCGACAAGGTCGAGGCCTTGCAGATGGATGCCCATAACCGCCTGTGGATCGGCACCCGGCGCGGCGCCTACCGCTGGCGCGACGGCAGCGCCTGGGACACGCGCATGCGCATGCCGTCGCCCGACGTCAGGATCAACAATTTTTATCCCGCGCGCGACGGCGGCATGTGGGCCGCCACCATGAACGACGGCGTGCTGCGCTGGTCGGCCACGGCCGACGAGCCGCTCAACTACGGCTACCGGCCCAACGATCCGTATTCGCTGCCCACGCTCAGCTTCCAGTCGGTCATGCAAGACCGCTCGGGCATCTTGTGGGTCGGTTCGTACAACGCCGGCGTGATGGTGGCCAACCCCGCCAGCAAGGGCTTTGCGCGCATCATCCCGCCTGAATTGCCTTTCGGTACCCGCCAACCCAACAACACCACGGTGGCCATCGCCCCCGCGCCGAACGGGCGCATCTGGCTGGGCGGGCTGAACGGCCTGGCCTTGCTGGACCCGGAGACCGGCAAGGTTGACCAGTATCTGCGGGCCGAAGCGGGCCGACCGGGCGCGCTCGGTTCCGATACCGTGGTCAGCTTGTACCAGCAGAGCGATGGCCCACTGTGGGCCGGCACCGTGGCCGGCCTGAACCGGTTCGACCCGGCCAGCGGCAGCTTCTCCGCCATTCCCTTTCCAAATACGAACAATTCGATTACCGCGATCAGGCCCGGCTCTGGCGGCAAGCTGTGGATCACCACCAACGCCAGCGTTATCCATTACGACCCGGCCAGCGGCGAGCATCGCATTTACGCGGCCGAGAAGAACAATCCCAAAGGGCGCACCATGCTGCGCGCTAACTGCGTACTGGAAGACAGGCAAGGCCGCGTCTGGATGGGTTCGGAGTATGCCGACGGGCTCGACATGCTCGAGCTGCGCAGCGGCGTGTTCCGCCATTTTTTGCATGACGATGCCGACCGCGCCAGCATGGCCTCGAACTTCATCACCGCGCTGCACGAGGATGGCGCCGGGCGCCTCTGGGCCGGCACCGCGCAGGGCCTTAATGAAATCGTCACCGCCGCCGACGGCAAGATCAGTTTCAAGGCTTACCCGGCGGCCGGGGGCGACAAGGTGTTTTCGGTCCAGAGCGATGTGCGCGGCCATCTCTGGCTGACCACCTTGTCGGCGCTGATCCGGCTCGATCCCGCCACCGGCCGGGCCAGCAAGTATGGCGCCGCCGATGGTTTGCTGGACAGCTACCGGGTCGGCGCGGGCTATGCCGGAGCGGACGGCAAGCTGTATTTTGCCGGCGGCAGCGGCGTGATCGTGGTGCAGAGCGACGCGGTGCAGGTGGACGAAAGCGCGCCGGGCGTGTCGATTACCGACGTGAGCGTCTTTAACCGCTCGCTGACGCTGGCGCCGCGCCCGGCCGGGGTGCAATTGAGCGGGCCGGTCACCGCACCGCGCAAGCTGGTGCTCACGGCCGAGCAATCGGTGTTTTCCATTGGATTTGCGGCCCTGCAATACAGAAATCCCGGCAAGAGCACGTTCTTGTACAAGCTTGAAGGGTTCGACCGCAACTGGGTGGGCGCCGACGCATCGCACCGCAGTGCAACCTATACCAATCTCGATCCGGGAAACTATGTGTTCAAGGTCAAGGCGGCCAATGAGCGCGGCGTGTGGAGCGAGGAGGCCGCCAGCCTGGTGGTGACGGTGTTGCCGCCGTTCTGGAAAACCTGGTGGTTCCGCCTGCTTGGCGGCGCGCTGGCCGTCGCGGCGCTGGCGCTGGCCTACCGGATTCGGGTGCGCGCGCTGACGGGGTACAAGCGCAAGCTTGAGTCGGTCATTGCGGCGCGTACGGCCGAACTGGCCGAGAGCAACGCCAAGCTGGCGGCGCTGTCGCTGACCGACGGCTTGACGGGCCTGACCAACCGGCGCGGCTTCGACGCCGCCCTTGCCGACGAATGGGCGCGCGCTTGTCGCAGCGGCACGCCGGTGGCGCTGGCGATGCTCGACGTTGACCATTTCAAGTTGTACAACGATGCGTATGGCCACCAGGCCGGCGACCAGTGCCTGCGCGCGATCGCCGACGTGATCGCCGCGCACGCGCGCCGTCCCGGCGACGTGGCGGCGCGCTACGGCGGCGAAGAATTCGCGCTGCTTACGCCTGCCACTGACGGCGCGGACGCGACCGCGATTGCGCACATGGTGTGCGAGCGCATTGCCGCGCTGGGGCTGGTGCATGCCGGGTCGTCGTACGGGATCGTCACCGTCAGCATCGGCATCGGCTCGCTCATTCCCGATGCGGGCAATGGCCCTGAAATGCTGATCCGGCTGGCCGACGACGCGCTGTACCGGGCCAAGCGCGAGGGGCGCAGCCGGGCGCTATTGAACCTGGCGACCGGCGAGACCGAGTTGCCTGACGTGCCTGACGTAATCCGCTAGCGCCGGCTGGCGCGCATCACCCGCACCAGCATCTTGACGCGTTCATCCATGGCAGCTTCGTCCACCTGCGAATACCCAAGCACCAGGCCATTCCAGCCATGCTGGCGCAGGCCGGTGGCATGCGCGCTCAAGGCGCGCGCGACGATGCCCTGTTCCAGCGCGGCGGCGGTGACATCGGCGTCCACCAGCGCCGCATCGTTGAACTGCAGCGACAGATGGATCCCGGCCGAGCTGCCATGCACCGAGACCGCCTCGCCCGCGTGGCGCGCCAGCGCGGCGAGCAGCAGGTCGCGCCGGCCCAGGTACAGCCTGCGCATGCGGCGCAGGTGCATGCCGAACTGGCCGCTGCGCATGAAGTCGGCCAGGGCCAGCTGGTCGGCCACGCGCCCGTGCGGCGCCATGCGCGCCAGCACCGCGCGCAGCGGCGCCGCCAGGTTCGCCGGCACCACCATGAAACCGGTGCGAAGGGCCGGGAACATGGTCTTGCTGAAGGTGCCCAGGTAAATCACCGGTGCGTCCGGCGTCAAGCCCTGCATTGCGGGCAAAGGCGGGCCCTCGTAGCGAAATTCGCTGTCGTAGTCATCCTCGATGATCAGGGCGCCGGCCGCCTTGGCCTGCTGGAGCAAGGCCAGCCGGCGCGGCATGTCGAGCACCGTCCCGGTGGGATACTGGTGCGAGGGCGTGGTGTAGATCAGTTTGGGCTTGTACTGCTGCCAGTCGTGCGCGGTCGGCGCGATGCCGCCCGCGTCCACCGCGATGCCGATGGTGCGCAGCTGCGCGGCGCGAAACGCCCCCAGCGCGCCTACGTAGCCCGGGTTCTCGATCCACGCCGTGGCGCCGGCGTCGGCAAACGTGGCGGCGCATATTTCCAGGCTGGACTGGGTGCCGTTGGTGATAAACACCTGGCCGGCGTCGCAGCGCACCGCGCGCGAGGCGCCGAGGTAGGCGCTGATTTCCTCGCGCAGCGACAGTTCGCCCGCCACGTCGGCGTAGTTCAGTTCATGCTCGCCCACGCCGCGCCAGGCGCGTTCGAGCGTGCGGCGCCACAAGGGCACGGGAAAGGCGGCCAGCGCCGGCACGCCCGGCGCAAAAGCACCCACTTCGGCTCCCGATGCGGGCAGGGCGCGCACACCCTGCATGCGGCGCGCGATGGCGCCACTGGCCGGCGCAGCGGCGCTGCTGCGTGTCTTGGGCAGCGCCAGCGGCGCGACGACGGTGCCGCGCGGGGTGGCCAGGATCAGTCCTTCGGTCGCCAACTGGTCGTACGCATAGAGCACGGTATTGCGCGCGATGCCCAGATCGGTGGCCAGGGCGCGGCTGGCCAGCAGGCGCGTGCCGGCGGCCAGGCTGCCGTTGACAATCGCCGCGCGCAGGCAAGCGTGGATGATGCGCTGGCGCGGCCAGGCGTGCATGTTCTGGGTGTGCTCGAAACTGGTCAACAGGACCTTGTAATCCATGTGGGAGTTCGTCGAATGGCTGGAGGGGGCGAGTGTAGCGCGTTTTCGCGGCGGCCGGTGGTTCTAAAAAATGCGCACTAGTTGGCTCTATCCGTGGGCCAGCTCGCGCCGCCATCTTGCGACATGGGGAGCGCATCGGCGGCGCGCGGCCAATTGAGGTAAAGTGGTCTTTTTCATCACGAAGGCCGCCATGCGCTTAATCGGTATGCTCGACTCGCCCTATGTGCGGCGCGTTGCAATTTCCCTGGACCTGCTCGGCGTCGCGTTCGAGCACGAATCGGTCTCCGTGTTCAGCACCTTTGCGCAGTTCCAGGCCATCAATCCGGTCGTCAAGGCGCCCACGCTGGTGTGCGACGATGGCGGCATGGTCATGGATTCGTCGCTCATCTTGCAGTTCGTCGAGGCGGGCGCGGGCCGCTCGCTCTGGTCCGCCAATCCGCGTGACCTGCAGCAGGAGTTTGGCGCCGTCAGCCTGGCGCTGGCTGGTTGCGAAAAAGGCGCGCAGATCGTCTATGAACGCAGCCTGCGCCCGGCGCAAGCCCAGTATGAACCGTGGGTGGAACGTATCACCGGCCAGATGCTGGCCGCATTCGGCGCGCTGGAGCAGCAAGTGCAGCGCCGGCCGGCCGTGTTTGACGACCCGGCAAAGCAGGCCGCCATCACTGCCGCCGTAGTGTGGGATTTTACGCGGACCATGCTGGCGCCGCTGCTGCCCGCCGCCCACTACCCGGGCCTCGCGCGACTGAGCGAACGCCTCGAGCAGACAGCGCCGTTTTTAAAGTATCCGTCGGCCGGGCCGGGGGTTGCAGGCCTATGAAACGAGCCGCTTGTTAAACGAGCAGATTGTTAAACGAGCAGATTGTTAAACCAGCGGCATCTTGGCGAGCAGCTTTTCCAGCGTCAGCGGATAGTCGCGCACGCGGATGCCGGTGGCGTTGTAGACGGCGTTGGCAACGGCCGCGCCAACGCCGCACAGGCCCAGTTCACCCACACCTTTCGCCTTCATGGGCGAAGACATCGGGTCCGTTTCGTCTAGAAAAATGACTTCCTGGTGCGGGATGTCGGCATGCACCGGTACTTCATAGCCGGCCAGGTCGTGATTGACGAAAAAGCCGCTGCGCTTGTCGACGACCAGGTGCTCCATCAGCGCGCCGCCCACCCCCATCGTCATGGCGCCGATGACCTGGCTGCGGGCTGACTTGGGGTTCAGGATGCGGCCGGCGGCGCACACCGCGAGCATGCGCCGCACCCGCGTTTCGGCCGTGTAAAGATCGACGCCCACTTCCACGAAATGCGCGGCGAATGTCGACTGCTGGAACTTTTTGTCCAGGTCGCCGTATTCCATTTTGTCTTCGGCCACCAGTTCGCCCGCCTCGGCGGCCTGGCCCAGGGGCAGCGTGCGCCCGCCGGCGCTGACCTGGCCCGCCGCGAACTGCGCGTCGGCTGGCATGCCGAGTTTTTGCGCCACCGCTTCGCGCAGCTTGATGCAGGCGGCGTACACGCCGGCGGTGGCGCTGTTGGCGCCCCACTGGCCGCCGGAGCCGGCCGAGACGGGAAAATCGGAGTCGCCCAGGCGCACGACGACCTTGTCCATCGTCACGCCCATCATTTCGGCTGCGGTCTGGGCGATGATGGTATAGCTGCCGGTGCCGATATCGGTCATGTCGGTTTCGACCGTGACAACGCCTTTCTTGTCCAGGCGCACGCGCGCTGCCGACTTCATCACCAGGTTGTTCCTGAACCCGGCCGCCATGCCCATCCCGACCAGATAGCGCCCGTCGCGCGTGACGCCCGGCATGCTGCTGCGCTTGTCCCAGCCAAAGCGCTGGGCGCCGCTGCGCAGGCAGTCGATCAGGCGCCGCTGCGAAAAGCGCCGGTCCGGTTTTTCCGGGTCGACCTTGGTGTCGTTGAGGATGCGAAAGGCAACCGGGTCCATCTTGAGTTTCTCGGCCATTTCATCCATGGCGATTTCCAGCGCCATCAGGCCCGGCGCCTCGCCTGGCGCCCGCATCGCGTTGCCTTCAGGCAGGTCGAGCACGGCCAGGCGGACCGCCGTCATGCGATGCGCGCCGGCGTACAGCAATTTGGTCTGCTGCACCGCGTTTTCGGGTTGGCCGCCGGCCAGGTCGCCAGACCACGATTCGTGGCCGATGGCGCTGATCTTGCCGTCGCGCGTGGCGCCGATGCGGATGCGCTGGAGGGTGGCGGGGCGGTGCGTGGTGTTGTTGAAGATGAGCGGACGCGCCAGCGCCACCTTGACCGGGCGCTTGGCCGCGCGCGCGCCGAGCGCGGCGAGCAGTGCTTCGGCGCGCAGGAACAGCTTGCCGCCAAAGCCGCCGCCGACATACGGCGAAATCAGGCGCACCTTGTCCTTGGCGATGCCGAGCGTCTTGGCCAGGTCGCCGCGGCTCCAGTCGACCATCTGGTTCGAGGTCCACAGCGTGAGCTTGTCGCCGTTCCAGGAAGCGGTGGACGCGTGCGGCTCCAGCATCGCGTGGCTCTGGTCCGGGGTGCTGTATTCGGCGTCGAGCTTGACGGGGGCGGCGGCAAAGGCGGCGTTAAAGTCGCCCGTGGCATGGTCCGGGTTTTCCTTGTGCTTGGCTACGGCGCCGCTGTGCCGGGCGGCGGCCAGGTCAAACGCGCCGTCCGCCTTGTTGTACTTGACGTCGATCAGTTTGGCCGCCGCGCGCGCCTGCTCGAACGTGTCGGCCACCACCAGCGCGATGGCCTGGTGGTAGTGCTCGATGCCCGGGCCGCCGAGCAGCGTGGCGGTATTGAATTTGCCTTTGCCCAGCTTGCCCGCGTTCTCGGCGGTGACGATGGTGATCACCCCGGGCGCGCGCTTGGCGTGGCTGACATTGATCGACGCGATGGTCCCCTTGGCGATTGCCGCGCCCAGCACGTAGCCATGCGCGGCGTTGGGGGCAGCCTGGTGCTGCTCGTACGCGTAGGGCGCGGTGCCGGTGGTCTTGAGCGGGCCGTCGATCCGGTCATGCGCGCGGCCGACGACCTTCAACTGGTCGATCGGGTTGGTGGTGGCGGGAGTGTCGAATTTCATGGGTCAGCCTTTCTTCGCGTCGGCGAGCACCGCGGCAAGCGTGCGTTGGACCAGGGTTATCTTGAACACGTTGTCGCGCGTGGGCTTGGCGCCGGCCAGCAACTGGTCGGTCACGGCCTTGGCGCCGCCCGGCAGTTGTTGTTCCGCAGCCTCGCTGCGCCACGGCTGGTGGGCCACGCCGCCCAGGGCCACCCGGCCGCTGCCGTTGGGCTGGACGATGGCCGCCACCGAGACCAGCGCAAACGCGTACGACGAGCGGTCGCGCACCTTGCGGTAAAAGTGCTTGCCGCCCACTGGCGGGGGCAGGGTGACGCTGGTGATCAGTTCACCCGGCTCCAGCGCATGTTCAAGGTGCGGCGTATTGCCCGGAAGGCGATGGAACGATGCGATGGGAATGACGCGCACGGAACCGTCGGGCCGTACCGTGTCGACCTGGGCGTCGAGCACGCGCATGGCGACCGCCATGTCGCTCGGATGGGTGGCGATGCAGGCGTCGCTGGCGCCGATGATCGCGTGCTGGCGGCTGAAACCGCCCAGCGCCGAGCAACCGCTGCCGGGCACGCGCTTGTTGCACGGCTGGTTGGTATCGTAAAAGTAGGCGCAGCGCGTGCGCTGCAGCAGGTTGCCCGCCGTGGTGGCCTTGTTGCGCAGCTGGACCGAGGCGCCCGACAGCAGGGCGCGCGCCAGCACGCCGTAGTGGCGGCGCACGTTGGCGTCGGCCGCCAGGTCGGTATTGCGCACCAGCGCGCCCACCCGCAGCGCGCCCGAAGGCAGCTGCTCGATCTTGTCGAGGGCCAGGCCATTCACATCGATCAGGTGCAGCGGCGTTTCAATTTCCAGCTTCATCAGGTCGAGCAGATTGGTGCCGCCGGCGATGAACCTGGCGCCGGGCGTGCGCAGCGCCGCGGCCGCTGCTTCGGCCGGACTTTGCGCGCGCTGGTAGGTGAAGGCCCTCATGCTGTTCCCCCGGCCACTTCGGTGATGGCGTCGATGATGTTCGAGTAGGCGCCGCAGCGGCACAGGTTGCCGCTCATGCGCTCGCGGATTTCCTCGGCCGTCACGCGCGGGCTCTGGTTCAGGTCGGCGCTGACATGGCTCGGAATGCCTTGCTTGATTTCGTCCAGCACCGACACGGCCGAGCAGATCTGCCCCGGCGTGCAATAGCCGCACTGGAAGCCGTCGTGCTTGATGAAGGCAGCCTGCATCGGGTGCAGCTTGTCCGGCGTGCCCAGGCCTTCGATGGTGGTGATGGCCGCGCCCTCGTGCATCACGGCCAGGCTCAGGCAGGCATTGATGCGCCGGCCGTCAACGATGACGGTGCAGGCGCCGCATTGCCCGTGGTCGCACCCTTTCTTGGTGCCCGACAGGTGCAGGTGTTCGCGCAGCGCGTCGAGCAGCGTGGTGCGGGTGTCCAGTTCGAGCGCGTGGCGCTGGCCGTTCACCTGCAACGTGACCTTCGCCATGACCGGCGGTGCTGCAGCGGTAGGTGCTGCGGTAGGTGCTGCGGTAGGTGCTGCGGTAGGTGCGGCGCCATCCGACGCCAATCCGACCGTGGGCACGGCTGCCGCCGTTGCGCCCAATGCGCCTGCAATCAGCAGGCCGCGCCGGGAGATTCTGGTTTCAATGAAGTCGTCCATGTGGTGCGCATCCTTTGGCTGATGTATTGACGGCCCATGCGAGGCTTGTGGGCTGCAGTGTCCACGATTCTAGAATACATTTGGTATTTGCCTGGCACGCCTGGACTGGCGCCTCGTGGCCGAACCAGTGCGGCGCACATTCAAGCGCTCGCAACGGGCCCGTCAGTCTTCAAGGACGCCATGTCGATCACAAAGCGGTACTTGACGTCGCTCTTCAGCAGCCGTTCGTAAGCCTCGTTGATCTGGCCGATATCGATCATTTCGATGTCCGACGTGATGCCATGCTGGGCGCAGAAGTCGAGCATTTCCTGGGTCTCGGCAATGCCGCCGATGAGCGAACCGGCCACCGACTTGCGGCCCATGACCAGCGGGGCCGAATTGAGCATTGGTTCGAGCGGCCCCAGGTAGCCGACCAGCACCAGCGTGCCGTCCACGGCCAGGGTGGGGAGATAGGCGTTCAAGTCGTGCACGTAAGGGACGGTATCGATGACCAGGTCGAACTGGCCGCGCAGCGAGGCCATCTGCGCCTTGTCGGTCGACAGTGCCACCCGGTGCGCGCCCAGGCGGCGCGCGTCGTCTTCCTTGCCGGGCGAGCGGGTCAACAGCGTGACGTCGGCGCCGAGCGCCTTGGCCAGTTTCAGCGCCATGTGGCCCAGGCCGCCCAGGCCGACCACCGCCACCTTGCTGCCCGCGCCAACGTTCCAGTGGCGCAGCGGCGACCAGGTGGTGATGCCGGCGCACAGCAGGGGCGCGGCGCCTTTCAGGTCCAGGCCAGCGGGCACCTTCAGCACGAATTTTTCGGCCACGACGATGTTTTCGGAGTAGCCGCCGAAAGTGGGGCGCGCATCTTGCCGGTCGACGCCGTTGTAGGTGTAGGTCGAGCCTTCTTCGCAGTATTGCTCGTAGCCTTGTGCGCACGGCTTGCAGTGCCGGCACGAGTCCACCATGCAGCCCACGCCGACATGGTCGCCTTGCTTGAAGCGCGTGACGGCCTCGCCCACGCGCGCCACGCGCCCGATGATCTCATGGCCGGGCACCATGGGGTAGGTGGCATTGCCCCAGTCGTTGCGGGCATTGTGCAGGTCGGAGTGGCACACGCCGCAGTACAAAATGTCGATCAGCACGTCGTCAAGGCGCAGGTCGCGCCGTTCGACGCGCAGCGGGGCCAGGTCGACATCGGCCGCCGTGGCTGCGTAGGCAAGTACTTGGTTTGTCATGCTGATCCCTTTCATGTGTTCACAGGTCTTGTTGCGAATAGGAATGGCTATCGCAGCAGGGCATGGCAATAGTGTACTCGCGATAAATGCCATGATTAGGGGTGCAATCGGCATGAGCCTATGAGCTGGGCGCATGAATGGCGGGCGCCGGCAGCGCACTGACCCCTTGCGCAAGTGCCGCCGCCACTTCCGCCGCGCAGGCCCGTTGATAGCCATCGCGTTGCTGCAACCGTTCCCAGTAGCGCCGCACGGGTGCTGGAAACTCAGCTTCAACATCAAGAAACTGCGCCAGCCGCAGTGCATAGCCGACCGAGATATCGGCCATCGTGAAGCGGCCGGCGCACAGGTAATCGTGCTGCGCCAGCAAAGGCTCGAGCGTGCGCAGGCGGCCCAAAAACCAGCGCCGGTAGTCTTGCGCGGCCTGCGGCAGGCGCCGCTCGGCCGGCTCGAAGCGCTCGTAGCGCAGCACGATCGTCTGCGGAAACGTCAGCGTCGCTTCCCCGAAATGCAGCCAGTTCAAAAAGGCGCCGAAATCGGTTTCGTCGGCGCCGACCACCAGCGGCGACGGCCCGTACTTCACGCCCAGGTAATGGCAAATGGCCGCCGATTCGGTCATGCGGGTGGCGCCGTCGAAAAAGGCCGGCACCGTCCCCAGCGGATTAATTGCCAGAAAACTGCGCTCGTGCACCCGGGGCGGAAAGGCGAGCACCGTCAGCTGGTACGGCAGCTGCAATTCTTCCAGCGCCCACAAGGGGCGGAACGAACGCGCCGCCACGCTGTGGTACAGCGCGATCATCGCGCCGGCCGGCCCAGGAAGGTGCGCACTTCGGCCTGAAACTGTTCCGGCTGGTCCCACATCATGAAGTGTGCGCTGGCGGCAATGCGCTCGAGCGTGACGTTCCTGATGGGCGCATACGCTTGCCGGTAGCCGGCGTCGATGGCCGCGTCGCTCATGCCCGGTCCCTTGGACGTGACGTACAGCACCGTCACCGGAACCCCGATGCGCGGCAATTCGCCGCGCAGGTCGGTGACGACCAGCTCGTGCATGGCGCGCGCGACCAGCTCCTGGTCGCTCGTCATCGAGTCGTCCAGCGCGCCCTCGCGCATGGCGACGTTATCGATCATGCCGGCCAGCGTGGCGCTCGAGCGCACTTGGCGCGCCACGGGATCAGGCGTGTTCATCGTAGCCTTGATCGCATCGGCCACGGGCCGGATACTGTCGGCGGTGGTGCCGGGCGGCCCGAACAACGCGCCCAGGAAGGGCACCATGTCGAGCACCATCAATTTGGACAGGGCGTCCGGATGCCTTGCCGCGATCATCAAGCCAATGGTGCCGCCCATCGAGTGGCCGATCACGGCCGGGCGCACCAGGGCGCGCTCGGCGATGTAGCGCGCCACTTCCTCGGCCACGGGCGCGGCCACGAAGCCTTGCGTATTTTGCTCCGGGGCCCGCCCGGCAAAGCCGGCGACATGGACGATGTGGTAGCGGTAGCCCGGCACGGCGCGCACCATTTCGCGCCACACGCGCGGCGACGAACCCAGGCCTGGAATGAGGACTACGTCACTGCCTTGGCCCTCGGTGGTGACGCTGATGCGCCCGGAAGTAAAATCGGCGCCGAAGGCGGGCGCCAGTGTGGCGAGCGCGGCGCCAAAGACGGTGGCGAGGAAAACGCGGCGACTGAAAGTTGACATGGTGACTCCTGATTGGACCAGGACATACTCGACCAAAATGTTCCAGACTGTCAAGTTCTGCCTGAGATATCATGCAGAGCAGACGAACCATAAGGAAACACGATGACCGAAGATACGCAGCGGACCCACGCGCCCGGCTGGCTGGCCCACGAGCTGACGATGACGGTCTTGATGACGCCGGACATGGCGAACTTCTCCGGCAATGTGCACGGCGGCACCATCCTGAAATACCTCGACAGCGTGGCCTATGCCTGCGCCAGCCGGTATTCGGGCAGCTATGTGGTGACCTTGTCGGTCGACCAGGTCATGTTCCTGCAGCCGATCCATGTCGGCGAGCTGGTCACCTTCCTCGCGTGTATCAATTACACGGGCAACAGTTCGATGGAAGTGGGCATTCGCGTGGTCACTGAAAACATCCAGCAACGCGTCGTTCGCCATGCCAACAGCTGCTACTTCACGATGGTGGCGGTCGATGCCGAGCGCAAACCGGTGCGCGTGCCCACGCTCGAACCTGCCAACGACGAACAGCGCGCGCGCTGGGTCAGAGCCGAGCAGCGCAAATTGTCGCGCCAGGCGCTGCACGGGCAGCATCGGAAAATAGGGACCGGGCATGAGCGAGCGCACCAGCGTGATCTGCGCGATGCCGGCGATGCTGGCGGCGGCCTTGGCGTGCCCGGCCGCGGCCGCAACGGCGCCGATGGCTGTGACTGCCGTCGCCCCGGTCAGGCTGGTGGCGGACGACTGGTGCCCCCAGCATTGTGAAGGCGACACGCTGCGCAAGGGTTATATCGTCGATATTGTCGGGCATGCGCCTCGCTTACCTGAAGGAAGCGGGCTTTGGCGACCTTGAAAAATATATTGCGGCGAACAGGCACCGGATCCGAACCGAAGAGTTCATAGGTTCACGCGGCATGACCAAGCGCATTTTCCAGTTCCTGGCGGCCGGGCGCGCCGATGCCGTGCTCATGACGTCCGACGTGTACGACATGGGCGTGCGCGACAGCAAGGAGCCGCTCCAGTTCCGGGAGGCGGGCTGCCTGCCCAATCAGAAGCTGGCGGTCGGCTTGTCGACAGCGAACCCGCAGCGCGCGCCTGATCGCCGATAAGCTCGACAGCGGGATCAGGAAGCTGCGCCGGTCGGGACAGCTCAACGCTATCCTGGCCCGTTATGGCATTGCCCAGTGGCCTAAGGCAGAGGGGAGAGGAAGCAATTGATGCCCCGCAGCGCTTGGCGTCACTTCAGGTTGCTGTACGGATCGCTACTTTTGCGCGCGACGTACAACTCGTAATCGCGCATGCGCAGGTCGCGTTCGGCTTTGTCATATACGCTCGGTTTGGCTGCGGGCTTGGCCGCCACCAGCGGCGCGTTCACCACCGCCTGGGCGCGCGCTTCGTCGGACGGTAGCAGCACCAGCCAGTCCGCCTTGGGGTAGTTGCCGGGCGACTTGGCCACCGGCTCCGCTTTTGCCGTCAGGCGTGCAGTCTCGGCCACCGGCTCGGCCTTGGCAACGACACGCGCTGCCGCGGCCACCGGTGCGGCCTTTGCCACCATGCGCGGCGCTTTTAGTGCAGGCTGGACGGGAGATTGTTCAATTTTTGCCATGATGCGCGGTGCCTGGGGTGCCGCCTGAACCTTGGCAACCATGGGTGGCACCGGGGCCGCAGCCTTGAGTGCGATGCGCTGCGGTTTTGGCGCCGTGTCCACCTTGGCCAGGTTGACTACGTGATCCACGACGCGCGCGCTCTTGAGTGCTGGCACGGCCTTCGCCACCAGGCGCGGCTGCGGCACCGCTGCCCTGGCCGCAAGGCGCGTGAAGGGTGCAGTCTTTACGGCGATGCGTGACGTCACTGCCGCTACCGGCTTGACCATCGGATGCGCCCTGGCCGCCATGCGTGGTGCCACGACCGGGACCGGCTTGGCCACCGGTAGCGCCTTGGCCGCCAAGCGCGGCGCGCTCATCACGAGGGCTGCCTTGACGGGCACCTGCGGCGGCTTGGCCACCGGTAGCGCCTGGGCCACCATGCGCGGCGCCTTGGCCACCGGTACTGCCCTGGTCACGCTGCGCGGCGCCAGTGGCGCCAGTGGCGCCGGCGGCTCCAGTGGCGCCGGCTCTTCGTACTGCACAAATTGAGCAGGCTCGGCGCTTTGCTGGTCGCGGTAGTCGGGGTAGCGCCGTTCCCGAGGTTCAAGGTCCGGATACTGCCGCGCGTCGCGGTAGCGCCGGCCCGCATCGCCGTCGCCCCGGCAGCGGCGCCGCTCCACCAGTTCGCCATCGCGATTGACCCGCTGCTCAATCCTGCAGTGTCCATCCCAATACACTTGCCTGGGCGCGCGGTCGTAGCGCTCGTCCGCAAAGGCATGCGGGGCGGCAAACGGCGCCGCAAGCAAGGCGATCGGTAGCAAGAAGCGTTTCAGGCTGGTCATGGCGGACTCCTCCGGGTTAGGCCGACGATCCTACGCCAGTCGGTCCGGCCAGGCCGTGGCCAGTCTGTATCACTCGTAAGCAAAGGTTTCAAAACCTCGATATAGGCTTGTCGCGTCGCGCTTTACCGTCAAGCGCAGGCGTTGTTAACTATTCTGCTACGGCGCGTAAATCTTCCACCGGGTGCCGGCCAAATGCGGCGCTGAGCAAATAGTCGACCAATCGCGTGGCGCATGCTTGCGGCGTGCTGAGCTGCCCGCTGCGCTCCAAGTCGATAAAGCGCTGGCGGTTGGGGAAATGCTCGACCGGCGTGGCCCGAATTTCCGCCTGCATGGCGGTGTCGATCACGCCCGGCGCCAGGCTGCACACGCGCAGGCCAGGCACCTCGTCGAGCGCGGCGCAGCGCGCATGGTGGTCGAGCGCGGCCTTGGTGGCGCCATACACGCTCCAGCCCGGGTAGCCGCTGGAGCCGGCCCCGCTTGATACATGCAGCACGCGCCGGACCGCCAGCGGCGTGGCGGCCACGACGGCGGCCGCCAGCATCAGCGGCGCGGCCACATTGAGCGCCACCGCGCGGCCTACCGCCAGCGGATCTTGCTCGTGCAGCGGCCCGACCGGCTGCACGGTTCCCGCGTTGTTGACCAGCAGCGCCAGGGAGGCATCCTCAAAAAAATCCTTGAGCGCGCCGCCGGCGATCCAGTAGGCAAGGGCGGTACTGTCGCCAAGGTCAATCTCGACCTGGTCGAACAGTGCCGGAAATTGCTCATCGAGTTCAGCAGACTTTCCGCGCGCCAAGCCGAGCACGGCCACGCCCCGGTTCAGCAGTTCGCCGGCGATGGCAGCGCCCAGGCCGCGCGTATGTCCGGTGACGATCGCTTTCATCTTCATGCGTCTTCCTTTCAAGAGAAAACTGCATGGTACATTTTTCCCTCGCCCCAGCTTACGCCTTCGCCAACCGTGCCAGGAGCGCGTACAGGGCGCCGATGGTGGCGCACGCAATCCACATCGACCACAGTGTATGGGTCAGGAAGTGCGCGCCGCGCATCTGCTGCATCCAGCCCACCAAAAAACCGGCGCCGAGCAAGATCACGGCGGCCATGGCGGCGGCGCGCGGTCGGGCGGGCAACAGGAACACAGCCAGCGACACCATCCACAGCGCCGTCGATGCGTGGCCGGCGGGCATGCAGTTGCCGGCAATGATTCCATGCGGCATGGCGTCAAGCAGTCGCACATAGGGCTCGACGCCGCCGTAGCGCTGCAAGTCCCAAGGGCAATGCGACTTGCTCATGTGCTTGAGCAGCGAAATGGCGGTCGGCACCAGGATCGCCGACAGCGCCACCAGCCGCATCTGCAGGCGGCGCTGGGCGCTCCAGGCGCGCGGCCAGATCAGGTCCCACGCCGCGGCCAGGATGAAGAGGACGCCGAGCACGGTCAGCGCGCGCTTGAGCGCCACGTGGGCAAATACTTCGGTCAGCCACGCGTGGCGCCATGGAAACGCCATCGCCGTCCGGTCGAAGGCAGCGTCGGCAAGTGTCAGGTCGATGTCGGTAAAAGCGCCAATCCACACAATGACCAGCGCGGCGGCCAGCAGCGCGCCCAGCGCCGGCAGCCACCCGTTGGCCGTGGCGCCGGGCGCGTCGAGCAGCGGGTCAGCGTGCATGGGTGCACGCATTGAACAGGTCCAGTTTCGGGTTGTAGATCGCGGTATTTATATCGAGCATGCCCAGCGCCGAGTGGAAGATATTGTCGTGAGAAAACTCCTGGTCGGCGCGCGCGGCCAGGCATTGGCCGTCAAGCTTGAAGCGCTCGCGAAAGCCGTCCGACAACCACAGCATGAAGGGCACGTGGCGCTGTTCCTGCGGCGCGATCACGTACGGGGCGCCGTGCAGGTACAGATTGTTTTCGCCGAGCGACTCGCCATGGTCCGAGAAATACATCAGCGAAGTGTCGACGTCGTCGCGTATTGCGCTGTCCCTGAGCAGATCGATCGTCTTGCTCAGCACGAAGTCGGTGTACAAAATGGTGTTGTCGTAGGCGGCCACGATCGCTTCGCGCGTGCATTTGGACAAGTCGTTGGTTTCGCACTGGGGACCGAAAACCTTGAAGCGGTCGGGATAGCGCTTCCAGTAGGCAGGCCCGTGGCTTCCCTTTTGGTGCAGCACGATCACCAGGTCCTGGCGCGCGTTGTGTATGATTTCCGGCAAGTCGCGCAGCAATCGCTCGTCGAAGCACTCCTCGCTGTTGCACAGCGGGTCGCCCTTGACCGGCACCGACACGTCTTGCTTGCGGACCCGGTCGCACACGCCCTTGCAGCCGGAATTGTTATCCAGCCACAATACATCGAGGCCGGCGTGCTTGAAGACATCGAGCAAGCCTTCCTGGCTGCGCGCCCGGGTGTCCGTATAATTGTGGCGCCCCAGCGCGGAAAAGACGCAAGGGACCGAGACTGCGGTGGCTGTGCCGCACGACTGCATATTGCTGAAATTAACCAGTCCCGCCTGCTTGGCCAACAGCGGGTTGGTTGGGCGGGCATACTTGTTGAGCGAAAAATTGGCGGCGCGCGCCGTTTCACCAACCACGATGACGGTGACGGTGCGCCGCGTCTGGCCGCTCCAAAGCGGCCCTTTGCGGGCATCGGTGCCCAGCGCCGCGACCACCACCGGCGCCGTGAATTTGCGCTGCGCGTAGCCGTTGACCGCCTGGATGACATTGGTTGGCGTGAGCAAGAAACGCAACTCGCGATGTTCGCGCAGCGCCGGGGCCAGCGACTTGAACATCAGCATCAGGAGCAGCAGTGCCACCACCGCTGCCCCGGCCAGCGTGCCCAGGTTGACGGCGATCTGGCGCCGCACACTGCCGTAGCGCAGCGGCGCCAGGCACAGCAGGACCGCCGGCAGTACGCCCAGCAGCAGAACCGACAGGACCATTTGCCAGCTAAATAGTTCGACGCTCTCGCGCGTGTCGGTCTCCATGATGTTTTGCACCATTGACCAGTCGATCGGGGTGCCATAGTGGTTCATGAAGTAACTGGCCACCGACGTGACGATCAGCAGCAGCACCAGCACTGGTTTGAGGACGTAGCGAAAGTTGATCAGCGCCAGGAAAGCAGTAAAGGTGAGCACCAGCAGCAAGAACATGCCCACTTGCACCGGCACGCCAGCGAGCGGGCCGCCGGCGGTGGCGCCGATAAAACTCTTCCAAAAGGCAAAGTTGTCGACGGCGACCAGGAACAGGGAAGCGATCAGCGGCAGGAAATCGGCAAGAGTGTGACGGGTGAGGCGAAGCTTCAAAGCGGCATTCCAGAGTGACCGGAGGGCCCCGAACACCGCGCTGGCATGCGCAAGCCCACTCCTTGGGGCGCAGCCTACGCCTTACCGCGTCAACACAGTGTGATGGCGGCGTTAAGATTGCGTTAACTGTGAGTAAGAACTACATCTCCGAGGCAAATGCAGGATGGATTGATTCAGGCGGAAAGCGTAGCGTAAAGACAGTGCCGCAAGCAGCCGGATTGTCCACCCGCAACGTCACGTTCAGCTGACGGCAAATGCGCATCACCAGCGCCAGGCCGATACCGGTGCCTTCCGAACCGTGCAGCGGGGCGGCGTCGGGCTCGCCGTTCAGCATGGCGCGGATGGCAGAGGGCAAGCCCTTGCCGGTGTCATGCACGATGATGGCGCGCTCGGCCAGCGCGACGCTGACGGCGCCGTCACTGGTATACAGGCAGGCATTGCGGATCAGGTTGCCGAGTAGCGCCGACACCAACTGGGCCGGCGCGCGCACGGTAAAGTCAAGGCCGCCGGCGTGCTGCAGGACGACCGGCTTGCCGGCGACCAGCGCCTGGTGGCGCGCTACTTCCTCGCGCACCACCGCGCTCATCGACAATTCTTGCGAGGCGATCAGTTCGGGCGACCTGGCCAGCAGCAGCAGGATTGCCACGCTCTCGCTGGCGTCGCGGGCGGCGCGCGCAATGCGCTCGAGCGGGCCTTGCCAGGCCGGATCGGCACCGGTGTGCAGCGCGAGGATCTCGGCGGCGCCGCCGATGATGGTCAGCGGCGTGCGCAGTTCGTGGCTGACGTCGCCGGTAAAATAACGTTCGCGGTCGAGAAAGGCTTGCAGTTCCCGGGTGTGGCTGGCAAAGGCGCGCGCCAGGATTCCCAGTTCATCGTTGCGCTCTTGCAGCGGCAGGTCCGCGCTGCCGTCGCTCACGGCCGTCGACAGCGCCTCGATCGGGGCGACGACCTGGCGTGCCATGAAGCGGCCCAAAAAGACCGACATGGCAATAAAACCCAAAAAGCCCACGCCCAGCAGCGAATAGACGGCGATTTCGACTTTTCCGTAATCGCTTGCGTGGTCCACTACCACGTAGGGGCCGGAGGCCGTGTGGCCGGCGTACACCGGCAGCTGCACGCCATCGACCGCCACTTCCTGCACCCCCTCGGGCAAGTTGCGCAGCGACAGCGGGATCGCCTCGCCGTGGTGAAATATCAAGCCGCTGGGCATGGCCACCGACAGCTTGGCTTCGTGGCGCGGCGCGGCCCACGCGGCCACATCCCGCAGGCGCTCGTGCACCATCTTGAAGTCGATGCCTTCCACCACGAAGCCGGCCACACTCGCAAAGAACAGCGAACAGCCCAGGGCGAACAACAGGTAAGCGCGGACAATCCGGCTGCCCAGCGAACTGACAGGTTTCATGGTTTGTATCCTTTCCATAGACGGCGCGGCGGCAGGCCGCTTATTGTGTCCATTGTGTTCGTCGGGTTCCTTGTGCGGAGCATGCGACGCGATCATTGGTCAGCGCAGGTAAGATTTCTCGATCCGGGCCGCTGCGCCGCTTTTGTGGAGCGCCAAGATGGCTGCGTTCATCCTGGCGATGAAAGCGGCCTTGTAGGGGGGATTGTTGGCGGCGCTGTAGCCGATGTACGTGTTCTCGCCGGACAGCTCGACCGCTTCGCGCAACATGAAAGGGCCCAGCTCGCCGGCCGCATGGAGTCGCTTGAGCGAATACAGCGCCGCGCCGCGATCGGACGCGTAGCAGTCGATGCGGCCCAGAGCGAGTTTTTTAAGATTCGCTTCATTGCCGCTGGCAGGCGCCAGTCGCAGCAAGCCCTTGTTGGCCGCATCGATCAGGCGACCCGACAGCAAAAAGCCCGCATTCACGCCGATAGTCAGGGCCGTGAAGTCGGTGGGGAACGCGGCGCGCGGCGACTTCATGATGGTGTCGTTGCAGAACAGGACCACGGTTTCGCGGTACATCGGCAGTGAATAAACGCTGATGTACGGCCGTTCCTTCTTTTGTCCGGGTGGAAACAAGCCGAAAGCGCGGCCGCTTTCCATGTCCGCCAAGCCGCGTTTCCAGGGCAATGGCTGCAATTGCACGTTGAATTGCGGCCCCATCGTGTCAGCGGCGCGCTTGATCAGGTCCACGTAGATGCCGGTGAAGCGCCCATGGTCGACGTAGGAATAGGGCGGATAGTCGGCGTCGCCGTACAAAACGACGGTGTCGGCCGCGCGGCCGGGCGCAGCGGCGGCCAGGCAAAGGCAGAGCAGGAATGGACGCAATCGGTCAATGGGCATGGTCAAGTGGGTAAGCGGTAGAAAAAGCCCGCTTACGATAGCAGAGTTTGCTCCGATGGATCGGCGCGCCTGCGCCGGGAAGATGTTGTCAAGCGCGAGCCGATACTTGTGCCTGGGTATGCCGGCATGACTTCCGGCCCTGCCCCACCATGGTGTTCACCGGGTTTAACTGCGCCGGCGCCTTCGCCGGCGCCGCCTGGATCGAACCGGACGTCAACCCAACGCCGACCGATCGGGAAAAATGCAAACGATAATGATGACTGAACAGATGACTGTTTCGCCTACACCCGGCGCGCTACTGTCCATGCTTGCGTTGGTGGCAGGTGTCGCCGGATGCGGCGGCGGGCACCCCGCGCAACCTGTTGTGCCCGCTGCGCCGAGCACGCACGAGATCGTCGGAACAGTTTTTCGAGGTAATCATTTCGATGCCAATCTGCAGGGTGCCTGGCGCGTGTCGGGCGAGGGAAGCATGCTGGAGATTACAGAAAATGCTGTCACGCAGTTTCAGGAAACGAGGTCGTTTTGCTATTCCGACATGGTGACAGCGCCCGGCGATGTGTTCAGGGAAATGACATTTCCCCGCACCGCCAATGCCGAGCGGGTGAGTGCCAATCTCTATTTATCCGCGGAGTTGCCCGCCACTTACTCCCTTGAGCGTAGTGCGCAGATACCGGCCAACTGCCGCCTGCCGGTCGCCACCGACGCGCTCACCAGCATCAAGGCGATGGCGGAAATTTTCAGTCTCGACTATGCCTTTTTCAAGGAACGCAATATTGACTGGGCCGCGCGGATTGCGGCGCGAAATGGACCGCGCGCTGTTGGCCTTGGGCGACAGCAAGGCCATGATCGTCGACATCGCGCTCAATGACGGCCGATACGACCGGGTAAGCGCCGAGGTGGCAGGCAGTTTTGCCGACACACGCCGTCTTGCCTTCACGGTGCGCCAGCAGCAGCCCCAGGGTAACGAAACGAAATCTTATTTTGTCGCGCCCAAAGGCAGCAAGCAATTGGGGTGCAAAGCGTCGTATAAACCTGAAAGCCGAACGGACCAATTTCGTTTAAAGCCACGGTTGCGAGCGCCGCTTTTCCATTGATTTTGGCTTGTCTGATGTGCAAGCGCGCCATACCATATCGGCTTCTATTGCCCTAAGAGCGAGCCACATGACAGCAGCAGCAAACAGCAATATGCCCCCCATCGGTAGGCCGGGCGACTTCGATTTTTTGTCGGGGCAGTGGAAAATCGCCCATCGACAGCTGCAAGCTGGCAGCGTCGATGTGTGGGACAGTTTCGACGGTGAAGCGACCTGCTGGTCGATCCTGGACGGCGCGGCGAGCGTGGAGGAATTGCGCATTCCATCCCGCAACTTCAGCGGCATGGGATTGCGCCTGCTGAACAAGGAAAATCAGGTCTGGTCCGATTTTTGGGTGAATGCGAAAAGCGGCGTGCTGCTCACGCCGGGGAGCGAAGGGTATTTTGAACAGGGGGTGGGCGTGTTCACTTCGCACGGGATGGATGGCGAACACCCCGTCGAAGTGCGTGGCATGTGGGACAACATCAGCGCTGCCGCGTGCCGCTGGCAGCAGGCCAGTTCGCGCGATGCCGGCGCGAGCTGGCAAACAAACTGGGTGATGGACTGGGTGCGCGTCGCGTAACCGGCGCTTATTCCTTATCCCAGCCGGGCAGTGAGTTGGGCAAAGGTATCTTGCGCTCCCATCGTCTGGGCCAGCGTCAGCGCCGTCATGGCGCGGCTGTCGACGGCATCGATGGCCGCGCCATGCGCCAGGAACAGCTCGACGATCGCCGGCCGGTTGAACATGGCCGCCATCATCAAAGGCGTCTTGCCGTCGGGACTGGCGCCCTCGATCCAGGCGCCGTGCGCGAGCAATAGTTCCGCGATCTCGAGATAGCCCTTGTAGGCCACGCCCGCCAGCGGCGTTTGTCCCTGGTCGTTGGCAGCGTTCGGATCGGCGCCCGCTTCGAGCAATAAACGCACCGTGTCCAGGTGGCCGTGATAGCTGGCCAGCATGATCAGGCTGTCACCCTTGTCATTGCGAAAGTTGACCGGCGTACCCTTGTCGATCAGCGATCCCAGGCGCGCTGCATCGCCCGCGCGCACCAGCGCGAACACGCCGCGGATGAAGTCGAGCGTCTCGGCATCCATGGCCGGACGGCTGCTTGAGGTGGTTTCAGCTTGCATCGCTTGCCCCTTTCTTGTGTGCAAATTGTTGTGCGGATTGATGTATTCATTGTTGGGTTGGAATCCAACCCTAGTATGCCCGTGGCGCCGGGCTTCTTGTGTGCGCTGGCGCACGGCGGTGGCAAGCTGGCGCCGCATCGCGTATTGGGTGGCGGCAATCTGACGCATACCGCATAATGGTCGCAGCTCTCCGTCGACGACTATTTATGGCAAAACTGCGTGCTTCCCGTAATGCAAGTATGGACCAGGTTCCCGTCGCGCGGCGCATGCGGGGTCGGCGTACGCCATTGATCCTGGCGCTGCTGGTGGGCGCCTTGTCGCTGGCGGTGACGTTTGGCGCCTGGCGCGTGGCCCAGTTCGAGGTCGCCAGCAACACCCAATCCGAGTTCGACTACCAGGTTCGCCAGGCAGTGCGCCGCATCGAGCAGCGCATGGCCACCTACGAACAGGTGGAACGCGGCACCCAGGCTTACCTGATGGGATCGATGAAGGTGCGCAGGGAAGACTTCCAGCTGTACGTCGCTGCGCTCCGTCTCAGTGAAAAGTTTCCCGGCATTCAGGGCATTGCGCTGGCCGCGCTGGCCGCGCCCGGACGGCAGGGCGGCGCCAGCGCCATCACCCATATCGAACCGTTCACCGGCTTGAACCCGCGCGCGCTCGGCTTCGACATGCTGACCGAGCCGACCCGGCGCGAGGCAATGGAACGCGCGCGCGACAGCGGCGAGGCGGCCGCCTCGGGCAAAGTGCGGCTGATCCAGGAAATTGGGCGCCACGAGCAGGTCGGCCTGGTCATGTACCTGCCCGTGTACGGCCGCGGTCTGCCGGCGGCCACGCCCGAGGAGCGCCGCGCCAGCCTGGTGGGGTGGGTGGGCGCGCCGTTCCGGATGGACGACCTGATGGCGGGCATCGGTGGCGAGCGTGGCAGCGACATCGTGCTGACCATTTACGACGGACTCTCGCTGGCGCCCGAAAGCCTGCTGTACGTCGCCCCGGCGGCGGCCGCCGCCACGCACCGGCCGCTGTACCAGGCAACGCGCAAGATTGCCGTCGGCGGACGGCCATGGAACCTGAAATTTCGCTCCGCGCCCTTGTTCGAAGCGCGCATGCGCTCGGACCGGCCCACCGTCATTGCCGTCGTCGGCCTGGCCATCAGCACGCTGTTCGCGCTGCTGGTCTGGTCGCTCGCTTCCGGCCGCGGACGCGCCATGGCGCTGGCCAGCGCCACCACGGCGCAGTTGCGCGAGAGCGAATTTCGCTGGAAATACGCGCTCGAAGGCGCCGGCGACGGGGTATGGGACTGGAACAGCGGCACCGGCGAAGCGCTTTATTCGCGGCGCTGGAAGGAAATGCTCGGCTACAGCGAAGAGGACATCGCCGACACGCCGGCCGCGTGGGAGTTGCTGCTCCATCCGGACGACGCGCCGGCGGTGCTGGCCATTGTCGACGCCTTTGCGCGCAGCACCTCGCAGACCTATGAGGCCGAATACCGGATGCGCTGCAAGGATGGCAGCTGGAAGTGGATCCGCGGGCGCGGCATGGCCGTCACGCGCGACGAGGCCGGCCTGCCCATGCGTACCATCGGCACCCATACCGACATTACCCGCCTGAAGGAAAGCGAATCGGCGCTGCGCGTGACGGTCGAGCAGCTGGCAAGCGAACAGCAGCGCGTCAAGGTCATCCTGGAACACGCGCACGACGCCTTTATCGCCGTCGCGCCCGACGGCGTCGTGACCGACTGGAGCGGCAAGGCTGAAACGCTGCTCGGCTGGAGCGCCCGGGATGCGGTCGGGCGCGACCTGGCCAAGCTGATCGTCCCGCCCGCCCTGCGCGCGGCGCACAACGCCGGCTTTCGGCGCTTCGTGGAAACCGGGCAGGGCACGCTGGCGCGCAATGTGATCGAGGTGAACGCGCAGCATCGGGACGGCGCCTTGATTCCGGTCGAGCTGGCGCTGGCCGGCTTCCCCCAGGCCGGCGGCTACGCGGTCAGCGCATTTATCCGCGACATTTCGGAGCGCAAAGTGGCGCAGCGCCTGGAAGTGCAGCGTACGCAGGCGCTGGACGAAGCGCGCAGCGCGCTGCAGCATGCGCAGCGCCTGGAAGCGGTCGGCAAGCTGACCGGCGGCATCGCCCACGATTTCAATAACGTGCTGCATATTATCAGCGGTAACGTGCAATTGATGCAGTCGATGAGCGCGGGCGATGAGCGCTTGCAAAAGCGCTTGAAAAGCATGCAGTCGGCGGTCGAGCGGGGCGCCAAGCTGTCCTCGCAGCTGCTCTCGTTCGCGCGCCGCCAACCCTTGCAGCCCGTGGTCGTCAACCTGCAGCGCACGCTGCTCGACATGGACGACCTGCTGCAGCGCGCACTGGGCGGCGCGGTGCAGATCCGGTTCGACACTGCCGATGGCTTGTGGAACACCCAGGTCGACCGTGGCCAGCTGGAAAACGTGGTCTTGAATCTGGTCATTAATGCGCGCGACGCCATGCCGGGCGGTGGCACCGTGACGGTGGCGCTGGCAAACGCCACGGTGGACCCGGAACACGCGCGCCGCATGGTCGACTTGCCTGCTGGCGACTATGTGCGCCTGAGCGTGGCCGATACGGGCACCGGCATGAATGCCGAAGTGCGCGCGGTCGCTTTTGAACCCTTTTTTACCACCAAGCCGGTGGGGCAGGGTACGGGGCTGGGCTTGAGCATGGCGTACGGCTTCGTCAAGCAAAGCGGCGGGCACATCGAGCTTGACAGCGAGCCCGGCAAGGGGACGACGGTCGTGATTTACCTGCCCCGTTCGCAGCTGGCCGAAGCGCCCGGCCGGGTAGTGAGGGAAGCGCCGGCGCAGGGCGGCAGCGAGACCATCCTGGTGGTGGAGGACGATCCGGACGTGCGCGCCACGGCCGTCAATATGCTGGGCGAACTCGGTTACCAGGTGCTGCATGCCGAAGACGGCGAGAGCGCCTTGCGTATCATCAGCGGCGCAGTGGCCATCGATGTGTTGTTTACCGATGTGGTGATGCCGGGGCCGGTGACCAGCACCGAGCTGGCCGCGCGCGCGCGGGTGCTGCTGCCGCAGCTGTGCGTGCTGTTCACCTCGGGCTATACGCGCAATGCCCTCACCACCGACGGGCGGCTCGATGTTGGCGTCAAGCTGCTGGGTAAGCCATACCGGCGCGAGGAACTGGCCAACAAAATTCGCGAAGTGCTGGTCGAGGCCCCAGCCGGTCAGTCGTCGTAGCCGCCGCCGCCGCTAAATTCCTCGGGATACGTAAGACTGCCGAGGGCGACGATTTGTTTGAAATGCTTGGCGACCATCTCGATGTCGCCTTCCTTGAGCAGCTTTTCGGCCAGCTTGACGGCAATGGCGCCCGCCTTGGCGAGAAAGCCGGAATAGGTGCGCAGCCGTTCGCACTGCAGCGCCATTTCCTTGGGGTCGCTTGAGCGCGCGATATTTTCCTTGATCTTGCAGAAATCCTCGGCCGCCACCGACTTCCCCACTTCGCCCCCCATCCGGGTAATTTCCACATACAGATAGGCGCGCAGCGTGACGTGCATCCGGATATCCATCGCCATAAAGCTCTTCAGGTCGGCGTAGCCCGCCTGCTGCACCGCCGTTGTAAGCCGGGCCCGGCATGGACCGCAGGTAAACAGCGAGACGGCCTGGTTCTCGCTCTTGAGCTTTTCCAGTTCAGGCGTGGCCGCGGAAATGTTCTTGTAGGCTTGGATATAGGTCGCGACATCCTTGTCGGTCAGCGCGCCGGACAAGACGTTGCAGGCGCACAGCAGCAGGGGGAGGAACAGGGGGAGGAACAGGAACAGGGGCAGGAACAGGGGCAGGAAGCGTTTTTTCATGCGCCATCATACCGATATATTCGGCAAGAATGTAAATAATGCAATTTCTCGTCGCAGCTGTGGAGGGCGGCGGCAAGCTACAATGCAGGCCCGCCATCTCGCCTGTCCCCATGCCAGACTCCACCGTCACCATTTGCGCCATTGCGCCCACGCGCGACGACATGCGGCACCTGATCGGGCAGGCCAAGGGGCCGCTGGTGTTCGAGGCATGCGACTTCAACGGCGCCGATTTGTCGCGGCTGGACTTGCAGGAAGCGCGGTTTCACAATTGCACGTTCCTGGAAACGTCCCTATACGCGGCCAGCCTGGCGCGCACGCAGTGGCAGCGCTGCCGCGCTGGCCAGGCCGATTTCGAGTCGGCCGACCTGGTCGACGCGCACTTCACCAGCTGCGACCTGAACAACACCGTTTGGCGCCGCGCGCGCATGGCCTCGGCCAGCTTTAAGGAGTGCAAGCTGACCGGCGCCCATTTCGAGGAAGTGGGCCAGCTCGGCCTGGTCTTCACGCAGTCGCTGATGGCCGGCGCCTATTGCTGCCGGATGTCGTTCAAGAAGGCGCATCTGGTGGGACTTGATTTCCAGGATGCCGACTTGTCCGGGTGCGACTTTCGGGAAACCGTGTTCGAGGAGTGCAGCCTGCGCAACGCGCACCTGAAGGATACGCGCTTCGAGGGCGCCGACCTGCGCGGCGCCGACATCGCCGGCATCAAGCTTTCCAACGCCAAACTGTTCAAGGGTGCGCTCATCTCAACCCGGCAAGCGGCCGAATTGATGCTCGAGCTGGGTCTGCTGGTGGGCTAGGCGCACTGTTGGCAATACCGGGAAAATTGCTTAGTCGCGTCGCTGCGGCAAATCCGAAGGCGTGTCGATATCCTGAAAAATGCCTGGGTCTCGGACCGCGATCTCGGTCACGGCGTGCTGCTGCAAGATGGCGCGCGCGCCCTGGTCGCCTTCGAGGGCGAGCAGCGCGGCCAGGTGGGTGAGGCCAAAGGCGACCGGGTTGCCGCGCCGCCCGCCCTGCACGGGCGCGGCAATGGCAGCGCCAGCGTCGAGCGCGTCGCGCAGGGCGGCGATGGTGGCGCGCTGCACGTAGGGCATGTCGGCCAGCGCAATGATCCACGCCTCTCCCGCGGGCAGCGAATGGCGCACTGCGTGCACCAGCGAGGCGGCCATGCCGCGTTCGGTGTCGCCGCCGGCGGCCCCGTTTCCGATGACGGCGGTGACCTCGCAGCCGATGGCGCGCAGGGCCGCAGCCAGGCTGCCGTCGGCCGACGGGACCACGGCCACGACCCTGGGCAGCACGGCCAGCATGGTGCGCGCGCTGGCCAGCGCCACCGGTTCGCCGCCGGCGAGCGGGGCGAGCAGCTTGTTGCGCGCGCCCGTTGGATCGAAGCGCCGTCCGCGCCCGGCCGCCAGCAGTATGCCAACCACGTCCATGAGCGCCTTGCCGACCGTTGAAAAGCCCCATTTTACGCATCGAACCGGCATTTCGACTACGATGCGACCTTCTACCGAGGCGAGGCCGCAATGAACAGCATGGACAGGGAAGTATTGACAACCGTTGACGGCTGGCTGGACGCCGGCTTTGGCTGCCAGCTCGTCACCGTCGTGCAGACCTGGGGGTCGAGCCCGCGCGCGCAAGGCGCCATGATGGCGATCCGGGCCGATGGCGTTGTCGTCGGGTCGGTGTCGGGCGGCTGCATCGAGGACGACCTGATCGCGCGCGCCAGGGAAGGCGGCTTTGCGGCCGCGCCCGAACTGCTGACCTATGGCGTCGAGGCCGGCGATGCGCACCGTTTCGGCTTGCCGTGCGGGGGCACGATTCGCCTTGCCTGCGAACCGCTATCGGGGGCGAGCGGCATCAAGGACGTGCTCGCGCGCCTGGAGCGCAAGCACATGGTGGCGCGCAGCGTGCATCTGGCATCGGGGCGGGTTGAAATTTGCGAGGCGGCGCCGGAACAGGGCCTGGCCTTGCAGGACGGCGTGCTGACCAACACGTTTGGGCCGCGCTGGCGCTTGCTGGTGATCGGCGCCGGGCCCTTGTCACAGTTTCTCGCGCAGGTGGCCGTGGGCCTGGACTATCACGTCATCGTGTGCGACCCGCGCGAAGAGGTGCGCGCCGGCTGGAACGTGGCCGGCGTGGAAGTGGTGCACGCCATGCCGGACGACCTGGTGCTCGCGCTCAAGCTGGACCGGCGCAGCGCCGTGGTGGCTCTCACGCACGACCCCAAACTCGACGACCTGGCGCTGATGGAAGCGCTGCGTTCGGACGCGTTTTACGTAGGCGCGATCGGTTCGCGCCTGAACACGGCGCGGCGGCGCGAACGGCTGCTGCAGTTCGACGTCAGCGCCGCGCAGCTCGACCGCCTGCACGCGCCCATCGGCTTGTACATCGGCAGCAAGACGCCGCCGGAAATCGCCATTTCCATCCTGGCGCAACTGACGGCGGTACGCAACGGCCTCGGCGTGCCGCCGGCCCAGCCGTGAGTCCCCCCGCCAACAAATAGCTACCGACAGCGAACCCAGCGATTGGGTTTTTCTTGGCAAACCGAGGAGTGGTTCTAATCCATGGACGGGCGATGGACATTCTTGGTGCCATGCACCATCATTGCGCCGTCTCCTCCACTTTCTACCAAGAATTTGGATTTAGCCCACCCTTCGTGGTGGGCTTTTTTTGTGCGGGCCACACCACATGCCCCGGCTGGGACGCTCGTGTTTCTCCTGATCCATGGATTTTAGTGTAGGCTGAGCAAAGCCACCAGGTCCATTGAAAGGTTCTGCCGTCCATGAAACTGTCGAAGCGTGCCACCTTCCTGCTCTGCACGGTTGCGGCCCTTGCCATCGGCGCGCTGCTGTTCGGCCTGCAGCGCAAGCGGCCTGCAGCGCCCTTGCTGCTGGTGCGGGTGGCGATCCCGGTGCAACTGGCAGCCGGCTCCATGTTCACCGCCAGCGAGCAAAAGCTGTTTGCGCAGCAAGGCTTGCAGGTCGAATTGAAGCGCTTCTTGCTGGGCAAACAGGCACTGCAAGCTGTGCTGGACGGCAGTGCCGACCTGGCGCTGGTGGCCGATACGCCCTTCATGCACGCCGTGCTGCGCGGCGAACGCATTGCCGCGCTGGCTACGGTATTCGAGTCGCGCAAGACGATGGCCATCGTGGCCCGGCGCGACGCGGGGATTACCACTGCCGCAGCGCTCAAGGGCAAGCGGGTGGGGACGGTGGTTGGCACCAATGCCGAATTTTTCCTCGATACGCTGCTCGACGTGAACGATATCGCGCGCGCCGACGTCGACGTCCAGAGCCTGGGTCCCGGGCAGTTGGTCGCTGCGCTGGAGGCGGGCAAGGTCGATGCCGTCACGGTCTGGCATCCGGACCTGGCGCACCTGAACAACACATTCGGCGCCAAGGCGGTCACCTTGTACGGAGAGGATATATTTGTCTACCGCGTCCTGCTCGTAGGAAAATTGACCTACATCGCCCAGCACCAGGCCGAGCTGCGCTCCCTGCTGGCCGCGATCAAGGCCAGCAATAGCTATATTGCAGAGCAGCCCGAGCAAGCGCGTGCGGCAGTGGGGGCGGCGATCGGGGTGCCGCCGGCGCAACTGGCCCAGGCGTTCAATCCGGCCGACTACACGCTGGTGCTCGACCAGTCGCTGCTCATTGCCCTGTCCGCCCAGGAACGCTGGGCGATTGCCAAGGGCGCGGTCCCCGCCGTGGTGCCGACCTACCTGGATTTCATCCGGCCCGAACCGTTGCGCGCGGTCGTGCCCGACGCCGACCGGATCATCCGCTAGCCATGCTGCTCAATCACCAACGCACGCTGCTGACGGTGCTCGCTTCGCTGGCCTTTGCCGCCACGCTGGCTGTAACGGCGCTGGCCGCGCGCCAAGTGCGCAGCAAGACTGAACAAATCAGCATGGCCCAGGAAACGGTGCGCGCCGTAACCACGCTGCGTTACCTGTCGATGGAGGTGGCCCTGTATGGCGAAGTACGGGCGCGCACGCAGTGGGCTAGTCGCTACGCAAGTTTTCAGCAGGCGCTGGCGGGTCACCATTACAGTGGTGCCGTCGAGCGTACCCTGCTCGAGCGTGAAAAAACCAATCTGGCCACGCTCGATCGCCTGTTCCAGCGCATTGCCCGCGATCCGCCGGGCACCAGCGACGTGGGGCGCAGGAAAACCGGCGCGGTCGTCAGCGCCCTGTTCCTGACAGCGCAGGACATGCTCGACGACGGCTTTGAATTGATGCAGCTGAACCGGCTGGCGCTCGAGGCGGCGCAGCAGCGCGCCACCGTCGCCGCCATCGCCAGCCTGGCCGTGCTGGTGGTGCTGATTGCCATTGCCAGCATGGTGATCCGGCGCCGCGTGCTGCAGCCCGTGGCCGCGCTGCAGCGCATGACGGAACAAGTCATCGAAGGCAACCTGGACCTGCGTCTGAATTTGCTCGAAACGAATGAGATCGGCATCCTGGGCCATACTTTCGACGCGATGACGCTGCAGTTGCAGCAGTCGCGCCAGGACATGCTGCACGAAAATGCCGAACGGCGGCGCGCCCAGGGCAATTTGGAAACCAGCCTGGCGGAACTGGCGCACAAAAGCGAAGAACTAGGCCACGCGCAAGCGGCGCTGCAACAGTTTATCGATTACACGCCCGCGCTGGTGGTGTACTGGGACAAGGAGTTGCGCAACCGCTTCGCCAATCACGCTTACTTCGAATGGTTCGGCAAGTCGCCGCAGGCCATTCGCGGGCAGCATATCAGCGAGGTGCTCGGCAGCACCCGCTTTGCCGAGATCGAGGCCCGCCTGCGCTCGGCGCTGGCGGGCAACCGCGAAATCTTTGAACGGCGCGTGACCCTCGCCTCAGGCGAGGTGCGCGACGCGTTGCTGTCGTACATTCCCGATATCCAGGACGGCCAGGTGTGCGGCCTGTACGGTTTTGTCAGCGATATTTCCTCGCTCAAGCGGGCCGAAGCTGGCAAGGCAGTCGCGCTGCGCCAATTGCAAGGCGTGGTCAACGCCGCCAGCGATTTTTCGATCATCCAGACCGATGAGCAAGGCACCATTGAACTGTTCAGCCCCGGCGCCGAACGCATGCTCGGCTACAGTGCAGCCGAACTGATTGGCAAGGCCACGCCAACGCTGTTTCACGATGCCGATGAAGTGCGCCGCCGTGGCGTTACGCTGGGGCACGGATCGGGCCGCGCGCTTGACGGCTTCGAGGTATTCATCGCCACTGCGCGCGCGGGCGGTTCGGAGTCGCTCGACTGGACCTATGTGCGCAAGGATGGCAGCAGTTTGCCGGTCAACCTGACGGTGACGGCGGTGCGCGACAGCGAAGCGGGCATCGTCGGTTACCTGGGCATTGCCAAGGATATCGGCGCCGAGCGCGAAGTGCGGCGCGTGCTGGCCGACGCGCGCGACCAGGCCGAGCAAGCCAATCTCGCCAAGAGCCAGTTCCTGGCCAACATGAGCCATGAAATCCGCACTCCCATGAACGCAGTGCTGGGCATGCTTGAACTGCTGCAGCACACGGCCATGACGCCGCTGCAGCGCGACTACGCGGTCAAGTCCGACTCGGCGGCGCGCTCGCTGCTTGGCCTGCTCAACGATATCCTCGATTTTTCGCAGGTGGAAGCGGGCAAGCTGGCCCTGGAAAGCGCGGCGTTCCGGGTCGACACCTTGCTGCGCGACCTGTCGACCATCCTCTCGGCGCTGCTCGGCCCCAAGGATGTGGAGCTGATCTTCGTCATTGCCCCGGACTTGCCGGCCACGCTGGTGGGCGACGTTACGCGCTTGCGTCAGGTGCTCATCAACCTGGCCAGCAACGCGATCAAGTTTACCGAGCACGGCGAAGTGACCGTTACGCTGGCGCTGGCCGGCAGTGCGCCCGACGGCCACGACATCGTTTTTTCGGTGCAGGACAGCGGCATTGGCATTGCCTCCGACAAGCTGGGCAGCATCTTTGAAGGCTTTACCCAGGCCGAAGCGTCGACCGCGCGCCGTTTCGGCGGCACCGGGCTGGGACTGACGATCAGCCAGCGTCTGGTCGAGCTGATGGGCGGCAAGCTGGCGGTGCGCAGCACGCTGGGACAGGGCAGCTGTTTTTCGTTTTCGGCCCGTTTTGGACGCTGCGGCGCCGAGCTGCACACAGGTGGCGCGCCGCCGTTGCCGCCGTTGCCGCAGTTACCGCAATTACCAGTGGCGCAGCTCAGCGTGCTGGTGGTCGACGACCATGCCCTGTCACGCCGCAGCCTGGTGAGCATGGCCACTTCGTTCGGCTGGCTGGCGCTGGACGCGGCCAGCGGCCAAGAAGCGCTGGCGGTACTGGCAGCGCATCCCGCCTTCGACGTGGTGCTGCTCGACTGGCGCATGCCGCGCATGGACGGGTGGGAACTGGCGCGCCGCATCCGCATCGACAATCCGACGCCGATCGTGGTGATGGTGACCGCGCACGGGCGCGGGTCGCTCGCCGCGCGGCCCCAGGGCGAACGCGCGCTGCTCAACGGCTTTCTGACCAAGCCGGTTACGCCCCAGATGCTGCTCGAGGCGGTGACCAGCGCGCGCGCCGGGCATGGCATCGAGGCGCTGCCCGCCGCGGCACCGGCCGCAGCGGCAGAATCTGCAAACGCTGCAAACGCTGCAAACGCTACAAACGCACAGGCGCCTCTTGGTGGCCTGTGCGTGCTGGTGGTGGACGACAACCTGTTGAACCAGCAAATCGCGTGTGGCCTGCTGGCGCACGCCGGCGCGCAAGTCGACGTGGCCGGCGGGGGCGCGCTGGCGCTGGAGATGGTGCTCGCGCGGCGCTACGACGCCATCCTGATGGACGTGCAGATGCCCGACATGGACGGCTACGACTGCACGCGCGCGCTGCGCCGCCTGCCCGCCTGCCGCAGCCTGCCCGTCATTGCCATGACAGCGAACGTGATGCCCAGCGACCGCGAAGCCTGCCTGGCCGCCGGCATGGACGACCATGTCGGAAAACCGGTCGATATCGCCACGCTGGTGGCGGTGCTGCTCAAGCATTGCCGCAGCGCGGGCAGCGCGCCGGCACCGGCGGCCAGTGGAACGACTGCGTCCAGTGGAACGACTGCGGCCAGTGGAACGACTGCAGCACCCGCGGCCCAGCCACGAGCCTCGTCGATCGAGCGCGAGCAGGCGCTGCTGCGCCTGGGCGGCAACGAAGAATTGTTCATTGCGCTGGCCGGCACCTATGCGCTTGAAGCGGCCCAGTTCCTTATCGAGCTGAGCCCCGCGCTGGCGCTTCCCGGGCACGACGGCGCGCCGAATATCCTGCACACCTTTAAAAGCGCGGCCGGTATTGTCGGGGCGGCCGAGTTGCAAGACTACACCGGCGCACTGGAAAGCTTGCTGCGGCGGGGCGATCCGGTTGATGTCGGCCTTGCCTTGCGCACGGTGCAACGCTTGGTGGACGCCAGCGTTGCCGACCTGGCGCTGGAAGTGGCCGCCCTGGTGCCGCCGGTAGCGCTGCCGCCGGGACCGCAGGCGGCGCCGCTGGCAAGCGTGCTGGAGCAACTTGAGCAGCTGCTCGCCGGGCACAACATGGGCGCCTGCGACGTGTTTTCGCAGCTGCGCGAAGGCCATGGCGCGGTCCTGGGTGCGCGCCTGACGACGCTTGACGAGCGCATGCAGGCGCTCGACTTCAAGGGGGCCAGCCGCGCGTGCCGCGCCCTGCTGCGGGAGCTGGCATGACGGCGCCGCGATCAGCGCAGGCCCGGCCGCTGGTGTTGCTGGTCGACGACCAGCCGGTCAACATCCAGGTCTTGTACGCGATGCTGAAAGACGAGTACGAAGTATGCATGGCCTTGAACGGGGCCGACGCGCTGGCGATCTGCCGCGAGCAGGCGCCGGCCGTGCTGCTGCTCGATATTGAAATGCCAGGCATGGACGGCTATGAAGTGTGCCGCCAGCTCAAGGGCGACGCCGCGTTGTGCGCCATTCCCGTGATTTTCGTCAGCGGCCACCTGGACCCCGAACTGCATGCGCGCGCGCTGGCGTTAGGCGGCGCCGACTTTCTCGTCAAGCCGTTCAGCGCCGACCTGGTACAAGACAGCGTGCGCCGGCACGTGCCACGCTGCGCGCCGCCTACATGAACTGTTCGTTGCCCACGATGCCGATGTTCAGCAGGCCGGCACGCTGGGCCGTCGCCATGATGCCGGCTACCGTCTTGTAGGGCGCCAGCTTGTTGGGCCGCAGTTGCAGTTGCGGCGGCACGGCCGCGCGCGATGCCGCCAGCAGCTTGCTCTCGAGCGCCGCGCGGCTTTGCAGCACCAGCCCGTTCCACAGCACGGTGCCGTCAAAATCAACATCGATCGATACCACCACCGGTTGCTCCGCTTGCGCCGAGGTGGTGGGCATGGCCAGCGTGGTGGCGTGTTGTTGCCGGGGAATGGTGATGATCAGCATGATGATCAAGACCAGCATGACGTCGATCAGCGGCGTCATGTTCATGTCGATCATCGGTTCGGCGAGGGGGGCGGGGGAGGCATTTGGCGCGGCGGCATGCTTGCTCATGGTGTGCTCCAGTCAAAAGGTGGATGCTGCGGTCGGGATCAGCACCTTTAGCATACCGTCTTTTGCTATTTAGTTGCACATTATTTGCCATGAGCTAGCAAGAATAAGTGCGCAGACTAATCCCAGCCATTTTTCTGTTCGTTTTCCGTCGCTTCCGCGTCCAGCGAAAACATGGCTTCGAGCTCGTCGCGCGCCTGCTTGGCCATCGACACCAGCTGTTCCTGGTCCTTGTAGAAGGGATAGACCTTGTCCAGGTTTTCAATGTTCATCTTCTTGAATTTCTGCGCCGCCTGGCGTGCGCGGTAAGCGCCAAAGCCAAGTTCGCACAGCACGGCGCGTCCGAGCAGCAGCGCCGATTCGAACGTTTCGCGCTCGATGATCGTCACGCCGCGGTCCATCAGGTCGTAGTAATGCGTCACGTTGCGCGCGCGCGCCATGATGGTCAGGTCGGGAAAGGCGTGCCGCACCGCCTCCACCAGCTTCAAGCTGTCGTCGATGTCGTCGATGGCCACCACCAGCGCGCGCGCATGGGCGGCGCCGGCTGCGTGCAGCAGGTCGATGCGGGTGGCGTCGCCATAGAACACCTTGGAGCCGAAGCGGCGCACCAGGTCGATCTGGTCCGGGTCGTGGTCAAGCACCGTCAGCTTGATGCGGTTGACCGTCAGCAGGCGGCCGACGATCTGGCCGAAGCGCCCGAAGCCGGCGATGATCACGTGGTGCTCGTTGTGTTCGATCGCGTCGTCGGGTCGCGCCTTGCGGTCGTTGAAACGGGGGGCGATCAGCTTGTCGTAGACGATCAGCAGCAGCGGCGTGGCCACCATCGACAGGGCGACGACCACGATCAGGATCGAGGCCACGTTGGCCGACAGCACCCGCGCCGCCTGCGCCGCGCCGAACACGACAAAGGCGAACTCGCCGCCCTGGGAAAGCAGAAAGGCAAACAGCGCGCGCTGGCTGCGCGCGATGCCAAAGAGCTTGGCCAGGCCGTACAGCACCAGCGTTTTCAGCACCAGGAAGGCGCCAACGATGCCTAAAATAAGCCATGGCTGGGCCATGAAGACGCCGAAGTCGACCGACATGCCAACCGCGATGAAAAACAGCCCCAGCAGCAGACCCTTGAACGGCTCGAGGTCGGTTTCGAGCGCGTGCCGGTATTCTGAATCGGCCAGCAGCACGCCGGCCATGAAGGCGCCCAGCGCCATCGACAGGCCGACCCACTGCATCAGCAGCGCGATGGCGATCACCAGCAGCAGCGCAAAAGCGGTGAAGATTTCGCGCAGGTCGCTCTTGGCGATCATGCGCAGGGCAGGGCGTACCAGGTGGCGGCCGCTGAAGATGATGGCCACGATCACGCCGACGATGCGCAGCGCATCGACCCAGTTGGCGCCCTCGCCGGTGGCGGCGGCCACCCCCAGCAGCGGCACCACGGCGATCATGGGTATGGCGGCGATATCCTGGAACAGCAGGATCGAAAAAGCGGAGGAACCGGTCGGCGTGCCCTTCAAATTGCGCTCGTCGAGCGTGGCCAGGGCGATGGCGGTGGACGAGAGCGACAGGCCGAGCGCGCCGATCAGCGCCACCTTCCACGCCACCCCGGCCAAGAGGGCTGCCGCGCACAGCGCCGCCGCCACGCCCAGCACCTGCGCCGCACCGCTGCCAAAGATGGGGCGGCGCATGGCCCACAGGCGCTTGGGCTCGAGTTCCAGGCCGATCAAAAACAGCAGCAGCACGACGCCAAACTCGGAAAAATGCAAGATGACGTCGACTTCGCCGATCAGGCGCAAACCCCACGGGCCGATGGCAACGCCGGCCAGCAGGTAGCCGAGCACGGCGCCCAGTCCCAGTCGCTTGGCGATTGGTACCGCCACCACGGCGGCCGCCAGGTAGACCAGTGCGTTGATCAGGATTGCATGTTCCATGTCAGCTCAGCTTGTGTTTAATTATGTGCGGGAAGGGCGGAAAACGCGGCCAGGCGCGCCGTGAACGCGTCCACGTGCGCCTGCACTTGCGCCTCGCTCGCGTGATGCGCGCCATGCAGGATGTGCGGCAGTTCCCAGCGCATGCCGCACACGGCGGCGGTTTGCGCGAACGGCGCCAGATAGGCATCGAACGAGCGTCCATGAGGGCCGGCTGCGCTGTAGGCATCGGCTGCGCTGCCGGTGGTGGCCACCAGCCAGTACAGCTTGCCGTCGAGTGCATGGCCGCCGGCGCCGTAGGCCCAGCCGGGCAGCAGCACGGCGTCGACCCACTCCTTGAGCAGCGACGGCATGCTGTACCACTGGATGGGATGCAGGAAGACGACGATATCGGCGGCGGCCACGAGTGTCTGCTCGCGCGCCACGTCAATATAAAAGTCGGGATAGGTGTCGTACAGTGCGTGCACCTGCACGCCTTCGACGGCGCGCGCCGCCTCGGCCAGGCGCGCGTTTACGCGCGACAGGTGGGCGCTGGGATGGGCGTACAGGACGAGAATATTTTTGCGCATACCGGCGTTATAGCATACCTGCGCAGGCGCGCGCCGGCCGGCAGTCGCCGGCGGCGCGTAGCGGAAAAGCCCCCGCTTTCCGCTACCGCGCCGCCGGGATTGCTCACGCCTTGGCGCTGGTGCGCGCTTTGCGGCGCAGCGCCAGGCCGGCCAGTGCCAGGCCGATCAGCGCCGGCGTCGCCGGTTCGGGAACATCGGTGTAGCCTTCGAGGACATCGTTCTGGCACGTCTCGCCCCAATGCAGGGCGATGTCGCCAAAGCCGGCCAGCGCGCTGCCGCCGATGTTGATGTTAAACAGCAGAGCCTTGTCGGCGGACACGGTCCAGGTGCCCGTCATGCCGGTATTGCGCACCGTTTTGGAGGCGGTGTTGACGGCGGTCGCCTGGCCGTCGCGGTAGTAGCACTGGGTGCCCAGGGCGCACGTGAGGAAGTTTTGCGACATTAATACGTTGGCGGCATTCGTGGCGCCGTTCAGTTCGTAGAGCGTGAAGGTGCCGCCGGTGTTGCTCCAGCGATTGTCCAGGTTCAGGCCGTACGTCCATTTGGTGCCGGTGGCCGCGTTGTCGTTGACGTGATGCGCATCGGTGCCGAACGGGTTCCAGTTGGCGGCGAGGAACACGTCGCCGTAGCCGATGCCCTTGGCTGCGGCCCAGGTGTCGCTGCCCGCGTGGCCGGCGAAACTGGTGTCGATCGACACGGTCAGCTTGCTGCCCGCGCGGGTGACGGTAGCGCCCTTGACGTCGTACATCGCGCCACCGATCACGTCGCCGTAATGGTGGTCGTTGCCGCCCCAGTAGCCGGTGTTGCCCAGATCGGAGATGACGCCGGCGTGGGCCGAAGCGGTAGTGGCGAAGAGGGCGGCGAAAGCGAGGGGAATTGCAAATTTCATCATGAACATTTCTAATAATTAATTGACCTGGCACTAATAGCAATACTTGTGCCAGGAAATTAATATTGATAATTATCAAGGATTTAGCGGAAATCCCTGGTTCATGCTTGCCGCGACTGTAAATTTTCTCGACAACTATAGTTTCTTACAATCAGCTTTTATCCGTGCGAGCGCTGCCGGGATCATCGCAAGAACCCGGATTGATGCGGACGAGAACAGCAGAAGAATATTCTGGCGATGGCGCCTCAAGCCCCATCTTTCTTTTTAATCAGGCCGGCCAGCGCGGCAAAGGGATTGTGCGTTGCCGGCTGCACAGTGTCAGACAGCAAGCCGGCGCCACGGTCGGCTTCGAGGTAGCGCGAGTGTTCGTTATCGTGGCAGTACAGGCACAATAGTTCCCAATTGCTGCCGTCGGGCGGATTATTGTTATGGTTATGGTCGCGGTGGTGGACCGTCAGCTGCGACACGTTAGTGTGGGTAAATTCGCGCATGCAGCGCCCGCAGATCCACGGATACATCTTGAGCGAGCGTTCGCGGTAGCCCAGCTCGCGCGTATCGGCGGCGCGGCGGGCGTCGGCGACGATCTTGTCCAGCCGCGCCGCATCGGGTTTCTTGCCAACTACCATGATGTATACCTTTTTGCGTTGTCAAATCAAACGGGGTCAGTTCCCCCATTGCGACACGAGCTCGACCGCTATTGGCTGAGCTCGTGTCGCAATGGGGGAACTGACCCCGGGTGTGGGGTTTCTATGAGGAAGAATACTTTACACGAAGCCCAGCTTGCGCGTGCTGGGATTGTAGTTCGACAGGTTGGGCAGCAGGGCGAGCAGTTCGCTGTCGCCCACGCCCAGCCAGGCGCCCAGGGTGGCGGCATGCTGTTCAATCGAGGTGCTCGGCAGCAGCCGGCCCATGCCAATATCGTCGGGGCCGTCGTTGGCGATCAAGGGCGGCGTGCCGTAGTAGCGCCCGCCTTTTACCGCTCCGCCGAGCACAAAGTGGGTGCTGCCCCAGCCGTGATTCGACCCATCGGCGTCGCCCGTCAACGCGCGTCCGAATTCGGAGGCGGTAAACGTGGTGACTTGCTCGGAGACGCCCAGTTCGACGGTCGCCGCGTGAAATGCGGCCAGCGCCTCGGCCAGCCTGGTCATCAACACCGGATGGGTGGCGCTGATGCCGTCGTGGGTATCAAAGCCGCCCAGGCCGACAAAGAACACCTGGCGCCTGGCGCCGAGTGCCGGGGCGGCGGCGATCAGGCGCGCCACCATGCGCAACTCGTCACCCAGGCTGTTGGACGCGGGGAATCCGGTGCGCAGTGCGGGTGCGGCGGTCAGCGCCCCGGCGAGAACTTCGTGAGCTTCGATCGCACGTTTGCTGACGCGGCAATATTCATTTTCCAACAGATGCACGCGCGGCTCGGTGATCAAGTTGCGTAGTGCTGCCGACGCCGCAGCCGATCCAAAGAGTGGACTGCCTACACCTGCAAGGGGAATCGCACCGGCAGTCGTGATCCTGAATTGGATTGCTGTGTTTCCCGAAAGAAATATCGAGTTATCAGACAGGTTGATGCAGCTGAAAGGGGTGTTGCCGCTCGCTGAGAGAAACTGATCGGCCAGGCGGCCACCCCAGCCCGATGGGGCGCCACCCTGGGAGCCGCACAGCCACAGCGCATGTTGGTCAGCGTGGGAAAGTAATTTGGGCGGCAGTTTGACGGTATTGTTCTTGAATTGCTGTTTCGTCGTCGGCTCCACCAGCGGGCCGATATTGAGCACGATGCCCAGCTTGCCCTCATTAAACAGCGGAACCAATGGCGCGAGGGTGGGCGCGAGCGCGTACTGGCGCGCAAAGCCGGCCGAGTCTGTCGGGCTGACCGCGCTCGACAGTGCGGTGGCGGCCAGGCTGTCGCGGCTGTACGCGAAACTTGGCCGCGCCTGCTGGTACAGCGCATGGCTGGAAATGTCGTAGGGAACGACGGTGTTGGCGTAATCGTTGCCGCCGTGTAGGAACACGCACACCAGCGCCTTGTAATCTGTCGCGCTGGCAGCGCTTGCTTCGGCCATGGCGGCCAGGTTGAGCGCCCAGGGCGCCGCCACGCCAACGAGCGACATGCTCGCCGCGCGTTTTAAAAAAGTGCGCCGTGAGGCGCTCGCGCCATTCTCGGTGTCCATTGTCCGCTCCTATTTTTGTACGATGAATTCGGGGGCCGCCATCACCATGACCAGGGCGGCACGCACCCGGTTCAGGCGCGCCGCGTCGTCACCCGCCGGCATGCCGTCAAGGCAACTGACGACGAGCGCCACTGTGGTCGCGGAAAGCTGGCCGGCGGCAAGTACCAGGTTGACTTCATCGACCAGGGCCCGCGCCGTCTCGGCCAGTGGCAACAGGGTGCTGTAGTCAGGCACCAGGTCGCCAATGCCGCTACCGATGACGTTTTGCATGAAGTTGACATAGCCGACCACGGTCGACTCGTTGGTGATCTGGAACTCCGGCGCCACCAGTCCTGCGCGTGCGATGGCCGTGTTGGGCGGCACGTAATCTGGGCGGAAGAAATTAAAGACCGACGGCGCGCGCAGCGGGCTTTGCCCCAGCCGCGTGGCCGGATCGGAAGTATTACCAATACCCCAGGTGTCGCCGGGCGAGGTGACCTTGAAGGCGCGCGCCCACGCTGCCAGGCGCAAGATGGGTTCGCGCAGTTTGCCGAAACCGGGTGCACTCTGGTAAGCGCTGTTGCGCGCCTCGTCGTCGAGCAGGATGGCGCGGATCACGGCTGTCAAATTGCCCTTGGTGCCGCTCCCGTCGTTATTGAACACCGCCGCCACGCGCGCAACGTAGGCTGCGCTGGGGTTGCTGGTGACCAGGCGCTGGATCAACTGGCTACTGATGAAAGGGGCAACGTTTCGGTGGGCGAAGATGGCGTCGAGTGCCTGCGAGAGGCTGGCCACGCCGTCCGTTCCCGCTGCAATGGTGGTGCCGAGGAAGGTCTTGCTGCCGCTTTCGTGCTGCGCCGCGTTCTGGATCAAGGGCATGCGCTTGAAACCGGGGACCTCGATACCACCAGCGGCCCAGTCATAGGTCCACCCCGTAAACACGCGCGCCAGGCCCATGATGTCGTCCTGGGTGTAAGTTTCGCGCGCCAGGCCAGTGCGCAGTTTGAGCGTACCGTCAAGGTTCAGCTCAACTACGCCGATGGTGTAGAGCTGCAATAGTTCGCGCGCATAGTTTTCATCAGGGATGGTGCCGGCAGCAGGGTCGGCCTTGACATTGTCGATGTAGGTCAGGTATTCGCCCATGGGTGCACTAAGTGAGATTTGCTGAAGTAGCTTGCGGTAGTTGCCGAAAGCGTTCACTTCTAGCAGGTCCATGAAGGCCGCCCCCGCAAATGGACCCCAACCGTTGCCGGCAAAGCCTGGAAGAGCGGCGACGACGATTTCCGACAACGCGAGCGTGACGCGCTGGCGCAGGGTGTCGTGCGAGCTGAGCAGTTTGCGCCATTGGCAGGCATCGGCGCCTGCGTCCGTGAAAGCATTGGCCGGCGCCGCATAGCCACCCGCCATCAGCCAGTCCCAGCGCGAGCGGCTGGCCGGCAGCGCGAACTGCTCGTCCAGCCAGCCAGCGTAGCCGAGCGACTGCACCATGGCGATCTGCTCGCGCGTGGCGCCCATCGATGCTTGCGCCAGGAAGCGTGCGGCGTGCTCCGGGGTAACGCTCTCGCGCACCACGGGCGGCGCTGCGGCCCCCGGTGCGGCGCCGCCGCCGCCGCCGCCGCAAGCGGACAGCAGGGCGCCGGTCAACAATGCAGCGGTGGGAACGGCGGCGGGAACGGCACTGTCGGCAGGGCGCTCGGCCAGGTCTTGGCTAGTGGTAATCATCATCAACTCCATCCCAAAAAAAACGTTTCTGTGGATTGATGGTCAATGATTTCCTGGCAACGACCTTTGTGCCATTCGTGAAGTTCGCGTTCAATTGACGATAATCAAGATCGTCACTTCGTAGCCATGCGGACACTTTGCGTATTGGCAAAACTTGCCGGCGAAAAAAAAGCTCACGGCAGTGAGCTTTTTTCCTGCGCCGCGTCACGCCCCTCAGAACGCGGCGCGCAGCCCCAGGTCCAGATGATGGACGTTGGTGGTATTTTCCTTGCGCGACGCATCGGCGTACAGGTAAGTGCGCTTGGATAGCGGATACTCGTAGCCGATCGACAATTGCCGGGTGGCCGAGACGCCCTCCGGCTCCTTGCGCCCGTAGCCGATCAACAACGTGCCGTTGACGATGGTGTAATTGGCGCCCACCACCCAGGCCTTGGTCATTTCATTGGCTGCGATGGTGTGGCCGCGGTCCTGGTGGCTGTAGATGGCCATCAGCTTGAGTGCGGCGAACGGCTTGACCGAGGCGGCGGCCGACCACAGTTCGGACTCGATGGCGTTGCGTTCCACCCCCAGCATGGCGCCCATGTTGCCGCTCTTGTAGGTGGCCGAGATCGAGAACGGATTGGCCGAGGCCGAACTGTTGGCGCCGTATTGGGGCAGCAAGGCCGTGCCGCGCCCGATGATCTGGGCGCCGCCGTTCGCTTCCTTGGCGCCCACCGTGGCGTTGAACTGGAAGCCGCCGAATTCGGGCGTGTTGTACCAGGCCGCGTTCGCGATGCGATTGAAGGAGTTGCCGGCGGCGTCCAGCGGCTGCACGGTGTAGCCCGCCACGGCCACGTCGGTGTAAAAGCCGGCCGGCGACGGCGTGCCGTGGAAGGGCTCGAAGGCAATCACCGACTCCATGTACGAGGTGGTGCCGCGCCCGATGCGCAGCGTGCCGAAGCCGCCCTGCAGGCCGACCCGGCTCTGGCCCTGGAACAGGGGGCGCACGCCGCTTTCCAGCGTGCCGGTGTCCGGCTCGTAGCGAATTTCCAGGTGGACCAGCGCTTTCAAGCCCCCGCCGAGTTCCTCCACGCCGCGAAAACCGAGCGTATTGGCGTCGCGCTTGCCGACGGCGGTGCTGCTGCCGGTCCGCTTGATCAGGCCGGCGTCCACGGCGCCATAGAGGGTAACGTTGGACTGGGCCTGGGCGCTGAGCGCAAACGCGCTCGCCAAGCTGACTGCCAGAAGTGATGTTTTCATGCGCGTCAATCGCCTCTTGTGTGGTTAACCGATGGGAAATAAGTACGGTCCAGCACATAGGAAGTTATTGGAAAGCACAGGCAGGCGGCGAGATTCGACCGCTTCTTTGATTTACCTCAAGGGGAGGTGATCGCAGGGATGGCTTGACTGTCTTTTTCTTGCAAGAAATGATTGGGCGGCATGCGCGGCAGTGTCAGCGTGAAGCAGGTGCCGGCCAGCAGGCTCGAGCCTAGGCTGATGCGACCGCCATGGGCGGCCACGATTTCGCGCGTGATGTACAGGCCGAGGCCGAGGTTGTCGTTGCCGGCATGGTTGCGCTCGCTGATCGGGCGCATCGCAAAGCGCTGGGCCGGCTCGAACACGGTGCGCATGCTGGCCACATCCATCACCGGGCCCATGTTGCGCACCGAAATGACGATCTGCGCGCCGCCATGCACGCTGACCGACACCGGCTCGCCGTCGGCGCCATGCTCGACGGCGTTGCCCAGCAAGTTCGACAGCGCCTGGTTGATGCGCGAGCGGTCCCACACCACGTCCAGGTCGCCGTCCTGCACCAGGTCGATGCGGCGCTCGGGATGAAAGGCGCGCATTTCATCGACCACCAGCATGCATTGCTCGCCCAGCGCATATGGCGCCGGCTTGATCGGAATGCCGTCGCCCAGGTGGCTGGTGGAAAAATCGAGCAGGTCGCCCACCAGTTCGTTGACCCGGTTGGTGCTGGCGAAAATGCTCTTGGCAACGATCTGCTGACGCTCGGTCAGCGCTTCGTCCTGCAGCAGGATTTGCGCACCCATGCTGATCGCCCCCAGGGGATTGCGCACGTCGTGGCCGAGGATGGCCAGGAACACGCTTTGCGATTCGCGCAGCATGCGCGAGTAACGGCCCACCGATTCGGTGAGCGACTGGTCGATCGCTTCGTTAAAGCGCAGCATGTCCTCGACTTCATGGTCGTCGGCGGCAGCGCTCCTATGTTGCCACAAGCGCAACACGCTGGCGCGCACGGCGCGGTATTCGGCCACCAGCTCTTCGATCGCAAAACCGGAATTCATGCGTTCCGAAGCGTGAATTTCCGCAGCCGTATCTTCGCTCACGGCGGGCGCTTTGCCCTGCGACTTGTCGATGCTGTCGCGTTCGCCCTGGTAGGTGTCGAGGTCGGTGCAAATGACCAGCAGCATTTGCTGGGCATGGTCGCGCAACTGCAGCTTGCTCGACGCGCGCATGGGATTGAGCGTGAGGGCGAAGTTTTCCCACTCCTGCAAAATGAGTTCCATGTGTTCACGGATAAATATGGATAGACGCACGGTAATTCTTTCTGGGACAAGCGGGGAGGGCGACGCGGGCATCGACCTGCTAAGCAGCGGGAGGGGATCGGGAAACGATGAGGTGTTGCCGCAGCATACGCTATTCCCGTGCATATGGCACGTGAGCAATAAAAACGTACGACAATGCTGAATAAGAGTCATACTGAAAGACAATTAGTGGTTGATTATTTATTAATGGAAATTACATGAGCACAGACGAGTGCGCCGCACTGCGGGCGAAAATCGCCGGGCTCGAGCAACAACTGGCGCTGCTGCAGGCCGGTTCGCCAGGCGCCGCCCCGCAACAGGATGCTTTCCTGTCGCTACTGACGCACGAGTTGCGCAATCCGCTCGCGCCCATCATCATGGCCAGCAGCATGCTGGCCAAACTGCCGGGCGCCACGCCCGAACTGCTCAAGCTGCAAGCGATCATCGCGCGCCAGGCCGCGCACCTGTCCGGCGTACTCGACGAGCTGCTCGACACCGCCCGCCTGCAGCGCGGCGACGGTGGCGTCTCTTCCGCCGTCCCGGCCACGTTGCCGCTGTGCCGCCCGCTGGCGGCAAGCGGGGCCAAGGCGCGCCGCATCTTGCTCATTGAAGACAACCGCGACGCCAGCGACACGCTGCGCATGCTGCTGGCCGCCGAAGGCCACCACGTCACCGTCGCGTTCGACGGCATTGCCGGGCTGGGGCTGGCGCGGGCGCAAAGCTTTGATGTGCTGGTGTGCGACATCGGCCTGCCCGGCATGGACGGGCTCGAACTGATCGGCCAGCTGCGCCGTTCGCTGGGCATGCCGATTCCGTTCGCGATCGCCATTTCGGGCTTTGGCCGCACGGCCGACCGCGAACGGGCCATCGGCGCCGGCTTCGGCCATTATTTCGTCAAGCCGGTCGACGTCGCGGCCTTGCTGGCGCTGGTCGCCTCCGACGCGGTCACGGGCTTTATCGCGGCCAGCCAACGCCGCTAGTGTCCTGAGTTGGAAGTTCGTTGTATAAATATTCCGACAATCCCCACGATGCTGCGTCAAAAATGCTCGCAAGGCCCCGGCCTTGCTCCGCTTTTGTTCCTTGCCTCATGGCGATTTCGGAACATTTATAAACAACGAACTTCCAACTCAGGACACTCGCTGCGCTCGGGCACCGGCTGACGCGCCGCACCGGCGTTTCCTGCTGGATTTGCCGATGGCGAGCGGCCTGTCACGCGTCAAAAAGCGAGCCCGGCAGTGGGACTAAGGTAGGAATCGCAGCCGCTATTGTCGCGGCGGTTCTCGCCGGGAGTGCCCCATGAAAACGTTTGCCATCCGCTGTGTGCTCGCTGCCTGCGCCACCTTGCTGTGTGCCTGCCAGCGCACAGCCGAGGCGCCGCTGCCGCACGTGGAACAATTGAACCGGCTAAGCGGCCCCACGCGCGACCTGGCGATCGAACTGCGCGAAGGCACCAATATGGCCGCCTCGCCTTCGCCCGACGGCAAGCAGGTGGTGTTCAGCATGCAAGGGGCGCTGTGGGTGATGCCTATCGCCGGCGGCAATGCGCAGCGTATCACTGGCTGGGAGCTGGAGCCGACCTGGCCGGTCTGGTCGCCCGACGGCAAGACCATCGCCTTCCAGAACTACGCGGCCGACGGCAACTATCACCTGTGGACGATTACCCCGGACGGGCGCTCGGCGAGCGAACTGACCAGCGGACGTGGGACGACCGCGAACCGGCCTGGTTGCCCGACGGCAGCGCCCTGGTGTTCGCGTCGGACCGCGGCAATGACCAGCAATACAAGATCTGGCGCCTGACGCTCGATGGCATGGCGCTGGTGCAGCTTACCGAGGGCAAGGGCGCCGAAAGCCAGCCGGCCGTGTCGCCCGACGGCAAGCGCCTGGCGTGGACCGACAGCGCGCGTATTTACACGCAAGCGTTGACCCCGGGCGCCGCGCCGGTGGCGGTGGCGCCCGGTTCGGCCTCGGCCTGGACCCCGAACAGCAAAACGCTGGCCTACCAGAATTTGGCCGGCCAGCTCACGCTTGGCAACCGCGAAGTGACCGTCAACGAAGACATGTTCCCGTTCCCGGTGCGCTTTTTGCCCGACGGGCGCTTCTTGTACACCGCTGACGGCAAGATCCGCCTGCGCCGGGGTGACGCCAGCGACCCGGTCGACCTGGGTTTCGAGGCCACCATGCTGGTGCGCCGGCCAGGTCCGGCGCGCGCGCGCGAACGCGGTTTTGGCAACCGCTCGGCGCGCCCGGTGCTGGGCATCAGCGCGCCGGCGCTTTCGCCGGACGGCACCCGCATCGCCTTTGTCGCCCTCAACGACGTGTGGGTGATGGCGCTCGGCCAAACGCCGCAGCGGCTCACGCACGACCTTGACCGCGACGCCGGCGTGCAGTGGACTAGCGACGGCGGCGCCGTGTATTTTGCCTCGGAACGGGCCAATGGCGGGCGCTTTGCCATCGACCGGATCGACCTGGTGACGCGCGCGCGCACGCGCCTGGCCGCAGTGCCTGGCCAATCGATGGGACACCCCAAAATGTCGCCCTCGGGCCGCTACATCGCCTACACGGGCGAGGCCGGGCAGCTAGCGCTGTGGGACCTGGCCGGGGCGAGCTCGGTGCAGATCGCCGCGGGCGCGGGCAGCGAAGTGAGTGCGCCGTCCTGGAGCGCGGACGAACGGCACGTGATGGTGGTTGCCAACGAGCGCGTCAACAACCGCTTTCGCGAAGGCTACAACAAGCTGCGCGTGAGCGACATTGTCACCGGCGAGCAGCGTTTTTACGCCGTCGGTCCGGCCCCGCGCCAGGTGTCCGAGCGCGACGAGGGCGCCGCCGTGCTCGCCCCTGATGGCCGCCAGGTCGCCTTTATTATGGACTCGGTGCTGTACGTGATGCCGCTCAACGCCGACGCTTCGCCGGCCGGCGCGCCGCGCCAGCTCACCACGGAAACTGCCGACCTGCCATCGTTTTCCGGCGACGGCGCCACCATCTTGTACAAGGCCGCCGACCAGCTCAAGCTGATTGCCGCCGCCGGCGGGCCGGCGCGCCAGGTGCACCAGGTGCACGTTAACCTGGCGTGGACCCAGGCCGCGCCAACGGGCACCTTGCTCATTCGCGCCGGCGCGCTGTGGGATGGCGTCTCGCCGGTGCTGCGGCGCGACGTCGACATTCTGGTCACGGGCAACCGCATCGTGTGGGTGCGCGCGCACCAAGACGGGGCCGAGACGGCGGCGGCGCGTTTCATCGACGCCTCGCAGCTCACCGTGCTGCCGGGCCTGTGGGACAGCAGCGTGCTGCCGGCCGACCGCTTCGGCCCGGCCGCCGCCGCCATGCTCGCCTACGGCGTCACTTCGGCGCTGTCGTCCGGCGGCCCGCTGCACCAGGGCGTGGAACTGCGCGAGGCGCTCGAGGCGGGCGACATGGTCGGCCCGCGCCTGTTCGCCGCGACTGCGCTCTTGGGCGGCAACCGCGTGCTCGAGCTCCACGCGCGCAGCCTGCGCACGAGCGCGGTGGCCGACCTTGAAATTGCCAAGGCGCGCCGCATGGGCGTGGACTTCATGGCGGCCGACGCGCGCGCGCCGGTGGCGCTGATGAACCGCATCGCGCAAGGGGCGCTGGCGCTGGGCGTGCAGTCGGGCGCGGGGGCGGCCGCGCCGGCCCTGATCGCCGGCATCGGCGGCGCCGCGCCGTTGCCGGGCGGGCAGCGCCTCGGCTACGACTGGTCGCGCTCGGTGCTGATGGGGATCGGCTACCAGGATGCGCACACCCTGTACGGCAACGGCGAATTGCGCCTGACCGACACGCTGGCGGCGACCGGCGCGCTGCTCGCCTACGACCCGGCCTTGATGCTCGATCCGCGCATGCTGCTCGCGCCGCCCGACTTCGCCGCCGCCATGCGCACTGCGCGCACGCCGGGCGCCGCCGTCATGGCCGCGATCCGGCGCGACGCCCAGCAGCAGGCCCGGGTGATCGCGGCCGGGGCCTTGGTCAGCAACGGCAGCGCCGGGCCGCCCGGCGCGCCGGGCATTTCGCTGCACCTGAACTTGCGCGCAGCCGGCATGGCGATGACGCGCCACCAGGCGCTGCAGACGGTGACGATCAACGCAGCGCGGCACGCGCGGGTCGGGCAAGACCTGGGTTCGGTCGAGGCGGGCAAGCTGGCCGACCTGGTGCTTGTGCGCGGCAATCCCCTGCAAGACCTGACTGCGGCGGCCAACGTCGAATACGTGATCAAGAACGGCAATGTCTTTACCCAGGCGCAGATCGTGGCGCCATTCCGGATGCCGCCCTGCGCCGACCAGGCGGGCGCTTGTGGCCCGTCGGACGAATAGGAGAGCAGCATGGATCGCCTTGTGAATTGCCCGGTCAGCCGGCGCGTGCGCCTTGCCGCCGGCGCACTGTGCACCTCGCTGCTGACTGCGTGCGTGCTTTACCTGCCGCCGCGCCCGCGCCCGGAACCGGATCTGTCCGCCCATGCCGACGTGTTGCTCGCTACCGAACGCGGCATGCGCAGCGTCGTGTTCGACGCCCACCATGGCTACCTGTCGCTGTCCAATACTACTGGCGGCCCCAGCCTGGTCCTGCGCACCGGTTCCATGGTCAACCGCTTTTCAACCTGGTTGCCGCTCGACCTGGAGCAATGCGCCCTGGGCCCGGCGCGCGGCGGTGAAGCGCTGCGCGCGCCGGCGCTGGCGCGCGTGGACGGCAAAATCTTCCTGTTCCAGAGCACGCCCGGCAGCGCCAAGGAGCATTCGCTGTGCCAGTTCGAGCACGCCATGGAATGGTTCGCCCCGCGCGACGAGGCGCTGCGCGTGTGCACCGGCCTGTACTGCGAACGGCTGTGGATGACGGACCTGCAGTCCCATCGCGGGCAATTGCTGTCGAATGCCGGGGGCGGAATTAATCTGCTGGCCAGCGCCGACGACGCTCGCCACTGGCGCGCGCTGCTGGGCAGCGTGGACCACGACGCCTGCCCGCATTCGGCCTGGCGCATTGTCGGCAACCGGCTGCTCACCGGCGGCGCCTGTCCGGGCGAGGGCGCCTTCCTGCGCGCCTACGCACTGGCGCCGGACGGCGTGAATTTGGCGTCGACCGAACCGCTGCCGATGGCGCTGCCGGCGCTGGAAAACCGGCGCGTGCACTTCATTGGCGAGGCGGGAGGGCGGGTCTTCGCCGGGGTCGAGGGCGGCTTGCTGCGCAGTCTGGACGGAGCGCGCTCGTTCCAGTTCGTGCTGGGCCAGCTGGAGGCGAGCGGCCAGCCGACCATTCTCAGCCTGCTGGCGCTGCGCAACCGGCCCGGGATCGTGCTGGCAACCGGTTTTGTCCAGGCCAGCGGCAAGCCTTTTCTGGCGCTCTCGCGCGACGGCGGCGCGCGCTGGACCGATGTCAGCGCCAGCCTGCCCGGCTACGAGCGCGCCCGCTTCGAAGGCAGTACACGGCTCACGTCGCTAGTGCAGGACCGGCTGGGACGAATTGTCCTGACACTGAATCTGGATCAGGATGCGCGTGGGCGCCTGGTGCTGCTGACGCTGGGAGGGGTAGACTGAACCGGGAATGCAGGAAGGCGGCGATTTTTTCCTGGGTCGCGGCCAGGTAGGGAATGGTCATGTGGTCCGAGCCGGGCACGATTTCGTCGAGGTGCAGGCGGCCGAGCTGGGCGACCAGCAGATCGGTGTGCGAATGGGGCACCACGTCGTCGCTGGCGGCGCGCAGCACATAGGTGGGCGCGGTGAGCGAAGGGGCGTACTTGACCGACTCGAACCGGTGCCGCAGCACGTATTCGACCGGCACCGCGCGGAATTTGCGCTTGGCAATGGCCAGGATCGAATCGTAGGGCGTGATCAACACCAGCGAATGGACGGGACGCTCGAGCGCCACCTGCACCGCCACGCCGGAACCGAGACTGCGCCCGACCACGGCCACGCGAGCGGCGTCCACGTGGTGGCGCTCGGCCAGCCAGTCGAACAGCAGGCGCCCGTCTTCGACCATGTGCTGCTCGGCCGGGTCGCCCTGGGAGGCGCCGTAGCCGCGGTAATTCACGGCCAGTACCGCCATGCCAGGGAACATGCTGGCCGCGTCGCGCACCACCCACGACACTTCTTCGGAGCGCCCGCCAAAGTAGACCACGGCCGGATGGGGCCCGACCACCTGGGGCGTCATCAGCCAGCCGGACAGCTTGGTGCCGTCGTTGGCGCGCAAAACAATCGGGCGCGTCCGATGGCCGCTGCTGCGCGGCTTGTCCACCTCGCGCTTGAGCGTGGGATTGAACACCAGCCGGCGCTGGCTGGCGGCAATGGCGGCAGTCATGCCCAGCCAGATCAGGCTGAGCGCACCCGCGACACCGGCAACTTTTTTCGAATTATTCATATGTGCAACTTTAACCCTCATGAACCCAGCACTATATGCGCAGGTTCATCCAAACGCCAACTCGTGCGTTAGCCTGCATCAGGCGCCGTGCTGGGAACAGGGGTGATATCTTGCTGCCAGCACAGCGTGGTTTCTTCCGCCACCCGATGGCGCAAGCGGCCCCATGGACAAATTTGATGCACATCAACGGAATATTGCCTTGTTCCGTCTACGCTGCACCACCAATCACACAAACAGGGTGAGACCCGCATGAGCGTAAGAAACCTGGAGCGCCTGTTCGCGCCCGCTTCGGTAGCCATCATCGGCGCCTCCGAACGGCACGGCAGCGTGGGCGCGACCGTGCTGCGCAATGTGCTGGCCGGTGCGTTCAAGGGGCCGGTGTACGCGGTCAACCCTAAGCACGCGTCGCTGGCGGGCATGGAATGCTACGCCAGCGTGGCCGCGCTGCCCGAGGCGCCCGATCTGGCCCTCATCTGCACTCCGCCGGCCAGCGTGCCGGCGCTGATCCACCAGCTGGGCGAAAAAGGCACGCGCGCGGCCGTCGTGCTCACGGCCGGGCTGGGGCAGTTGCATGACGAGCAGGGCGCAACGCTCAGGCAAGCCATGCTCGACGCGGCGCGCCCGTTCGTGCTGCGCATCCTGGGGCCGAACTGCGTGGGCATGCTGGTGCCGGCCATCGGCCTGAACGCCAGTTTCGCCCACACCAATGCGCTGCCGGGAAAAATCGCCTTTGTATCGCAGTCGGGCGCCCTGGTGACGGGCGTGCTGGACTGGGCCAATTCGCGCCACATCGGCTTTTCCAAGTTCATTTCGCTGGGCGAGGGCGCCGACGTCGATTTTGGCGACGTGCTCGACTACCTGGCCAGCGACCCGCACACCAGCGCCATCCTGATGTACATGGAAGACTTGCGCCACGCGCGCAAATTCATGTCGGCGGCGCGCGCGGCGGCGCGCGGCAAACCGGTGCTGATCTTGAAAGCGGGCCGCATGGCCGAAGGCGCCAAGGCGGCCGCTTCGCACACCGGGGCCCTGGCCGGCGCCGACGACGTCTACGACGCCGCCATCCGGCGCGCCGGCATGCTGCGCGTGCTCACCACCGAAGACTTGTTTGCCGCGGTCGAAACGCTGGCCCATGCGCGGCCCCTGTTCGGCGAGCGCCTGACCATCATGACCAACGGCGGCGGCCCGGGCGTGATGGCAACCGATGCGCTGGTGGCCAGCGGCGGCAGCATGGCGGTGCTGTCCGCTGACACCTTGCGCAAACTGGACGCCGTGCTGCCTGCCACCTGGTCGCACGCCAACCCGGTTGACATCATCGGCGACGCGCCGGCCGAACGCTATGCGCGCACGCTCGCCCTTTTGCAGGACGATCCGCAGTCCGACGCCATCCTGTTCATCCACGCGCCCACCGCCATCGTGCCCAGCGCCGACATTGCGCGCGCGCTCGCGCCGATTGCCAAGGCGGCGTCGCGCAACATCCTGTCGTGCTGGCTGGGCGGCGACGCGGTGGCCGAAGCGCGCCAGATCTTCGCCGACGCCGGCCTGCCCACTTTTGGCACGCCCGAAGAAGCGGTGAATGCGTATTTACAGATCGTCAATTTCCGGCGCAATCAAGATTTGCTGATGCAGGTGCCTCCCAGCGCCTGCGGCAGCTTCGTTGCCGACCGCGCCAAGGCCGCTGCCATCGTGGGGGGCGTGTTGCAAGCGGGGCGCGACATGCTCACCGAACCGGAAGCGAAAGCTTTGCTGTCGGCCTATGGCATTGCCGTTGTCGCCACCCGCACCGCGGGCAGCGTGGACGATGCCGTAGCCGCCGCCGGCGAGATCGGTTTTCCCGTCGCCGTCAAGATCCTCTCGCCCGACATCAGCCACAAGACCGATGTCGGCGGCGTGGCGCTCGACCTGGACAGCGTGGCGGCGGTGCGCGCGGCTGCCACCAGCATGCTGCGCCGCGTGGCCGAGCTCAGGCCTGGCGCGCGCATCGATGGTTTTTCGGTGCAGCAGATGGCGCGCCGGCCCGACGCCCAGGAACTGATCATCGGCGTGGCTCTCGACCCCGTATTCGGGCCGGTGCTGCTGTTCGGGCAGGGCGGCATCGCGGTCGAAGTGATGGACGACCACGCCGTGGCGCTGCCGCCGCTCAACGTGGTGCTGGCGCGCGACATGATCTCGCGCACGCGCGTGGCCAAGCTGCTGGCCGGCTACCGCAACCGAGCGCCGGCCGACATGGACGCTATCATTCACGTGCTGATGCAGGTCTCGCAAATGGTGGCCGACCTGCCTGAACTTGTTGAACTGGACATCAATCCGCTGCTGGCCGACAGCGCCGGCGCCATCGTGCTCGACGCGCGCGTGCGGGTGGTGCGTGCAGACAAATCGGCCAGCACGATGGACCGCCTGGCGATCCGGCCTTACCCGCGCGAACTCGAAGAGACCATCGAATGGGATGGCACGGCGCTGCTGCTGCGCCCAATCCGCCCGGAGGACGGTCCGGCGCACGTGGCGTTCTTCGACGCGCTCGAGGCGGACGACGTGCGCTACCGGATGTTCGTGCGCGTGCGCGAACTGCAGCCCTCGCAGCTGGCGCGCTTCACGCAGATCGATTACGACCGCGAAATGGCCTTTATTGCAACCCGGCCCGGTGCCAACGGCGCGCCCGAAACCATCGGCGTGGCGCGCGTGGTGGCCGACCCGGACAATGTCGAGGCAGAATTCGCCGTCACGGTGCGCTCGGACCTGAAGGGGCATGGGCTGGGCCAGATGCTGATGGAAAAGCTGATTGCCTACTGCCGGCAAAGGGGTACGCGCGCCATCGTGGGCGAGGCGCTGCCGCAAAATACGCGCGTGATCCGGCTGGTGAAAAAGCTTGGTTTTATGGTCACGCAAAACCCGGCGGACGACACGCTGCATTTGCGCCTGCCGCTGGAGTAGGGTTTAATGTGGGCTTAATTAGGACATACGCAGGGCTTACGCAGGGCTTACATAGGGCTTACGTAGGGCTTACATAGGGCTTACATGGGCATTACGCAGGGCTTACATAGGCATTACGCAGCCCTTACCTGAAGCTTACCTGCAGCGATCTCCCGGCGTCCTGCCGTTTTTGATGCACGTCAAGGATTTTTGAGGTCCTGATCCATACACTCGCTGGATGTTAGATCAGGAGCATCACCCCATGCATGCAAGTTTAATACCCGCAGCTACCTCGCGTCCGCTCGAGTTCGACCCGGTCCTCATTCGCAAACTGGCCAAATCCGGGCCGCGCTATAGCTCCTATCCGACTGCGGACCGCTTCACCGACGCCTTTACCTACCGCGACTACCTGCAGGCGGTGGCCAGCCTGCGCATGCGCGGCAGCGACAAGCCGCTCTCGCTGTACCTGCACATTCCCTTTTGCGACACCGTCTGCTATTACTGCGCCTGCAACAAGATCGTCACCAAGAACCGCGACAAGGCGGCCGTCTACCTCAGCTACCTGAAACGCGAAATCGACATGCAGGGGCGCCTGTTCGGCGGCATGAACCATGTCGAGCAGCTGCACTTTGGCGGCGGCACGCCGACCTACCTGTCGGACGCGCAAATGGAGGAGTTGATGCTGCACCTGCGCCGCTGCTTCCAGTTCGCCCCTGACGAGGTAGGCGAATATGCCATTGAAGTCGATCCGCGCACCGTGTCGGCCGAGCGCGTGCACAGCCTGCGCCGCCAGGGCTTCAATCGCATCAGCCTGGGCGTGCAGGATTACGACGAACAGGTGCAGGTGGCCGTCAACCGCGTCCAGCCGGAGCACGAAACGCAAGCCATCATCGACGCCGCCCGCGCCGCCGGCTTTCGCTCGGTGAGCATTGACCTGATCTACGGCTTGCCGAAACAGGACCTGGCGACGATGGCGCAAACGCTGGCCAAGGTCATCAAGGCGGCGCCCGACCGCATCGCCGTCTACAATTATGCCCACCTGCCGCACCTGTTCAAGCCGCAGCGGCGCATCATCGAGGCCGATTTGCCCAGCGCCGAGACGCGCCTGGCCATGCTGGGCCTGTGCATAGCGACGCTGGGCGCCGCCGGCTACACCTACATCGGCATGGACCACTTCGCCCGTCCCGACGACGACCTTGCCATCGCCCAGAAGCAGGGGCGGCTGCACCGCAATTTCCAGGGCTACTCGACCCACGCCGACATGGATCTGGTCTCGTGCGGCGTGTCGGCCATCAGTTCCGTGGCGGCCACTTACAGCCAGAACGTCAAGACGCTGGACGCCTACTACGACCTGATCGACCGCAACGAACTGCCGATCGAGCGCGGCATTCGCCTGAACATGGACGACGCGCTGCGGCGCACTATCATTCAGATGCTGATGTGCCAGTTCGAGCTGTCGATTTCCGCCATCGAGATGGCGTACCCGATCGTGTTCGCCGATTATTTTGCCGCCGAGCTCACGCAACTGGCGGCGCTCGAGGAGGACGGACTGGTCACGCTGGAGCCGGAGTGGCTCAGCGTCACGGCGCGCGGGCGCATCCTGATTCGCAATGTGTGCATGGTGTTCGACCGCTATTTGTCCACCGGCGCGGCCGGCGGCGCTGGCACCGGCCCGACGCCGGCGCGCCACTCGCGCACCATCTGAGATGGACTTGAACCTGTTTCCCGTGTTTGTCGTCGGCCTGGCCGGCAGCCTGCATTGCGTGGGCATGTGCGGCGGGATCGTGAGCGCGTTTTCGATGGCGCCGGCCGGCCGCAGCGCGTTTCCCGTGGCCGTGGTCACGCAGGCGGCTCCGCGCGCAGCCGACAGCGCGTTGCGCATGGCCGCCTACAACACGGGGCGCATCGCCAGCTATGCGGCGGCCGGGGCGATTGCCGGCGGCCTGGCCGGCGGCGCGCGGACGCTGGCCGGACTGGAAGCGTGGCAAACGCTGGCTTATTGGTTCGCCAACGCCATGCTGGTGCTGCTCGGCCTGTACCTGACGGGCGCCTGGGCCGGTCTGGCGCGCCTCGAACAGCTCGGACAGGGACTATGGCGCAAGCTGCGCCCCTTGATGGGCAAGCTGCTGCCGATCGATAGCCCGTTCAAGATGCTGGCGCTGGGCGCCTTGTGGGGCTGGCTGCCGTGCGGGATGGTCTACAGCGTGCTGCTGACCGCCATGCTGGCCGGTTCCGCCCCGGCCGGCGCCGCCGTGATGCTCGCCTTTGGCCTGGGCACCTTGCCCATGCTGCTGGCGCTGGGCGCGGCGGGCGCGCGTTTGCAGCGCGCCTTGCAGAACAAACATGCCAGGGCTGCGGGCGGGCTGCTGGTGCTCGCCTTTGGCCTGCTCGGCATGCTGCGCGCCGCCGGCGGCGTCTCGCACGGCTGGCTGGACGCCCTTTGCCTGAGCGGGGCGGGCGCATGAACGCGGTGCTGGCGCCGCAGGCGTGCTTTCATTGCGGCCTGCCGTCGCCCGCCGGCAGCACCTGGGCGGTGCGTATCGACGGCGCACTGCAGCCGATGTGCTGCCCCGGCTGCGCGGCGGTCGCGCAGGGAATTGTCGACGCCGGCTTTGCCGACTACTACAGCACCCGCAGCGAGTTTGGCGCCAACAGCGCCGCCGCCAGCCTGATCCCGCCGCAGCTGGCCCTGTACGACGCCGACCCGCGTCTGGCCGAGGGCGGCGACGCCGTATTCTCGGTCGAGGGCATCCGCTGCGCGGCCTGCATCTGGCTCATCGAGCGGCGCATGGCGCGCGTGCCGGGCGTGCTTGGCGCCGACATGAATGTGGCCACCGAGCGCTTGCACGTGCGCTGGGACGGCGCGCAATGCAAACCGAGCGACATCATCAGTTCCCTGCGCGCGATCGGCTACATCGCCTATCCGTATGCAGCGCAGCGCCAGGGCGCGCAGCGCGAGCGCGCGCGCAAAAAGCTGTTTCGCCAGCTGTTCGTGGCCGGCCTGTCAATGATGCAGGTGATGATGTACGCGCTGCCGGCCTATATCGCCGCCGACGGCACCATGGACGCGGGCATGGACGCGCTGATGCGCTGGGCCTCGCTGGTGTTGACCATGCCGGCGCTGCTGTATTCGGCCCAGCCCTTTTTTGCCGGCGCCTGGGCCAGCCTGCGCCAGCGCATGCCGGGCATGGACGTGCCGGTTGCGCTGGGCATCGGCGCGGCCGCCGTCGCCAGCGTCGTGGCCACCGTGCGCGGGCAGGGCGAGGTCTATTTCGATTCGGTCACGATGTTCATCTTCCTGCTGCTGGCCAGCCGCTACCTGGAGCAGCAGGCGCGCCGCAAGGCTTCGCGCGCGCTCGAGCAACTGCAGCACGCCTTGCCCGCGTCGGCCATGCGCCTGGCCGGCTGGCCGGCCTCGCGCCAGGGCCAGCTGGTGGCCGCCAGCGCGCTGTGCGAAGGCGACTTGATCATGGTCGCGCCGGGCGAGCCGGTGGCGGCCGACGGCGTCATCGTCGACGGCGCCACCGAACTGGATCTGGCCCTGCTGACCGGCGAAAGCCGCGCCCAGCCGCGCGCCGCGGGTGCCGAGGTGCCCGGCGGCGCCGTCAATACGGCGCAGCCGATCGTGGTGCGCATCACGCGCGCGGCGGCCGACAGCACCCTGGCCCGCCTGGTCCAGCTGGTCGAAGGCGCGGGCGCGGGCAAGCCGCAGCTGGCGCTGTGGGCCGACCGCATCGCCGCCTGGTTCGTGGCCGCGCTGCTGCTGCTGGCCGTGGTGGTCTTCGTCGCTTGGCAAGTGATCGAGCCGGCGCGCGCCTGGGAAGTGGCGATCGCGGTGCTGGTGGTGTCGTGCCCGTGCGCGCTGTCGCTGGCCACGCCAAGCGCGCTGGCCGCGGCCACCGACCTGCTGGTCGGGCGCGGCGTGCTGATCGTCAAGGCGCACGTGCTCGAGACGCTGCACCGCGCCACCCACGTCATCTTCGACAAGACCGGCACGCTGACCGAAGGGCGCCCGGTGCTGCGCCGTGTGGCCGTGTTTGGCGCCTGCGACGCGGCGCGCTGCCTGGAACTGGCCGCGGCGCTGGAAGCTGGCAGCATTCATCCATTGGCCGCGGCCTTGCGCCGCGCCGCCGGGCAGGGCGATCTGCAGGCCGGGTCGCTGCTCAATGTGCCGGGGCAGGGGGTCTCGGGCGTGATCGAAGGCGTGGCCTACCGCCTTGGGAGCGCCGTATTTGCGGGCGGCGACGACCTCGCGTTCGCAGGGCCCGGCGACGCCAGCAGCGTGTTTTTGGGCACCGGCGCGGGCGCGGGTACTGTGCTGCTGGCGCGCTTTGACGTGGCCGACGCGCTGCGCGCGGACGCCGCCGGCGTCGTGCGCGCATGCCAGGCGCGCGGCCAGCGCGTCATTCTCCTGAGCGGCGACCAGCAGGCCGTGGCCGACAGCGTGGCGCGCCAGCTCGGCATCGACACCGCGCTCGGGGGCCAGCTGCCGGATCAAAAGTTAGCGTACGTACGCGCCTTGCAGGAGCGCGGCAGCGTGGTGGCCATGGTTGGCGACGGCATCAACGACGCCGCCGTGCTGTCGGCGGCCGATGTCTCGGTTGCGATGGGCGGCGGGGCCGCGCTGGCGCAGCTGCACGCCGACTGCGTGCTGCTGTCAAACCGCCTGGGGAGCCTGGATGACGCGGCCAGGGTGTCCGCGCGCGCGTTGCGCGTGATCCGCCAGAACCTGCTGTGGGCCACGCTGTACAATGCGTTGGCGATTCCGGCGGCGGCCTTCGGCCTGCTCAACCCGTGGCTGTGCGCGGTGGGCATGTCGGCCAGTTCGGCCCTGGTCGTCATCAACGCGCTGCGCCTGCGGCGCTGGAAGGATTGACATGGAAGCCTTGTACTTGCTGGTCCCCTTGAGCGTGATCATTGTCGCCTTTGCGGTCTGGATTTTTTTCGGCGCGGCCGACAGCGGCCAGTTCGACGACCTCGATGGTCCGGCCCTGCGCATCCTGCACGACGACGATCTTTGATCATCTGGCCGTTTTTGATTCACATCAAGGATTTATTGTCTCCAGAAAACTACTCTTCTGCTGTCATCGGAGTATTTATCAGGAGAGCGTTTTGGACAAAGCTTTAAATTACAACAACAAGGTCGTCAGGCAGTTCACGATTGCGACCGTCGTCTGGGGCGTGATCGGCATGCTGGCGGGGGTGTTCATCGCCGCCCAGCTGGCCTGGCCAGCCCTCAATTTCAACATCCCATGGCTGAGCTACGGACGCTTGCGTCCGCTGCATACGAACGCGGTCATTTTCGCCTTCGGTATCAACGGCCTGTTTGCCACGTCCTACTATGTAGTGCAGCGCACCAGCCAGGTGCGCCTGTTTTCGGACGCGCTGTCCGCCTTTACCTTCTGGGGCTGGCAGGCGGTGCTGGTGCTGGCCACCATCACGCTGCCGATGGGTTTCACGCGCGGCAAGGAGTACGCCGAGCTTGAGTGGCCGATCGCGCTCTTGATCACGGTGGTCTGGGTCACCTACGCGGTGGTGTTCTTCGGCACCCTCATCAAGCGCAAGGTCAAGCACATCTACGTGGCCAACTGGTTCTTCGGCGCCTACATCATCGCCGTGGCTCTGCTGCACGTGGTCAATGGCGCCTCGATGCCCGTCACGTTCTGGAAGTCGTACTCGGCCTACGCCGGCGTGCAGGACGCGATGATCCAGTGGTGGTACGGCCACAATGCGGTCGGCTTCATCCTGACCGCCGGCTATCTGGGCATGGTCTACTACTTCATTCCCAAGCAGGCCGAGCGTCCGGTGTACTCGTATCGCCTCTCGATCGTCCACTTCTGGGCGCTGATCTTTACCTACATGTGGGCCGGCCCCCACCACCTGCATTACACCGCGCTGCCCGACTGGACCCAGTCGATCGGCATGGTGTTTTCGCTCATCTTGCTGGCGCCTTCGTGGGGCGGCATGATCAACGGGATGATGACGCTGTCGGGCGCCTGGCACAAGCTGCGCACCGATCCGATCCTCAAATTCATGATCGTTTCGCTCTCGTTCTACGGCATGGCAACCTTTGAAGGCCCGATGATGTCGATCAAGACCATCAACGCACTGTCGCACTACACCGACTGGGGCATCGCCCACGTTCATGGCGGCGCGCTCGGCTGGGTGGGCTTCATCACGATGGGTTCGATCTACTATCTGATCCCGCGCTTGTCGGGCAAGAAGGAAATGTACAGCACCTCGCTGATCGACCTGCACTTCTGGGTCGCCACCATCGGCATCGTCCTGTACATCGCCTCGATGTGGATCGCCGGCGTGATGCAGGGCCTGATGTGGCGCGCGGTGAACCCGGACGGCACGCTGACCTATACCTTCGTCGAAGGCGTGAAAGCGACCTATCCGTACTACGTGATCCGGGTCTCCGGCGGCGTTCTGTACCTGACCGGCATGCTGATCATGGCGTACAACACCTTCCAGACGATGCGCGGCACCGTCGGTGCGGACGCGAAGATCCCGTCCCTTTTACCTTCACACGCTTAAACCAGGAGCCATCATGAAATTTTCCCATGCGTGGATCGAAAAGAACCCCTGGCTGCTGATCGGACTGATCTTGCTGGTCATTTCCGTCGGCGGCCTGGTGGAGATCGTTCCCTTGTTCTTCCAGAAGTCCACCACCGAGCCGGTGGCCGGCCTGAAGCCGTATTCCGCGCTGCGCCTGACGGGCCGCGACGTGTACATCCGCGAGGGCTGCTACAACTGCCACTCGCAGATGATCCGGCCGTTTCGTGCCGAGACCGAACGTTATGGCCACTACTCGGTGGCCGGCGAGTACGTCTACGACCACCCGTTCCAGTGGGGCTCCAAGCGCACCGGGCCGGATCTGGCGCGCGTGGGCGGGCGTTACAGCGACGACTGGCACCGCAGCCACCTGGACGACCCGCGCTCGCTGGTGCCGGAATCGAACATGCCGGGCTATCCATGGCTGGCGGCCAACAAGCTGGTGCCTGAAGACGTGCTGCCCAAGATGCGCGCCATGAAGCGCCTTGGCGTGCCGTACTCGGAAGAAGAGATTGCCCAGGGTCCGGCCACGCTGGCCGACAAGACCGAGCAGGATGCGCTCATTGCGTACCTGCAGGGCCTGGGCACCCAGATCAAGACAAGGAAATAAGATGGAACATATTTTCGATAGTGCGAGCAGCATCATGACCGTGATCAGCTTCGTGACCTTCCTCGGCATTTTGCTGTGGACCTTTGCACTGCGCAGCAATGCCGACTTTGCGATCCAGGCGGCGCTGCCGTTTGCCGACGACGCCCTCGATGATGGCGTGCAGGAGAAGCGCCATGTCTGATTTTACCCACGTATTCTGGGACCTGTTCATCGTCGTCATCACGCTGCTGTCCGTGGCCGGCTGCGGCATTTTGCTGTACTCGCAGTCGCTGCACAAAGTTGCGCCCGACGCGCCGAGCGACGGCACCACCGGCCACGTGTGGGACGAAGACCTGTCCGAGTTGAACACGCCGCTGCCGCGCTGGTGGATGTGGCTGTTCTACATCACCATCGTCTTCGCGCTCGCTTACCTGTTCCTGTATCCGGGCCTTGGCAGCTATGCCGGCAAGCTTGGCTGGAAGTCGAGCAGCGCCTACACTGAAGAACTCAGTAAAGCCGATGCCGAATACGGTCCGCAGTTTGCGCGCTTTTCCGGCCAGCCGATCGAGGTGGTGGCGGCCGACCCGAAGGCGCATGCCATCGGCGAGCGCCTGTTCATGACGTACTGCGCCCAGTGCCACGGCTCGGATGCGCGCGGCAACAAGGGTTATCCGAACCTGACCGACAGCGACTGGCTGCATGGCGGCACGCCGGAGATCATCAAGACGACCATCATGAAGGGGCGTCACGGGGTGATGCCGCCAATGGGCGCGGCGGTCGGCTCGGATGACGATATCGTCAACGTTGTCCAATACGTCAAGAGCTTGTCGGGCGCCTCGCACGATCCGATCAAGGCGGTGTTCGGCAAGTCCAAGTTCAGTGCCTGCATGGCTTGCCACACCGCCAGCGGCGGGGGCAACCAGGCCATCGGCGCGCCGAACCTGACCGACAAGGTCTGGCTGTATGGCGGCAGCGCCGACACCATCATGGAAACCATCCGCAAGGGGCGCGACAACCAGATGCCGGCCTTCGAGGACTTCCTGGGCGCCGACAAGGTGCACGTGCTGGCAGCTTACGTGTGGAGCCTGTCGAACGACCCGGCCGGCACCAAATCTGCCAGCATCAGCGCGGCCAGTCCTAACGCGGCCAGCGACAACGCGGCAGTGGCTAAAAAATGAAGCAGTCCAGTCCAAAGGTGATCAAGATGTACGCGGCGCGCGAGGAGATTTATCCGCGCGAGGCGAAGGGCCGCTATGCGACCCTGCGCTGGGCCTGCGTGTGGATCACGCAGATCGTGTTCTATGGTCTGCCGTGGCTGACCTGGAACGATCGTCAGGCGGTCCTGTTCGACCTGGCCGCGCGCAAGTTCTACATCTTTGGGTTGGTGCTGTGGCCGCAGGATTTCATTTACCTCGCTGCGCTGCTGATCATCTGCGCCTGGCTGCTGTTTTTGGTGACGGCCGTGGCCGGGCGCGTGTGGTGCGGCTTTGCCTGTCCGCAGACGGTGTACACCGAAATTTTCATGTGGATCGAGCGCAAGATCGAAGGCGCGCGCAGCGCCCGCATCCGGCTCGATCGCCAACCCTGGACGCTGGACAAGATCTGGCGCAAGAGCGCCAAACACAGCGCCTGGTGGCTGGTGGCGCTGTGGACCGGGATCTCGTTTGTCGGTTACTTTGCGCCCATGCGCTCGATGATGGCGGGCATTGGCGCGCTCAGTCTGGGGCCGTGGGAATGGTTCTGGATCGGCTTTTACGCGCTCGCCACCTACGGCAACGCAGGCTGGCTGCGCGAGCAGGTGTGCAAATACATGTGCCCCTATGCGCGCTTCCAGAGCGCCATGTTCGACAAAGACACGCTGATCGTTACCTACGACCGGGAACGGGGCGAGCCGCGCGGCGTGCAAACGGCCGAACGCACCAAGGGCGACTGCATCGACTGCACCCTGTGCGTGCAGGTGTGCCCGACCGGAATCGACATTCGCAATGGCCTGCAGTATGAATGCATCGGCTGCGCGGCCTGCGTGGACGCTTGCAACGGCGTGATGGACAAGATCGACCTGCCGCGCGGGCTGATTCGCTATTCGACCGACCAGGCCATGGAAAAGGGCTGGTCGGCGCGCCAGATCGGGGCGCACATCGTGCGCCCACGCGTGCTCATTTACAGCGCGCTGCTGGCCCTGATCGGCATCGGCTTTGGCACCGCGCTTGCGCTGCGCACCCCGCTCAAGCTTGACGTCATCCGCGACCGCGGCTCGATGGGGCGCGAAGTGGGCGACGGCGTGATTGAAAACGTGTACCGTCTGCAGGTGATGAACACCGGCGAAACGGCGCATCGCTTCCACATTGTCGTCAGCGGCCTGCCCGGGGTGCGCCTGGCCGACCAGGAAGAAGTGCTGCTCGACGGCGCCAGCACGCGCGCCGTGCCGGTGCGGGTGCAGACCGAACGGGCAGCCCTGACGGGCGGCTCGCATGCGATCATGTTCGAATTGAGCGCGATCGACCAGCCCTCGCTCAAGGTCACCGAAAAAGCCGTATTTATCGTACCGAGATAATGAAGGAGAACCGCATGCAAACTGCTTCCCAACCCAGGCTGCGCACGGCGCCGCCATGGTATGCCCAGCGCTGGCCATGGCTGCTGATGCTCGGGCCGGCCGTGGTCCTGGTGGCCGGCGGCTACACCGGTTACCTGGCCTATACGCGCCAGGACGCGATGGTGGTCGACGACTATTACAAGCAGGGCAAGGCGATCAACCAGGACTTGCGGCGCGACCGCGTGGCCAGCGCCCAGCGCCTGTCGGTGGCGCTGCACTACAACGCCGGCGCGCATGCGATGCAGGGCGAATTGACCAGCTTTGGGCGGCCGGTTACGACCCCGTTCAGGATCGGACTGGCGCATTCGACGTTGCCTGAAAAAGACATTTTGCTCGCCGTGTATCCGGATGCGCAGGGGCGTTTTTCGGCGCCGCTGCCGGCGCTGGAGCAGGCGCGCTGGCAGGTGAATGTGGAAGGGGGCAAGCGCGACTGGCGCCTGGCTGCCGAATGGCAATTTCCGGCCCAGCAGTCGATGACGATCGACGCCGATGCGGCCATTGCGCCATGAGGCAGGGCATGAAGCGCCTGGCGATGGCGGTGCTGTGGCCATCGTTCCTGGCCGCGGCGCTCGCTGAAGGCTTTTTCTTCTCGTGGGTCGAGCCGGAAGCGCTGTCGTCGCTGGCGCCGATGGCGGTCTACAGCATCGGGTTTTTCTTCTTCTGGACGTTTTGCACGCTGGCCGGCTTGCTGACGGGGTATTTGATCGTGGTGCCGGACGATGGAAAGGCGCCGTTTTGAGTCGTTGGGTCCCATGGGGCCCAAGTGACCAACGACGGCTGGCGCGTGAACGCGGGGGCGACGATTGGCGGCAATGGAACGGTTCAACTGAGCCAATGTTCCATGGGTCCGTCGCGTGCGCGACGACGATGTGGGGGGACTGTTACGGGTAGCCTGACTCAGGCCATCGGGCTGCACTGCGCGGTACCGGCGGCCATCGCCTTGAGCATCACCGGGTCGAGCAGCGTCACTTCGCGCTTGTCGACCTTTAACCAGCCCTGCTTTTTGAAGCGCGACAGCAATCGACTGATGCTTTCAATGGTCAAGCCCAGATAATTGCCAATATCTTCACGCGACATGCGCAACTGAAAGCTGGTCGGCGAATACCCGCGCGCCGCGTAGCGCGACGACAAATTGACCAGAAACACCGCAAAACGCTGCTCGGCGCGCATATTGCCCAGCAATAGCATGACGTTTTGTTCACGCGTGATTTCCTGGCTCATGATGCGGTGAAAATGACGCAGCAGCGTCGGCACCTGGCCGAACAAGTCTTCAAGGCGGGTGAACGGAATCTCGCACACTTCGCTATCCTCGAGCGCCACTGCGTCGCAATGGTGGCGGTCGCCGCTGATGGCGTCCATCCCCAGCAATTCGCCGGCCATCTGAAAACCCGTAATCTGTTGTTCTCCGGCCGCATTGACCTGGTAAGTCTTGAAATGGCCGAAGCGAATCGCGTACAAACTGCGAAAAGGCTGATCCATTTGGTACAGGCGCTCGTCGCGCAAAATGCGGCTGCGCTTGCCAATGATCTGGTCCAGCCGACTCAGTTCGCCCTCGTCGAGCCCCATGGGAAGGCATAATTGGTGCATGCTGCATCCTGCGCAGCTTGCTTTCAAGACGTTGATATTTAATACAGCTGCAGGGGGATTCGGTTGATTCATTCAGGCATCATACTTCATCGCAGCTTATCGGGTTTTTAAAAAGCGGACATCCACGTGCAAAACATCGCCCGTCACCTTGGCCTTTTTCGCCTTCTTCGGCTTCTTGACGACCTGGCCTGCCGTATCGGTCAGCGGCACCCGGTGCTCGGGCGAAAAGCCGGGCTCTTCGATGCGTTCCAGGGTTTGCCGCGTGAACATTTCAATGGCGGCGAGCAAGTCCACCTCATCGGCGCATACCAGCGACACCGCCTGGCCCGCATTGCCCGCGCGGCCGGTGCGGCCGGTGCGGTGGATATAGTCTTCGGCCACGGTGGGTAAGTCGAAATTGACCACTTGCGGCAAGTCGTCGATGTCCAGCCCGCGCGCGGCGACGTCGGTTGCCACCAGTATCTTGCACTGGCCCGCCTTGAAACGCTCCAGCGCCCGCAGGCGCGCCGGCTGCGCCTTGTCGCCGTGAATCGCGTCGGCCGCCACGCCATTTGCCGCCAGGGTGTCGACCAGTTGGTCGACACCCTTGCGCGTCTTGACGAACACCAGCACCTGGCCCCAGCGCAGCTTGTGCAACAAATGCAAGAACAGCTCGGGCTTGCGTTTTTTATCGACCGGCACCACCCACTGCCGAATCCGCTGCACCGTGCTGTTGCGCGCGCTAACTTCAATGCTCAAAGGGTTGTTCAAGAGCTTGCCGGCCAGCGCGCGGATCTCGTCGGAAAACGTGGCCGAAAACAACAGGGTCTGGCGCTTGGCGGGCAGGGCGGAAAAAATGTCATTCAGTTCGCGCGAAAAGCCCAGGTCGAGCATGCGGTCGGCCTCGTCGAGCACCAAGGTTTGCAACTGGTCGAACTTGACCGCATTCTGGCGGTACAGGTCGAGCAGGCGCCCGGGCGTGGCCACCAGTACGTCGAGCCCTTTGCGTAGCTTCATCATTTGCGGATTGATGCTCACGCCGCCGTAAGCGACATGGGTGCGCAGCGGCAGGCCGGCGCCATATTCCTTGAAACTGTCGTGCACTTGCTCGGCCAATTCGCGCGTGGGCACCAGCACCAGCACGCGCACCGCGTTGCTGCCCACCTGGCCGCCTTCCATGGTCAGGCGCTGCAGCAGCGGGAGGGCGAAACCGGCGGTCTTGCCGGTCCCGGTCTGGGCTGCGGCCATTACGTCGCGCCCGGCCAGGATCGGGCCGATCGCCTGTGCCTGCACCGGCGTGGCGCTCGTGTAGCCCAGCGCATCGAGCGTGCGCATGAGCGGGTCGATCAGACCGAGGGAAGCAAACGACATGGGCAAACCTTGCAGCGTTGGGAATGGAGCCGACAGTTTAGCCTGTCCGCCCGTGTCCGTCCCACAAAGGTGGGCCAGCGCGGCCGCGACGCTGCATTGCCAGCCTTCGGCTCAAGGCAATGTGGGGAGCGATGTCTCATCACCGGAAATTAGTCTGGCCCATCTGCATCACGACTTGCTGATTTTGGGACATGGAAATTATGGCGACCGCATTCAAAAAGACGCCGGGTATACGCATTCGGCGCGCTCACTGGCTCGCCTGCTCGAGAAACGGGGTCTGCCGAAAGCGTTTGCGGGCAAGGTCATCCTATGGTCGTGTTTCGGCGGCGCGGCCGCTGGCATGGCGCAATCGCTGGCATTCAAATTGTCCTGTCGCGGCTATACGAACGTCCAGGTAGGGGGCTGCCGCTGGATAACGGGCACCATCGTCAACCGTGTGCTGTTATGCCGCAGAAATACCACGCCCGAGCATATAGCCGGTGTGGATGCTCCCGCCGCCATGGAGGACATGATGCGCTACTGCGATAGGACCGTCGACGATGACATTGGCTGGTTTTCCCGCCTCCGTCGGCCCCTGCGGGGTTCTGTCGGATAATGCCGGAAGTCACGGACCGCGCTTGCTAAGCTGCGCCTACGACTACTGACCCGGAACCCCTCATGACCAGCCTCTTTTTCCTGTTTCGCCTCACCGTTTCCTGGATGGTGCTGTATTTCCTGTGCGCCTTGATCGCCAACGACGCGCTGCTGCAACCGATCGGGCGCGACGCCGGCGGCTTTATTGCGGCGACCGGCATGCTGCTCGGCGCCGTGGTCTTGATCACGGCCTTTTCGCACCTGCGCCGGGTGCGCCTGATTACCGGCGAAGTCAACAGCAGCTCGCTGTCGAACCGCCAGCGGCGCCAGATCGAAATCCCGTTCGAAGCGGGAGCCGCCTTCGACCTGGTCGAGGCGGCGGTGCGCGAACTGCCGGGCATCGAGTCGGTCGACAGCGCGCGCGACAGCTTGCAACTGCGCGCCAAGATCAAGCGTATCGACCCTTACAGTGGCGACACGGTGCAAATCCAGTTCACGCGCCACTTGCGCACCCACTTCAACCAGATCCTGGTGACGGTCGCGCCGAATGGCGAGGCCGGCAGCGTGACGCTCATTTGCGAACCGGAGCGCTCAGCCTGGAGCGACTGGTTTTTCGTCGACTTCGCCACCAACCTGGAAAACGCGGAAGCGATCGTGCGCTCGGTTACGCGGCGCGTGGCCGGCCTGCGCCGCGCCGAGCAGGCCAGCGTGGTCCAAAGCGCCACCGAAAAGGAATTGACGGTGGCCAAATTGAGTTTGCTGCACGCCCAGGTCGAGCCGCACTTTTTGTACAACACGCTGGCCAGCGCCCAACTGCTCACGCGCACCGATCCCCCCCGCGCTGACGAGATGCTGGGCAACCTGATTCTATACCTGCGCCATTCGCTGCCGCGCACCGAGGATAGCCTCTCGACCATTGGCGATGAACTCGAACGGGCCCAGGCTTACCTCGACATTCTGAAAATTCGCATGGGCAGCCGCCTGTCGCTGCAGGTCGAGGTCCCCGCTGCGCTGCGCGCCGTGCTGTTTCCCACGATGATGCTGCAAACGCTGGTGGAAAACGCCATCAAGCACGGGCTTGAACCCAAGTCCGGCGGAGGCACGGTGTGGATCCTGGCGCGCACCCACGAGACCGCGGTGGCGGTCACGGTGGCCGACGACGGGCGCGGTTTTTCGGCCGAGGGCGGCGGCACCGGCATCGGACTGCGCAATGTGCGCGAACGGCTGCGCCTGGCCTACGGCAGCGCCGCCTCGTTTGCCATCGTGGCCAATTTTCCCAGCGGGGTCGCGGCCACGATCACGGTGCCCAACACCGCCCTGAACACGATCAAAAAGGGAGCGCAGCATGACTAAGTGCGTAATTGCCGAAGATGAAACGCTGCTGCGCGAGGCGCTGGTGATGCTGCTGGGCGAGGTCTGGCCGGAACTGGACATTGTCGCGGCCTGCGACGACGGCGGCAGCGCGCTGGAAGCGATTGCCCTGCACCAGCCCGAGGTGGCCTTTTTAGACATTCGCATGCCCGGCTTGAGCGGCCTGGAAGTGGCCGCCGCACTGCCCGACGCCAGCCCCGGCACCCAGGCGGTGTTCGTCACCGCCTACGACCAGTACGCAATCGACGCCTTTGACAAGGGCGCAGTCGACTACCTGCTCAAGCCCGTGGCGCGGGCCCGCCTGGCGGCCACGGTGCAGCGCTTGAAAGCGCGCATCGCCGGCGGCGCCGGCGACAGCGCCGCGCTGGCCGCCCTGGTGGAGCGGCTTGGCCGCAGCATTCCCAACAGCGGCAAGGAGCCGCCGCTGGTGTGGCTGACCGCCAGCGCGGGCGCCGAAACGCGCCTGATCATGGTTGACGATGTGGCCTACTTCCAGTCGGACACCAAGTACACGGTGGTGATGACGGCGGGCGGCGAAGCGTTGCTGCGCAAACCGATCCGCGAACTGCTCGACGTGCTCGACCCGGCGATCTTCAAGCAGATCCACCGCTCGACCATCGTCAACCTGCGGGCGGTGGCGTCGATCACGCGCGATGACGCGGGCAGGGGCATGGTCAGGCTGAAAACGCGGCCGGAGACGCTGTCGGTCAGCCAGCCATTCATGTCGCTGTTTCGCAACATGTAATGCGTGTAAGCAGCGGTAACTATGTGTGTTGGCGAACAGAAGTTCATGTTGCCTCTGTTAAACTTCGTGCATGACCAGGAGCGGGCATCAGCCCGCTGCCTGTGGTCAGGCGCCATTGGCGTTTCGTCACTTGCGAAGAGGCACACAATGAAAAAATTACTAATCGCCGCAATGATCATGACGGCTGCGGCCGGCGCGATGGCGCAAAATCTCAGCCTGCAGCTGGGCCAGTCGGGCTACTACGGCAGCATCGACCTGGGTAACCTGTCGCGTCCGCCGGTGATCTACCAGCAGCCGATGATCATCCAGCAAATGCCGCAATACCGCAACGCGCCGCCGATGTACCTGCGCGTGCCGCCCGGCCACGCCAAGAAGTGGAGCAAGCACTGCGCTGCCTACAACGCCTGCGGCCGGCCAGTCTATTTTGTGCAGGACAGCTGGTACAACAATACTTATGCTCCGCAGTATCGCCGCTCGCATGGGGGCGATGGCCACCGCGACGAGAACCGTTACGACAACCGGCGCGACAATGACCAGCGCGGCTTCCGGCTCGACGAGCGTACCAATCACGACAACTACGACAAGCACGAAGGCAAGCACGAAGGCAAGCACGAGGACAAGCACGAAGGCAAGCATGACAAGGGCCACGGAAAAGGCCACGACAAGGACTAAGGCCACCCGCCGTGCGCCGCTCCTGTTGCGGCGCGTAGTAAACTCTCGTCCAATAACGGTGGACGGGAGGATCGCGTGCAGGGTGACATCGTCATTGTCGGAGGCGGCGCCGGCGGGCTGGAACTGGCCTGCAAGCTGGGGCGCAAGCTGGGAGCGGGCAAGGTCACGCTGGTCGACCGGGGCCTGACCCATATTTGGAAGCCCTCGCTGCATGAGGTAGCGGCCGGGACGCTCGACCTGCACCAGGAAGGCTTGTCCTACCAGAAGCTGGCGCATGACAACGGTTTCACTTTCGTCTATGGTGCCCTTACCGCGCTCAATGCGCCGGCGCACAGCCTGACCGTTGGCCCCATTGCCGGCGCAAACGGCGAGTTGGTCTTGCCGCAGCGTACCCTCTCTTTCCATACGCTGGTCATTGCCGTGGGTAGTACCTCGAATTACTTCGGCGTGCCCGGCGCGGCCGAACACACCATTTCCCTCAATGCCACCGAAGACGCAGAACGCTTTCGCCTGCTGCTGCTGACCCGTCTGGCGCAGGCCGATACCCGGCGCGCCGCAGGCGGCCAGGGCGCGGTCGACATCGTCATCATCGGCGCCGGCGCCACTGGGGTGGAGCTGGCCGCCGAACTGCGCCAAGCGAGCGGGGTATACGCCGCCTACGGCTTTGCCCACCTGCGGCCCGAACGGGACGTGCGCATCTTGCTGCTTGAAGGGGCGCCGCGCATCCTGGCGCCGCTGCCCGAGCGCGACTCGGCCCCCGCCCACAAGCTGCTTGAAGAACGCGGCGTCAAGGTCGTTACCGGGTGCCACGTGGCCAGCATCGAAGCGGACCGGGTGCTCGACGCCGACGGCGCCGCCTATCCCGCCAGCCTGTGCGTCTGGGCCGCCGGCATTCGCGCGCCTAGCTGGCTGGCGCAGCTCGGCTTGCCGGTGAATAAGGGCGGCCAGCTCGAAGTGGATGGTACGCTGCGCGTCACCGGCTTTGCCGACATCTACGCACTGGGCGATTGCGCCGCCAGCATGGGGGGCAACGGCAAGCAAGTGCCGCCGCGCGCCCAGGCCGCGCACCAGCACGCCGATTACCTGTGCCGCCAGCTTGCGCGCCGCGCGGCGGGCAAGGCGCCTGACAACACACCCTATGTTTACCGCGACTACGGCTCGCTGGTGTCGTTCGGGCACCGTAATACGGTCGGTAGCCTGATGGGTTCGCTAAAAGGATTGAACTTTTTCATCGATGGCTTTTTTGCGCGGATGATGTACGCAAGCTTGCACCTGATGCATCATGCGGCCGTGCTGGGCGCACTGAAAACGGCGCTGCTGGCGCTGGCGCGCTTTTTAATCCGGCGCAGTTCGCCGCTGGTCAAGCTGCACTGATCAGCGAGGGAGGACATTCAGGCTGGCGCGGCAGGATGATCGCCAGCGCCGTCCCGCCGCCGGGCAGGGCGGTCACGGTGAGCCGTCCGCCCAGGTAGCCGGCGCGCGCGCGCAGCAGGCGCAAGCCGTGGCAGTCGCTTGCCTTGCGGTCGTAGTCGGCCGAACCGATGCCGTTGTCGCGCACGGTCAGCATGATTTCTTCGTCGTTGTCGTCAAGTACCACGTCAACGCCGGTGGCGTGCGCGTGCGCCAGCACGTTGCGCAAACCTTCTTCGCAGGCACGCAGCAGGGCGACGCCCTGGTCGCGCGGGTAGGCCGCGTCTTCGTCAGGCAGGCTGATGCGGGCGGTGATCGGGTGCAGCTTGCCGAACTCGTGCACCAGTTCGCTCAGAGCCGCTTTCACGCCCAAGAACTCCAGCTTGTCGTTCCAGATCGTGATCTGCATCTCGCGGTTGGTGTTGATGATGTTCATCAACAGCGTTTTCATTTGCGCGGTGCGGTTTTGCAGTGTTTTGTCGGCGGGCAGTTGTTGCGTCAGCAGGGCCAGGTGCATGGTGAGCGCCGTCATGGACGAACCCAGGCTGTCGTGCAGTTTGCGGGCCAGATCCCGCCGTTCGTCGTCCCAGCAGGTGGTCAGGTGGCCCAACAGCTCGGCGAGGTCCGCGGTGCGCGCGGCCACCTTGCGTTCAACTTCGGGGTCAAATTGTCCGGGTGCCGGTGCGTTCATGCTCGACTTCGTGAATGTTTCCCAAATCATACAACAGCTCGCATGCGCCTGTCGCCAGTTCAGTGCACGCGTGCGTGAACTGGCGCACAGTCGGCGCCGGCCCGTTTGTCCAAGCTGACGGTAAGGCCCGTCAAGGGCCAACCAGAACCGACCCAAGGGATACGCATGAATGCCAAGACCGTTGACGCCATTTCGATATTGTCAGCCGACCATCGCGAACTACAAGACTTGTTCGAGCAGTATGCGGCGCTGGGCGAAAGCGCAGGCAGCAAAAAGAAGCATCTGGCCGACGATATCTGCATGGCGCTGACGCTGCACACCATGGTGGAAGAAGAGATTTTCTACCCGGCCCTGCGCCCAGCGGACAAGAATGCGGCCGACCTGCTCGACGAAGCGGCGGTCGAACACGCCGGCGCCAAGGACTTGATCGCGCAGATCCAGGACATGGATCCGGACGATGACTTGTACGACGCCAAGGTGAAGGTGCTGGGCGAGCAAGTCGCGCACCACGTCACGCAAGAAGAGAAGGAAATGTTTCCCAAGGCGGAAAAAGCGGGGCTGGACCTGGAGGCGCTGGCTGACGACATGCTGGCGCGCAAAGAGGAAATCAGCGCGACCTTGTGAGTCTTGTTAGCCTTGTAGGCAAGAGCGGGCACAACAAGGCAGCTGCGTTTATTCGGCCGGCAGGATCGCGCATTGGGTGAGCGCTTCGAGCAGGTGGTTGATGTCCACTGGCTTAACCAAATGCATATCGAAGCCTGCTTCGAGCACGCGGCGCTGGTCTTCGGGCAGCCCGTAGCCGGTCAGTGCAATGAGCTTGATGTGGCGCGTACCATCGTTCTTGCGCAGGCGGCGCGCCACTTCGTAGCCGTCGATGCCGGGCAGGCCGATATCGACCAGCGCCACGTCGGGCGGGTGCGCCACGGCCATGTCGACGCCCTGCAAGCCATCGGCGGCGTGCTTGATCGGGTAGCCGCAGGCGGTGAGCATGGTGGCCATCATTTCGCGGCCGTCGTCATTGTCTTCGATCAGCAGCACGCTTGGCTTGCCGGTGTCCAGGTGGGACGGCGACTCGTTCGCCGGGGCGGCCGCCGCCGCGGCGCGCGGCAGGCGGATGGCGAAGGTGCTGCCGGCGCTGGCGCCGCTGCTGTGCGCGCTGACGCTGCCGCCGTGCAGCTCGACCAGCCGGCGCACCAGCGCCAGGCCAATGCCCAGGCCCCCTTGCGAACGGTCCAGCGTGGTGCTGGCCTGCACGAACACATCAAATACATGGGGCAGCAATTCTTCGGAAATGCCCACGCCCGTATCGCGCACGGTCAAGATAATGTCGTCGTCATCGTCCCTGACGGCAATGTCGATGGCGCCGCCCGGTGGCGTGTACTTGAGCGCATTGTCGATCAGGTTGGTGGCGATCTGCTCAAGCCGGGTCGGGTCGCCATCGACCCAGGCTTGCGCCATGTTTGTGTTCAATAAATAGTTGCCCGTGCGGCCGGTGGCCTTGAAGGTGTCGAGGCAGGCCGAGACCAGCGCGGCCAGGTCGACCGGCCGGCGCGCCAGCAGGATCTTGCCGGACATGGCGCGCGACAGGTCAAGCAGGTCGTCCACGATGCGCGACAAGTGCTGGCTCTGACGCTGGATGATCTGGCGGGCGCGCGCGACCGTGTCCGGTCCGGCGCCGGCCAGGCCGATCAGGGCAGCGGCGCTGCTGATGGCCGACAAAGGATTGCGCAGTTCATGGCCCAGCATCGCGAGGAACTCGTCTTTGGCGTGGCTCTTGCGTTCCGCCGCCTGCCGCTCTTCCATTTCGCGGGTGAGGCGCTTGTTGGTGGCGGTCAGTTCGGTGGTGCGCTGGGACAGCTTGTGGGCCTGGCGCTTGAGTTCTTCATTCTTGGTGGCCAGCGCCACGAACACCTGGACCTTGGCGTGCAGGATTTGCGGGATCACCGGGGTGAACAGGAAGTCGGCCGCGCCGCGCTGGTAAGCCTTGAGACGGTCGATTTCATCGGCCAGGAAGGCGGTCACGAAAATGATGGGGATATCGGCCGAGCGGGTGCGCTGGTGGATCGCTTCGGCCGTTTCAAAACCGTCCATGCCGGGCATATTGACGTCGAGCAGAATGACGGCAAAATCGTGCAGCAATACCTGGCGCAGCGCCTGCTGCCCCGAGCGCGCCGAGATGACGTCGTAGCCCGATTCTTCCGCCCATTGATCAAGCAGGCTGGTCAGGGCCAGCAAGCTCGCGGCGTCATCGTTGACCACGAGAATTTTCGGTTTTTCTATTTTTGGCACGTCGTTCCTGTACTGCACGGTCAAGTTTTGTTGGGTCCGCTTGTCTCAGCTCACAGGATAGCAGAATCGTGAAATTTCCTCTGTGAAAACTCCCGTGAATCGTGCCGCAAGTACATTTCCTCCTATCATATCCACGCAGGAAAATGCAGTCCAAACGGACCGTGTGCATAAGGATACATGGCTAGGTTCGCTGGCGCACATACGCGCCGTGCTTGTTGTGCGATAGTCAAGTCAGTTTAGGGACATCGCCCCACCGGGCAGCACTTCGAGAGGACAGAAAATGAATATCAATACCGTAGTCGACAATGAGTTCGCAGGAAAATGTTTCCGCGATATTTGCAACGCACCGCTTTCCGCCATGCGCGGCTTGAGCACCGGGGACGCCAAGGCCTTGCACGCCGCTTTCGGCATCACCACCATCGGGGACCTGGCCGAGCTCAAGTTCGTCAAGTGGGCCACGGCCATCAAGACCTTGGCTGCCGAAGAATGCGATACGCCCGAGCAAGTGGCCAAGGAAGCGCTGCTTGATGACGCGGTCGAAATGACGTTCCCGGCGAGCGACCCGATTTCCGTCGACTCCGGCATTACGCGCATTGAAGTGCCGCCCGACATGGTCGATGCCAGCACCGATCACCAGCACGCCAAAGAAGTGGAAGCAAGCACCGAAAAAGGCAAGGGCAAGTCGGCGTAAGCTGATCGTGCAGCATTAAAAAAGCGGGCTGCGGCCCGCTTTTTTAATGGTAAATGACCTGCGCTGCCCTTGTATGCAGCGCTCTTGTAGGCAGCCTGCGTTAGCGCCGCTGGCGGCCTGGTCATTCCAGCGCCGCAAGCGACTATTGGTGTCAGCGGTGGGGCGCCAGGTTAACTTTTTTTTGGGGAGGCGGCAGGGGCGCCGGTTGCGTGGAGGTGGCGCAGAACCGGTTCTTGCCGCCGCGCTTGGCTTCATACAGCGCGTAATCGGCAATGCTGATCAGGGACTCGACATTCTCGGCGTCATCGGGATAGATGCTAATGCCAATGCTGGTGGACAGTTGCAAGGTGAGGTCATTGATGAAAAACGGTTCGGAAACGGCTTCGACCAGCTTGGCCGCCGGCCCTTGCGCATCGGCCAGGCTGTGCACTTCACCCAGCACGACCATGAATTCATCACCGCCCAGCCGGGCCACCGTGTCTTCCTTGCGCGACGCCGCCACCAGCCTTTGTGCGACGATTTTCAGCACTTCATCGCCGTAAGCGTGCCCGTAGGTATCGTTGATGGCCTTGAACCCGTCCAGGTCCAGGTACATGATGGCCGCCTTGTGGTGGTTGCGGCTGGCATGCTGGAGCGTGGTTTCGATACGGTCTTCCAACAGGCGCCGGTTGGGCAGCCCGGTCAGCGGATCGTGCAGCGCGAGCGCTTGCTGCGTCTTGCTGTACTGCGCCAGCTCCTTGTACAGCAAGCGCACTTCCAGCATGTTGTGGATGCGCTTATGCACCTCGAGCAAGTCGAACGGTTTGCTGATGAAGTCGCGCGCGCCCGCTTCGAGTGCGGCTATCTTGAAACTCGGTTGCGCGGTGAGCGCCAATACGGGCAAGTAGCCACCCTGTTCAATTTCTTTCAAGCCCTTCATGACCTGAAAACCATTCAGGCCAGGCATTTGCAGGTCGAGCAAGATCAAGTCGTAACAGTGCTGGCGGTGCAGTGGGCAGACTTGTTCAGGGAGCATAGTCGAGCTGACGCAAACATAGCCTTCTTCCCGCAAAATCTCTTCCATCAATTCGATATTGTCAGCTGAATCATCGACCACAAGAATCTTCGCGTTCAGTATTTCGTCTCGGCTTGGCATACGGCAATCTCGTTTAAAGCGGAATGGGGGAGCCGCGTAACATTGGGGCACCGATTCACTATCAATCCACATAGTGTATCAGCACCAGGAATATTTCTTGTAGGACAGCGCCGCGTAGGACGGTAGGAGGCCGATTCCTTAGCTATTTATTATGACTAGGCGCCATCGCCGCCACCGTGGCTATCAGCTCGCTTGGCTCGACCGGCTTGGAGATGTGCGCCCCGAACCCCGCTTCGAGCGCGCGCAACCGGTCTTCAGAGCGGGCAAAGGCCGTCAGCGCCACCGCTGGCAGCAAGCCACCGTGCGCCGGACCCAGGGCCCGCACCCGCGCCAGCAATTCAAAACCGTCGACGTCGGGCATGCCCAGGTCGCTTACCAGCACGTCCGGCATTTCCTCGGCAATGGCAGCGAGCGCCTGAGCGGCGCTGCCGGCAGTGCGCACGATGGCGTGGCAGTCCGACAGGATACGGTTGATCAGCTCGCGCGCGTCGGCTTCGTCGTCAACCACCAGCACGCGCAAGCCGGCCATGTCGCGCTGCAAAATGTCGGCGGCAAGGGGCGAGGGTGAGCGATACGCCGGCCGGTCCGGGCGCGACGACAGGCTTTGCCGATTGGCCGACGGCAGCGTGAGCGTAAAGCTGGCGCCGCGCTCCTCGCCTTCGCTGTCGACCCGCACGGTGCCGCCATGCTGCTCGATCAAGTGCTTGACGATCGACAGCCCCAGCCCCAGGCCGCCGTGCTTGCGCGTGGTCGAGGCGTCGCCCTGGCGAAAGCGCTCGAACACATGGGCCATGAATTCGGGCTTGATGCCCACGCCGTTGTCTTGCACGGCAATTTCGACATAACCGTCCAGGGCGCTCAGCAAAATGTCCACGCGTCCGTCGCGCGGGGTGAACTTAATTGCGTTCGACAACAAATTCCAGATGACCTGTTGCAGCCTGGCCGGGTCGCCGGCAATCGGACCGACGGCCGGGTCGTAGTGCTTTTCAAGGCGGATATTTTTCGCGTCCGCGGCAGGGCGCACCGTTTCGATGGCGGCATCGATGAACACCGACGGCGCCACCGTCTGCATGTCGAGCAGCACCTTGCCGGACGTGATGCGGCTCATGTCGAGCAAGTCCTCGATCAGCTGCGCCTGGGCGCGCGCATTGCGCTCGATGGTCTGCAGGCCGCGTTGCAGGTCGGCCGTGTCGCGGCTGCCGCGCCGCAGCACCTGGGCCCAGCCCAAAATGGCCGAGAGCGGCGTGCGCAATTCGTGCGACAGCGTGGCCAGAAATTCATCTTTCATCTGGCTGGTGCGCTCCGCTTCAGCGCGCGCCGAGCGTTCGCTTTCAAGCAATACCTTGCGTTCTTCGGCGGCGCGCTGGGCCGCTTCGTACAAGCGCGTGTTGTCAATCGCCACTGCGGCCTGGGCCGCGATGCCGCCGACGATGCGTTCGGTGCGTTCAGTAAATATGCCCGCTTCCGGATGGCCGAAAAACAGGTTGCCGAGTACTTCGCCCGAGCGCGCAATGACCGGCACGGCCAGGTAGCTGCGCACGGCAGGCGCGCAATCGGCCGCGCCGCCGGTGCTGCCGTCGCTGTTGCCATCGCCGTTGCCATCGCACTTGCTGAAAAATGGTTCCGCCTGGCGGTAGCGATCGTCCTGGGTGATGTCGGCCAGGCGCGTGACGCCATCGCCTTGCAAACCGGGTTCGAACAAGGTGCTGCCGTGCGCTTGCCCGAACGGGTCGAAGCCGGCCGGCGCGGTGCCGCTGACGGTATGCAGCGTAAACAGGTCGCCGTCCGGATCCTTGCCATGATAGAAAAAGGCGCCGAAGCGCGCGCCCGAGACGCCCGTGGCGGCGTCGGTGACCGTTTGCAGCAGCGAGCGCAAGTCGCGCTGCGAAGCGAGCGCCGTGCCGGTGCTGTTGAGTAGCTCAAGCACGTTCGATTCTTCGCGCAGCGCCTGCTCCACGCGCTTGACCTGGTCGACGTCGGTATTGGTGCCGAACCAGCGCACCACGTGGCCGAGGCGGTCGCGCACGGCGTTCACGCGCGTGAGGAACCAGCGGTACTGGCCGTCGGCGCCGCGGATCGGATATTCCATCTCGAACGGATTGCCGGTGTGCAGGGACTCGTGCCAGCGCGCCAGCATTTGCGGCAGCACGTCCGGGTCCTGAGTCGCTTGCCAGCCCCAGCCGACCACCTGCTCGGGCGTGGTGCCCGTGTAGTCGTACCAGCGCTCGTTGAACCAGACAATGGCGCCATCGGCCTGCGCCATCCAGGCCAGCTGGGGGATCGAATTGGCCAGTGCGCGCAGCACTTCCTCGCTCTCGCGCAACGTGTCTTCGGCGCTCTTGCGGGTGCTGATGTCTTGCACCACGCCCGTCATGCCCAGCACCGCGCCGGCGCCGTCGCCGTCGCTTTCGTTGTCGTAGTCGATGCGGCCCACCACGCCGATCCAGGCCGCCTCGCTGCCGTCGCCCGCGTGTTTCAGCCGGCATTCGATGTTCAGGTCGGTGCGCTCGGCCACGGCCTGCAAAAATTCGGTGCGCGCCGCCTCGTGGTCAGTGTCGTGCATGCGGTCGCGCAGCGCGCTCCACGGCATCGGCGTTTCCGGCGCCAGGCCGAAGATTTCAGCCGCGCGCGCGCCCAGCGTGACCCGGTCGCTGGCCGCGTCCCAGCGCCAGTCGCCCAGGCGCCCGGCCGAGAGCGCTACTTGCAGGCGGTTGCTGCCGTCTTGCAACGCTTTTTCGTCGGCGCGCCGCTTGCTGATATCCTGGATATAGATCGTCAACCCTTCGGGCGACGGGTAGGCGCGCAGGTCGAACCAGCAATCGAGCTGCGTGTAGAGCAATTCGGCGCTGACGGTCTGCTGCGCGGCGACGGCGCGCTGGCAGTGTGCCTGCATGGCGCTGCCGCGCAGTGCCGGAAAAGCGTCCCAGATCGACTGGCCCAGCAGGTCGGCGGGGCGCTGGCCGCCGGCGCCCAGCAGTTGCAGCGCGCGCGCATTGATGTACGTGATGCGCCACGCCAGGTCGACGGCGCAAAAGCCGTCGGTCAAGCTTTCGAGCATGTTTTCCATACGCGTCTTTGCGCGCTTGAGTTCGTCGCGTGCCTCAAGCAACTCTTGCTGCGCGCGCTGGCGCGCGACCAGCACGCTGTTGGCGTTGCGCAGCGCTACCGAGCGCATTTGTTCGATTTCATCCATGTCTTCGTTCATGCGCGCTCCTCGATCCGGGCCGCGGCCAGCGCGGTGCCTTCGACGCGCGCGCCGATCTTGGCGAAGGCCGTGTCGCGGGTGGTCGATTTGTCGTCGCAAAACGGTGAGAAGCCGCAATCGTCCGTGGTGCCAAGCTGGGCCAGCGGAATGATGCGCGCGGCCTGCAGCACGCGCGCGCAGACCTCCTCGGCGCTGTCGATGTGGGCATTGAGCGGATCGATGACGCCGACAAACACGCGTTGGGACGGCTTGAGGTAGCGGGCGATGATCTTGAGCACGCGCTGCGGATCGGCTTCGCCGGCCAGTGCAATGTAGAAATTGCCGACCTTTAATTCAAACAGGCTGGGCAGCAGTTCGGCGTAGTCGATATCCAGGCTATGGGTCGAGTCGCGGTCCCCGCCAGGGCAGGTGTGCACGCCGATGCGGGCGCGCTCGGCGGGCGAAAAACGGGTCAGCGCCATGTTGTTGAGGTCGATAAAACTGTTGAGCAGCTCGCCGCTTGGATCGAGCTTCATGGCAAGGCGTCCTTCGGTGAAATCGATTTGCACCTTGTGCGCGCCGCGTGCCAGGCAGCGCCGCACCTCGGTTTCGTGCTCGGCCAGCAAATCGTGAAGGAATTGCTCGCGCGGATAGTCGGGCAGGCCCTCGGGCGGGTACATCAGCGACAGCGCGGACGGCGAAATGACCGCTTGCTTGACCGGCGCGCGCGCGTAGCGCTGGGCGGTGACGAGGTATTCGTCGGCGTAGCGCTGGTAGCTGAACGGCCCGCTCGTCAGGCGCGGCATGCGCCGGGTATGGCCGGCCGCGAAGGGGATCTGGAAGCCGTCGGGCGCCATATTGCGCGCGCCGTGCACGCAATAGGTCCAGAAGTTATGGTATTTGCGCTGTTCGCCGTCGGTAATGACGGGCGAGCCGGTCGCCTCGAAGCGCGCGACGGTGTCGCGCACGGCCGCCTCGTACATGGCTTCGAGCTGGGGGCCGGCAACATCATCCTGGTTGGCCGCGGCGACGAGCTCCGCGGGCCGGGGAATGCTGCCGATCGGTTCAGTAGGAATGATCATCAGTGTGCTTCGGTCAGGAGCCGGAAGGCGCAACGCAGGCCCACCGGCACGGGGCCACGCCTGCCGGCCGGCCCGGGTCCAATTCTAGCCCAGGGCGCCAGGATTGACTCACACACTTGGCATGGCGCTGGCGCGCGCCAGCGCCGCTTGCAACTGCTCGATTTCATACGGCTTTTGCAAGGACTGGAAGGGGAACTCGACATGGCGCAGCAGCGCTTCACCGTAACCGGAGGCAAAAATAACCTGCATTGACGGGTGCTCGGCGAGCGCCTTGCGCGCCAGGTCCACGCCCGACATGCCGGGCAGGCTGACGTCCGAAAACAGCACGTCGAAGCTGGCCTGCCCGAGTTGCTCGAGGGCGCCTTCGGCATGGCCTACGCCGAGCGCTTCATGGCCGAAGGCCTTGAGCATTTCGCACACCAGGTATTGCGAATCGAGGTTGTCTTCCACCACCAGCACGCGCAGCGCCTGCGCAACCGGTGGCAGGGCCGGCTCGGCGCTGCGCGCCACGGCGCACAACACGCCCTGGACCACGCCCTGCTCGTCGCGCAGCGGGGTCAGGTGCAGGTCGCACAGCAACTGTGGGTGAGTGCCGGTGCCCGACAGCGCGAGCGCCTGCTGCAGGTGCAGCGCTTCGCCGTTGGCGGCGCGGGCAAAGGCGTTGGGCGCGGCGGCCAGCGGCGCGGAAATGGGCGCCGCCGCGTTGCCGCCGGGCGCGGGCGGATGCTGCGGACCGGCCAGTTCGGCATACGCGGCATTAAAGGCGGCGATGCGGCGCGGACCCCATAGCAGCAACATGGGGGAGGGCGCGCCGAGCATGATCTCCATGGAAAGGCGCAGCGTGTGCGGCCAGGCGGCGCTATCGCCGAGGTCGGTGGAAAGCCAGTCGAAAGCTGCCGCCAGCCCCGCGCTTGTGCTAGGTGCGAGCATTGGTTGCCTGTATCATCAGTTGGAAGTTGTAGAAGCGCAAATATTTGACTATCGTACACCAAGCGCGACTTTTCGTCCGTTTCCGAGGCAACATCCACCCCGGGGTAGATGGCGGCGGGGGTGGGCAAAAAAAAGCCCGCTCAGGGAGCGGGCTAAATCTATTTTTCTTTGAGGAAGAATAGAGGAGACAGACGCATCATGCCAAAATGCAAGGCGCGTTGCTAATTTATCTTTGTGATGTCAGGTATGGGATGAGCGTATAACGCCGTCCGCAAGCGGGGAACAGCATGGCCACCATTATCACGCACCGGAAAGTCAATATCGTCATCCTTGGGCCGGACGAGCCGATCGCCAGCCATTGCGGACCGGGCGACATCGCCATTTGCGCCAGGGCCGATGGCTGGTGGAACAGCTTCATCGATGCCGACGGCGCCGTCGATACCTACGACGCACCGTATCCTACCTACAATGAAGCGTTGTGGGCAGCCAAGGCGGCTGCGGAGTACGGCGTGCTGTAGCAGCCGGGCAGGGGCGCGCCCGGTTGCGCGATTGTGCCTGCTACTTGCTTGACAATTGCACGGCGGATGCGCGGCAGTTCGGTGGCAAATGCAGGCCGATTGCTCGATGGTCGCTCGATGCTTGCTCAAAAAATGAAATATTCACCGTTTCGGCCCCGTCGCCAAACGTGCGCTCTTTATGCACAGCAGAAAATGTTTTACGATAACAAGAACGTGCACATATCTCATCCTTTCACACCAGGCGCGCCGTCTTCCCAGGCGCGAAGGTGCGTTCGCTTGAGTGGCGAGCGCGCACCGGGGCGGCGCCGGACCGTGCTGGGATTGGCGATCGGCGCGCTGCTCGCCGGCGTACCGGTCCTGACAAGGGCGCAAGCGGGTACGACCACGTCGCTCGAGCGCAAGGTCAAGGCAGCCTTCCTGTACAAGTTTCTTGGCTACACCGACTTTCCCCCTGGTGCGCTGGGTGAGGCGGGTGCGCCCCTGGTGATCGGCGTCGTCGATGCCGACGAACTGGCCGCCGAACTGACGCGCATCGTCAGCGGGCGCACGGTTGGCGCGCATCCGATCACGGTCAGGGTGCTGCGCGAGCAAGATGCGCCCGGCGGCGTGCACCTGCTCTTTGTCGGCGGCGCCGACGCGCTCAAGGTGCGCAACGTGCTGCGTTCGCTCGCGCCGGCGCCGGCGCCGGTGCTGCTGGTCACTGAAGCGGAAGACGGCTTGCGCCAGGGCAGCGTCATCAACTTCAGGATCGTCGAAGAGCGCGTGCGTTTCGACGTCTCGCTGGGCGCGGCGGAAAAAAACAGCGTCAAGCTCAGTTCGCGCCTGCTGACAGTGGCCAACCAGGTATACAAGGCCGCGCCATGAGCTGGCAAGACAGCAAGCACCCTGACAGCGGCTCGGTGCGCAGCAAGCTGATATTGATGGCGGTCGCAACCACGTTCGTGGCGCTGTTCGCCTCCTCGCTGGCGATGCTGCTGTACGACCTGCGCACCTTCAAGCAATATTGGGTTGATGAACTGATGACCCAGGCCGACCTGATCGCCAGCGTTACCGCGCCGGCGCTCACCTTCAACGACGCCAGGAGCGCGCAGCAAAATCTGGCGGTGCTGCGGGTGCGTCCCCAGATCCTGGCCGGCGCCATTTACGGCGCCAACGGGGCGCGCTTCGCTTCCTACGCCCAGGGATCGCGCCTGGTCAGCTATCCGCCGCGCCCCGGGGCGCCCGGTTACAGCATCGACGATGGCGAACTGGTCGTCTATCATCCAGTCATCGACAACGGCGAGGTGCTCGGCACAGTCTACCTGCGCGCCCGCTACGGCCTGGTCGAGCGCCTGCTGAACTATGCCGCCATCCTGGGCGCGGTGCTGCTCGCGTCATTGGTGCTCGCCGCGCTGGTTGCTTCGCGACTGCAACAAGGCATCACGGCCCCTTTGCTGGCGGTGACGGGGGTGGCGCGCGAAGTGATGCAGCGGCGCGACTTCAGCCTGCGCGTGCCGGGCCACAGCGGCGGCGAGATCGAGGTGCTGGTGGCCGCCTTCAATGACATGCTGGCCGAGATCGGCAAGCGCGCGCACGCCTTGCAGGAAGCGAACCTGACGCTCGAGCACGAAATGCAGGTGCGTCAGCAGGCCGAGGAAGCGCTGCTCGTGGCCGACCGCCGCAAGGATGAGTTCCTGGCCACGCTGGCGCACGAATTGCGCAATCCGCTGGCGCCCATTCGCACCGGCCTGGATATTTTGCGCATTCGCAGCGGCGACGCTACCGCCACCCAGAAGGCGACCGACATCATGGAGCGCCAGCTGCGCCAGATGGTGCGCCTGGTCGATGACCTGCTTGACGTTTCTCGCATCAATACCGGCAAGTTTGCCATCAAGATGGGGCGGGTGGAACTGAAAGCGGTCGTCAATGACGCACTTGAGGTGGTGCGCTCGTATATTGAGGTGCACGGCCACGAGCTGGTGATCGAATTGCCCGACCGTCCGGTGTTCCTGCACGGCGACGCCACGCGCCTGGCGCAGATCTTGTCGAACCTGCTCAACAATGCCGCCAAATACACCAACCGCGGCGGTCGCGTCAGCCTGGCCGCGCGCGTCGAGGAGCACAACTTGATCGTCAACGTGGCCGACAACGGCATCGGCATTGCGCCCGACATGCTGCACCACGTGTTCGACATGTTCGTGCAAGTCGATTCAACGCTCGAGCGCACCAACGCCGGCCTGGGCGTGGGCCTGTCGCTGGCGCGCCGCCTGGTCGAACTGCACGGCGGCAGCATCGAAGCCCACAGCGCCGGCCTGAATCGCGGCAGCGAATTCGTGGTGTGCCTGCCGATTGTAGTCGAGCCGGAATTGCCTGCCAAGTCGGTCCCGGCCGCCTTCATGAGCGCGGAAACCTTTCGCATCCTGCTGGCCGACGACAATATCGACTTCGTCAACAGCATCGGCGCCTTGCTTTCAGCTATGGGACACAGCGTCGTGATCACCCATAACGGCCCCGATGCGCTGACCGCTGCTGCGCGCTTTTGCCCCGATTACGCGTTTCTTGACATCGGCCTGCCGCAAATGTCGGGCTACGACCTGGCGCGCGGCATCCGGCGTCTGCCCAGCGGGGCGATGACGATGCTCATCGCCGTCACCGGCTGGGGCCAGCAAAAAGACCGCCAGCTCGCCTTCGAGGCCGGCTTCGACCATCATATGGTCAAGCCGGTGCGCTTCGAGCAGATTGAGGAAATCCTCGGCAACCGCACCGTGGTCAAGAAGGTGCGGACCTGATCGAGAACCCAAGCTGCCTTGCGTTCTCGATGGCGCTCGTGCAGCCTTACTGCTCATTGGCGGCCTTGCGCCGGCGTCCGAGCAAGCCCACCACGCCCAGGCCGGCCAGCAGCATGCCATAGGTGGCAGGCTCGGGCACGGGGTTGAGCATGACGGCGCCGCCAAAGCTGCCGGAGGTGTCGGACAACATGGTGCCGCTGACCATCAGGTAGTAGCTGCCTTCGGCAAGGTTGTTGGCGCTGACGGTCCAGACGTCCTGCGCGCCCGAGCTGCCGCTGCCGGCGCTAATGAGCGAGCCGGCCGACGAGAACAGTCCGAATGCCGTGATATCCAGGCCGGTGGCGGCCGTGCGGCTCACCGAGGACACGATGGCGTCCAGGTTCAGCGGCACACCCGAAACATTGAACACGAAATGGTCCATGAAGGTGTCGCCATTGTTGTTGGCCGCGAAGGAGTCGCCGAAGTAGGCGCTGTTGTCGAGAACGGCGAGCGCCTGCGGCCCGTTGGAGATATCGTCGGCGTGGGCCGCCGGTGTTCCAAGCGACGCGGTGGCCAGCACCAGCGCAGCGATCAGGGATGTCGAATTTTTCATAAGTTACCTCGTTTAAAGACAGCCGCCCGAGGGCAGCCGGTTAATCAAGCGTCGGGGTATCTCATGCTAGCAAAGAGGCGTTCAAAATCGGACCGCCTGCAGCGTGTGCGCCACGCCATGCGCCTTGGTGCCGGCGGGCAGGAAATTGCTGTTGGAAGCGCTGCGGCCGGCGCTGTCATAGGAGAGGAGACGCGAAGTGCTGACCGGCCCGCAAGCTTGCCCTGCGTGGGTCGGTTCACGCCTACGCGCAGTCGCGTCGCCATCCTGTGCCGAGCACGCTAGAGGCGACTTGCAAAGAAAAAAGGCCTGAAGATTGCTCTTCAGGCCTTTGGTCTGGTGTTGTTGGTGCGGCTGGCAGGAATTGAACCCACGACCCCTTGGTTCGTAGCCAAGTACTCTATCCAACTGAGCTACAGC
>NZ_JAFCTU010000022.1:0-98594 GCF_049896185.1 Massilia sp. TSP1-1-2
GACCGACATTCTTGCCAAAGTCACGCGCGCTCGTGCCAAACTTAATAAGCTTCAATCTGTTTGACGCACTACACTAGCAGACAAATCCCCGCAGCAAGATCTTGCGTTGACAGCACATTGATGAAAGCGCATCATTGCCGATAGCGGAGAAAGGTTGCCAAAACCACCCTATCAAGGCCACCGTTTCCCGCATGCCACGCTGACCAGGCTGTTTCAGGGATCAGCGTCGCGACTGTGGATTCGCGCACCACGGCATGTCGCGCGTCACGAAGCAAGTCACGTCTGCGGGAGACAAGATGGCGATCTCACTGAAACAAAACCCAGCCTGGATGAACGAGAAAACACGTCCGGCATCGAAGTATACGCCGGTCATGTTTCCCAAGGTAACGCCGCTGGGCGAGAAGGCGGAAATGCTGGCCATCGTCGAACGACGGATCGCAAGTTGCCAGCGACTCGCGCTCGTTCGCAACGACATGCTGGATACGGCGGCCTGGTTTTCGTTTCGACACGACCAGATGCGCGAGCGAAACCTCAGGCCGCATAACGTTCCCATCTTCGTGCTCAGTGGCGGCAATGCCCAGCGGATCAAGCAAGAATTTGAGCAAGCCCGTGGCTATACGCTGGCCTGGCATCCCGCTACCGCGCGCAACGAACCGGTTTATCTGTTCGTCCACAATAGCGACTACAACACTTACCGCAAAACCTTGAGCGCGCAATTTGGCCAGTACCGCAACCTGTTTTTGGTCGGGTGGGACGGGGGCCAGCTGACGGGCTTTGGCGCTGCGCGCGCTGCCGTGTTGTCGTATGCCGATTGCCTGCCATATGCGCCGCAACGGTTGATCATGATGGATCAGGACGTGGTGGCCACGGAAATGACGAGACCGAGCTCGTCGGATGTCACGAACAAAGTTCTAGAATTGCACCGGACGCAAAAAAAACCTGTCATCGGCTACGGAGTCGGCTTTCCCAAGCGGGAAGCGAAGATTCCTTCCACGTCCGAGCAGCTCACCGGCACCTATACCCGGGACCTGCCGAAAGGAAAAAGTGTTCCCGGTGAAGTACTGAACGAACAGCAACAAGCCCTCTCGGTTAAAAAGAAAGATCTGCCTGCCAGGAACAGCACGATCGACTTTGCCGGTGCGAGCGCCCAACCGAGCCCAAGCCCGTTCGCACCGACCCAGCAATTTGTCTCGATCAAGGCACCGTTTCGCAAGAAAAACGATGGCATCTATCCGGCTTTCATGGTGGCTGGCGGCGAAGACATGTTGATGACGCAGCTCGAGAAATTGCAGACCAAAAACGCGGAGGGCATCCCCACGGCCAATCCGACGGTAAGGAACGAGAAGATTTTCAAGAAAGCGCTGCCCGGCGAGGCTGACGCGCCGAATATTTACTGGTCGGAAAAACGCATCAAGACGCTCGACGAGCTGTTCAAGGACGAAGAAGATACCCAGGTAAGCTATGAGGGAGGACCGGCGATGAAGCTGAAAGACTTGTGCCAGCATTTTGTTGCGAAAGGCTACATCAAGCCGGCCGAGGTCTCCGGAACTGCGGCGCTGATTATCGAGCGCATCATCCTCAAAGCCAACCAGGTAGAGGGCGCGTGGCCCGAGCAATACGACGGCAATATCCTGAACCGATTCGCGTAGACCCGAGCAGCAATGCGTATCAGTAGACGAAGGACTTCACCAGCATTAAGTCCCCAATGCTGCGCAGCGGCAGCACCAGCGTTTCGCGTTTTTCGCGCGCCGTGTTTTCGTTGAACACCATCGTCAGGCGCGCCGTGATGATCTGCATGTTGCGGTTGGTTTCATCGAAGTGGTAAACGTTGGCGCCCAGCTTGCCCCAGTAATTGATATACACGTGGTAAGCGCCGCGCTGGGGCGACGCCATGGTGAACATTTCCGGCCCCGGTCCGTCGACGCTGTCGACGTCGAGCCCGCCGCCGTTGGTCAGCACCGGATGGCCAAAATACGCGTGCTGGCCGTCAGGGGTGATGATGTGCATGTCGATTTCGGCCTCGACGTCGTCCCACGCGCAAATGATGCGGATTGCCGGCTTGGGCTGGGTCTGGTCGGTTTCGTAAAATTGCACGCGGCTGAGCGACTTGCCGTCCGGCGAGCGCATCTCCACGCTGTTGGAGCCGGCGCCGAAACGGTACGGCCGTGCATAGTTGCCCTGCGCATCGGTCTGCAACGGCAGCGGATTGCCGTTGACGATCAGCTGGTGCAGCCGTTTGCCGCCGGCCGCCGCGATCTTCCCCTTGATCATGTTGCGCTTGGTTTGGGCGCCGCGGTCGATCGGCGAATACGGGTAGGCCAGCGTGGCGTCATCGGTCTTGTCGACCAGGCCCCTGCGATTCCAGCCGCCGCCCGGCGCGACAATCGTTTGCGCGACGGCAGGGGTGCTCGCCAGCAGCAGCACGCACAGTTTCCAGGACATTCTCATTGCGACTCCACAGGTGCCGGTTGCGCTCCCAAGCAATGATGCAAAAGAAGCAATAACAGCATTGTAGCCTGAGCTTGCCTTACTCTCGGCAAAAATTAAGACGCCGCAAGGAAAGCGCGATGGCTGAGAACTTGTCGCGCGCTGGTCGCCTGGTTTACGCCGTCTGTGCCGCGCTTTCCTCGTCGCCCCAGCCTTTGATCAGATACCACAAGGCGCTGGCCCCAATGATCGTTCCAATGGGAAACCAAAACAGCAGAAGGGAGCCAAGGACAATGCCAAGGATGCGCCCGAGTTTGGTATGGCGCTTGATTTCCGCGCTTGCATAAAACATCGCCCCGGTCACGCCGGTCAGGACAGCCATGACCCACATTAACTCGTGGCTCAGCGGCTTGCCTGAAAACAGTTCGCCACCTCCCAGCAAAACGATTCCGGCCACCTCTATCCAGGCCAGCACGGTGAAAATGCGCGCTGCCTTTTCATACGGCAGCAAAGCGCCGCCGGCGCGCATTCCCGGCGCCCGCATGGTCGCGCCGGCGTGAGCATAAGGATTTGCGCTGTCGCGCGTGCCGAACACCGTTCCGCCGCCGGCCGGGGTGTGCGCGCGGACGCTGTCCAGTCCCGCCATCAGGTCGGCCAGCTTGAGCCGCGAGCCGATGACTTCGCGCATCTGCGCCAGCCTGGTCAGCACGGCTTGCAGTTCCTGCTCGGTCGGGCGCAGCCGCGCGAGCGTTTTGGCCAGCACGGGAACAATTTCGCGCCGCATGAAGGTGCGGCCCATTTCAAAGTGGGTGGCGGCGAAGTAAGTGACGACCTTGGGCGCGAGGAGTTGGAAAGGCTCCATGATCAGGCTGCGGCGCGTGTCCTCCGCAATGGTCGACAGCGCAGTGCGGACCTGGTGTTCGAGCACCAGGCGATCCTTGTGGAACTCGGCCAGCCTGGGGAAGGTTTGCCTGATCAGCTCGGGCATTGGCTCGACTTTTTTCGCGAACGTGGCGTAGCGATCCGGGACGGCGTTCAGCAGCACATTGCAAGCGAGGCAGTTACGCTGGTACCCCACCAGGTCGCCCTCGCCGGCGGTAATGTAATAGATGTGCCCGGCCATACCGACCCGTTCCAGCGAAAACGGCGCGGCGCAAAGGCAAATCGGACAGAAATCCGCCACATAGCCCAGGTGGCGATACACGGCTTTCTTACCCCAGATGATCATCGCGCACTCCATGCTTTTTTGAATGCATCGATCATGCCACGGGTTCATCTGTCAAGCGAGCAATATTTATTATTGGAAACTTCCACCTTTCGGCAAGCCCATCGTTTTGCCGGCGCCCAGGACCTGCCGGAAATGGGCTGCCGCAGTGAAATCGAGGTGAAAAGGCCAATCGACGGCCCATTTATTGTATCCTGTTGACCTTCCGTTTAATCCCCGAGAGTCCTTAATGGCCAATTACGTCTACACCATGAACAAAGTGGGCAAAATCGTCCCACCTAAACGCCAGATCCTGAAGGACATTTCCCTGTCCTTCTTCCCCGGCGCCAAGATTGGCGTGCTGGGCTTGAACGGCTCCGGCAAATCGACCTTGCTCAAGATCATGGCTGGCATCGACACCGACATCCAGGGCGAAGCCGTGCCAATGCCGGGCCTGAACATTGGCTACCTGCCGCAGGAACCCGAACTCGATCCGGAAATGACGGTGCGCCAGATCGTGGAATCGGGCCTGGGCGAAGTGTTCGAAGCACAAGCCAAGCTCGAAGCCGTGTACGCCGCCTATGCCGACGAAGACGCCGACTTTGACGCGCTCGCCGAAGAACAGGCGCGCCTGGAAGCGATCATCTCGACCTCCGACGGCGGCAACCTGAACCTGCAGCTGGAAATGGCCGCCGACGCGCTGCGCCTGCCGCCGTGGGACGCCAAGGTCGGCATCTTGTCGGGTGGCGAAAAGCGCCGCGTGGCGCTGTGCCGCCTGCTGCTCTCCAAGCCCGACATGCTGCTGCTCGACGAGCCGACCAACCACCTCGATGCCGAGTCGGTGGACTGGCTCGAGCAATTTTTGCTGCGCTTTCCGGGCACCGTGGTGGGCATCACCCACGATCGCTACTTCCTCGACAACGCTGCCGAATGGATCCTGGAACTGGACCGCGGCCATGGCATTCCATGGAAGGGCAACTACAGCTCGTGGCTCGAGCAAAAGGGCGCGCGCCTCAAGCAGGAAGAAGCGACGGAATCGTCGCGCCAGAAAACCATCGCCAAGGAGTTGGAGTGGGTGCGCCAGAATCCCAAGGGCCGCCAGGCCAAGAGCAAGGCCCGCCTGGCGCGCTTTAACGAAATGTCCGAGCACGAGTACCAGAAGCGCAACGAAACGTCCGAGATCTTCATTCCCGTGGCAGAGCGCCTGGGCAATGACGTCATCGAATTCAAGAATGTATCGAAAGCGTTTGGCGACCGCCTGCTGATCGACAACCTGTCATTCGTCATTCCACCGGGCGCGATCGTGGGCATCATCGGCCCGAACGGCGCCGGTAAATCGACCTTGTTCAAGATGATTACGGGCAAAGAGCAGCCTGACAGCGGCGAGGTGGTGATCGGCCAGACGGCGCGCGTGTCGATCGTCGACCAGACGCGCGACGACCTGACCAATACCAAGACCGTGTTCGACGATGTTGCGGGCGGCGCCGACATGCTGACCGTGGGCCGCTTCGACATGCCCTCGCGCGCCTACCTGGGCCGCTTCAACTTCAAGGGATCGGACCAGCAGAAAATCGTGGGTAACCTGTCCGGCGGCGAGCGCGGCCGTCTGCATCTGGCCAAGACCTTGCTACAGGGCGGCAACGTCTTGCTGCTCGATGAACCGTCCAACGACCTGGACGTGGAAACCTTGCGGGCGCTGGAAGATGCGCTGCTTGAATTTGCAGGCAGCGTGATGGTGATCTCCCACGATCGCTGGTTCCTGGACCGGATCGCCACGCACATCCTCGCGTTTGAAGGCAATTCGCAGGTGACTTTCTTTGACGGCAACTACCAGGAATACGAAGCCGACAAGAAGAAGCGTCTGGGCGAAGAAGGCGCTAAGCCGAAGCGGATTCGCTACAAGCCGCTGACGGTGTAAGGGTTCAGCGCAGTTGCTCGCGTCCTCGCGTCCTCGCGTCCTCGCGTCCTCGCGACGACGCGAGGACGCTGCGGGGGCTGATTCGTTCCCCCAACCCGATTGACCGAATCGGCGCCCCATCCCCACTCTCCCGGCACACTGGCCGGCATGAGCACTTACCGCCACAATCGCGTTCCCGGCCACAGCTACTTGTTCACCGTGCGCCTGTCCGACCCCGACAGCGCCCTGCTGACCGAACACATCTCCGCCTTTGGCGAAGCAATCCGGCTCGCGCGCAGCAAACGGCCCTTCCACGTTGACGCCTGGGTCGTGCTGCACAATCATTCGCACGCCATCTGGACGCTGCCCCCGGGCGACCATGATTGCGCCAGCCGCTGGCGCGCCGTCAAGATTGCCTTTTCCAAGGCCGTGCGCAAGGCCAGGGCACCGCGCGCCACCGACGCCATCTGGGAGCGCCACTACCGCGCACGCCGCATCGCCACCGATGACGAGTACCGTGCGCTGGTCGACTATGTCCATGCCAACCCCGTCGCCCACGGCATATGCGCCGCTGCCGCCGACTGGCCCTGGTCGTCGGTGCATCGCTTCGCCGCCGCCGGATTGATCCCGGACGCGCACGCAAAAAAGGCCCCGCAGGGCCTTCTTTTTTGACGACGCCAATTAGACTGGCAAGGAGCGTTTCGGCTAGAGCGTTTCGGCTAGAGCGTTCAGCTAAAGCGTTTCAACACCTTAGAAACTGTAACGGGCGCCGAGGGTGACGGCGTTCGCCTTCACGCCAAAGTCCTTGTTCTTGCCATAGCGCTCATACTCGAGAGACAGCGCAACCTTGTCGCTGATCTTGTACTGTCCACCCAGGCCGGCGTACACCTCGGTGTCGCTGTCGTTGGCATTGCCCAGCGTGGTGGAACGCATCTTAGTCTTGCTGTATCCCACGCCCAATTTGCCGTACAACGAGAACGCATCGTTCATTGGCATAGTTGCCTTGGCTGCCAGGTACGAGCGGCTGCCTTCCGTGGTGGCCGAACCGGTGGTGGCGCCGATGGTGTAGGTGTGGTCAGCCTTGCGCACGTCGGTGTAGCCTGCCTCGACGCCGAACATCGGGTTCACGTCAAAACCGCCGAAAATCTTGCCCGATGCTTTCCAGCCGTCCGAGCTGCTCGAACCGGCCGCGCCGATCTTGAAGTCATGGTCGGCACTGGCAACGCCAAGACCAATGTACGGGCTGGAAATTTGTTGTGCCTGAGCTGCGCTCATGGCGGCCACGCCGGCCAGTACTGCAAAAATAAGCTTTTTCATGTTCGGATCCTTTTTTTAAAACCGTCTGGTCCGCAATTCACAATGAATCGCGAGGTAGCCAAGATAGCATCGTCGAAAGTGCAATGGCATGCTCAATCCGTAAAAAACGTAAGCAAATGTAAGGAAAAGCGCAAATAACTGACTTTCCGGTCAGAAATACATGCATATGTATTATTAGAAATTGCCAGAAGTTAGCAGATAAAGCGGAAAGTGAGGTTAAGCCGTGGCCCCAGTGAGCGGGTAGTCTTGTTGATGCCGTGCGACCAGTTGGCCTGGATGGCGCCGGCCATCAGCAGCAGGCAGCCGTCGGTCAAATCGAGCTTGACGGTGCGTTTGCTGCCCTTGTGGCGCAAGATGAACGTGCGCGTGGCGCCGAAACTGAGCGACGCGATGGCCGGCGCCGGTCCCAGCGCCGCTTCGTCGTCGCTGTGCATGCCCATGCTGTCGCGCTCGTTCCGGTAATAGTTCAGCAGCACGCTATTGAATCGCCGTCCCGTTGCAGCCTCTACCGCTTGCCTGATGTGCGCCAGTAACGGTGTAAACGGCAACGCCGTCATGGTCAATCCCGAATAGGCGTAGCCCGCGTCGCCGTGCCAGGCGGTCAGCCGTGGCTGCAGGAATTGCTTGCCCCACAGCGTGATCGATTCTTCGCGCCAGTCGGTCTCGGCCACGAGGCGCGCCATCACGGCCGCATTATCCAGGCCGAGCGGCAGTTGGGTCAGCATCGACAGTTCGCCGTCTTCCAGGGGAATGGGGGTCAGGGCTGCAGTTGGGGAAAACAGGTCCATAAGAAAGCGCTATCATGGGAAAACGTCAACCGGACCCTATTTTCTCATGGATAAACGCCAGTTCATGGGCGCCGCGCTCGCTGCGAGCGCACCTTTTGCCGCCGCAGCCCCGGCACCGGCGCCCGCGACGGCCGGACCCGCTCTACTGACCGTCAGCGGCGCCATCGCGCGCGCCAACCGCGGCGCAGTTGATCCCACCCGCGACCTGATGATGTTCAAGCAAAAAGTGCAATTTGCGGCGGCGCGCACCTTTGATTTTGCGTCCCTGCTCTCACTGCCGGCCACGACAAACCGCACCACGCTGGAATACGACGCCAAAGTCCACGTGCTGCGCGGCCCGCTGTTGACCGATGTGCTGGCCATCGCTGGCGCGCGCCCGGCCGGCGGTGTGCAGCTGCTGTTGCGGGCGGTCGACGGCTACGTTGCGGCGCTGACGGTGGCGCAGGCGCGCGCGCAGCGCTTTATCGTGGCCACCCATCTGGATGGTCAGCCGATGGCGCTCGGCGGCCTGGGGCCGCTATGGGCAATCCCGGATGCGGACAGGGTGCCCGAACTGGCGGCCAGGCCGCTGGCGCAGCGCTTTGGCGGCTGCCCGTGGTCGCTGTATCACATCGATGTTGCTTGATCCATGCAGCTTGACCCATGCAGCTTGACCCACGCAGCTTGAAGCACTATGCGTAGGCCTCGGCCAAGGTCATCACGCGGGGGGTGAGCTTGATGTCGATGGTGGCAAACAGGGCCTCGATCGCGGCCAGGTTGGCGGCGCACTCTTCCGTTTTCCAGCCGTTGAACAGGTCGCTGCCGTTTTTCTGGTAGTGCATGTCGAGCACCTTGCCCTTGTCCTTGTGCGTGTACGCCTGCTGATAGGTATTGTGAAATCCCATCCCCAACAACGCATCGATGATGGCGGTGGGCGGATTGGACGGATCGGTGGCCATGAAAATGCCGAAGGTCTTGCCGGGCGGCTTGGCGGCCAGGTCCACTTCATAGATGCCCGGCGCCTTGGTCACGGACGTGCTTTTCAGAAATAACATACCAGTCTCCCCCTACCCAGTGAAGCCTTCGGCCGCGCACCCTGCCATTTTGGCAAGTGTCGCGCAGGCATGGCAAGCGACCTAGCTTATGGGGAATTTTTGTGTTTGTCGATGCATCCTTGCATCTTTTTGCCCGTCCGTGGCGCTCGCGCTCATCCGGCGATAACGGTTTCGACAAGGTTAAATAATTTCCTCAAGGCATTTAAACAACATATCCGGCAACATTGCATTGCCCCACATTTGGCTCTGGGTCATACTCGGAGTTTGATTTACGTCAATTCAACATGAAGTGGCCGCCATGCGCCTGTTTGCAGCGAATTACCGCTTGCTGGGCTGGATCACGCTGATACTGGTCGGCGGCTTCCTGACGACCTCGTTTGCCGCCTACATGGCCTCGCGTCAAGCGATCGAACACAGCATCTCGGAGCAAGCCTTGCCGCTGACGGGCGACATCATCCATTCGGGGCTGCAGAAAGACATCCTGTACCCCGTCTTCATTTCGTCCATGATGGCGCAGGATCCGCGCATGGTCGACTGGATGAGGAGCGGCGAAAAAGATGAGGCAGCCATCCTGGACTACCTGTCCGGCATCAAGCGCAAGTACGCCATCGTGGGCAGTTTCATCGGGGCCGACGCCAGCCGCAAGCTGTACCACACCTATGGGCCGCCCGACGACTTGCAGGAAGGGCGAGCGCTGGATCGCTGGTTCTTCCGCATGAAAACCATGAAAGGCGAGAAATTCGAAACCAACGTCGACGTCGAGACCCGCTACTCGGGCTTGCCTACCTTGTTCATCAACCACCGCGTGCTTGATGCGCAAGGCAAGTTCGTCGGCGTAACCGGCGTCTCGGTCACGCTTGAAACGCTCAACCAAGTACTCTCGAGCTACCAGGCGCGCTATGGCGCGAGCATTTATTTTGTCGATGGCGCGGGCAAGGTGGTGCTCTCGGGCGCCGCCGTGGCCGTCGATGAAGGCCATCTGACCACCCGCAGCGGCATGCGCGACATCGCCGCCGCCATCCTGAACCGGCGCACCGAGCCCACCAGCCTGGCGTACCGCAACGGCAAGTCCGATGTGCTGGTCAACTCGCGCTACGTGCCGGAACTAAAGTGGTACCTGGTGGTGGAACAGAATGTCAGCGGCAACATCGACCCGCTCACGCGCATCTTCGCGATCAACTTTGCCGTCAGCTTCGGCGTCATGCTGCTGGTGCTGGTGGTGACGCTATTGACGGTCAACCGCTTCCAGCGCGCACTGCACAAGATGGCCAGCACCGACGCGTTGACTGGACTGCTGAACCGGCAGGCGCTGGCGGTGCTGTTTCGCCAGACCACGTTGATGAGCAAGCGCAGCCGGCGGCCGCTGTCGGCAATCCTGTTCGACATCGACCACTTCAAGGGCGTCAACGACGCCTTTGGCCACATGGTGGGCGACTCCGTGATCCGGCAGGTGGCCGAGATCGCGCTCGACGTGGTGCGCGAGAGCGACGCCGTCACGCGCTGGGGCGGCGAGGAATACCTGGTGCTGCTCAGCGACTGCAAGCTGAGCGCCGCGATCGGCGTGGCCGAAAACCTGCGCCGGCGCGTGGCCGACCACGATTTCGGCCTGCCGGGGGGTAAATTCATGGTCACCATCAGCTTGGGCGTGGCGCAGTATCACGACAACGAAAGCGAGAACAGCTTTTTTACGCGGGCCGACGACGCGCTGTACGGCGCCAAGCACGGGGGGCGCAACTACACCAATGCCTCCTACGTACAAGACAGCACCGCGCAATTGTTTTAATTTTCCGACAATCGCGAAACGTCGGGCGCAAAAGCGCAGCGCATTGCGCCAACGCCAGCATCCACCTGGCCCCGGCATTGCCGCGCTACGCAGTAACCCGAATGAATTGCCTCTACACGCCCGGCGACGCACGGCGCGCCAAGTCCACCGTCGCCAGCGCCAGCGCCCGGTACAGCTCCCCGGTCGCGCCATCCCAGCCATCGAGCGCGCTTTGCTGGCGCGCCACGGTCGCCATGTCGCCGCGCGCGATCGGGCCGGTCAGCGCCCTGCCCGCCCCCATGCGCAGCACGTTCTCCAGCGTCTCCGTGGCAAGCGGCCCGGCCAGCGCGCGCGCCGTCTCTTCGGACATGCCCGCCGCCTGGTAAGCGCGCAGTGCCGCATCCATCACCGTCACCAGATAATTGGAGGCAAACACCGACGCCGCGTGATACACCGTCTTGGCCGCCGCATCGATCGGCACCGCGCGCGCGCCGATGGCCGCCAGCGCGGGGCCAAGCAGCGCCAGCGCGCGCACATCGCCTTCGATGCCGCAAAAGGTACCGTCGAAACGTTCAGCCACCTGCGCCGGATCGGCAAAGCTGCGCACCGGGTGCACGCTGGCCGTGGCCGCGCCGGCCTCCGCCGCCAGCTGCAGGTCCAGCGATGACTTGGCGCCGCTGCAGTGAAACAACACGCCGCCGCCAAGCAGGCCGGCAGCGACCAGCTGGTCGCAGACAGGCCCAATCTGGTCATCCGTGACGGCCAGCATCCAGGCGTCGGCCGCGCGCATCTGGTCCAGGCCCGTCACCGCCCGCCCGACGCCAATGAACCTGGTTGCCTCGCCAGCACTGCCCTGCGAACGCGTGAGCACATCTTGCACGCTGAAAGCGCCGCTCGCGGCAAACAGCCGGCCCAGCACGCGCCCCACCTTGCCGGCGCCGACAATGTTCAGTGTGGGCGCCATCAGAAGCCGGCGCCGGGCTGTGCCAGATACGCGGCTTCGTCGTCCGTGCTGGCGCGGCCGAGAATCGCATTGCGGTGCGGGAAGCGGCCAAAACGCGCGATCACGCCGCGGTGGCGGTGCGCGTAATCGAGCACGCCTTCAAAGCCTGCATTGTGCTGCGCCAGCGCCTCGAACAGCGCTACCGAATGCTCCTGCATGCGCGCGTCTTCGGCGTGCTCGAAAGGCATGTAGGCAAACCAGCGCTGCACCGGCAGCAAGGCCTGGTCGGCGCCGCTGTCGACGATCTGCTGCGCCGCGGCCAAGGCCAGCGCGTCGCCTGAAAACGAGGCGGCGGTGCCGCGCCAGGCATTGCGCGTGAACTGGTCGAGCACCAAAATGCGCGCCAGCGTGCCGGCCGGCCCCTGCCCGTCCCACTCGCGCAGGCCGCCCGCCACCGCCTGTTCGATCAGGCCGCCGAAACGCGCGCCAATGGCGGCATCGAAGACGTCGTCCTTGCGGAACCACACGGCGCGCTGCTGGCCAAAGGCCGGGTCTCCGGCCGGGAGAAACCAGAAATCAAGTACGTCCTGTGCTGTCATGATGGCGGTCTCGGTGGCTATTGTTCGCAACATCAGTTGCGGGCGTGCGAGACCTGGAAGCTGTCGATACCGGCAAACGCCGCCAGTTCCTTGGCCAGTTCGGCCAGCGACGCTCCGCTCTTTTTGGACAGCGCCAGCGCCACGAAGCGCCATTCCTGCGTGCCGGCGGCGCTGCTGATGTAGAGCGAGCCGCCAGCAATCGCGTAGCCGCGCGCCAGCGCGATCGTGCGCAGCGCATCTTCACGCGGCACGTAATCCTTTTTAAAGCGCATCGTGATGGCCACCGCATGGCGCGACGGCAGCCAGGCTTCGATCTTGGACAAATAAATCATGACCATGGCCGAGAAAAACGCCAGCCCCATCGCCGCCAGGTAAAAGCCGACGCCGACCAGGATCCCGATCACCGCCGAAGTCCAGATCGACGCTGCCGTCGTCAGCCCGCTGATATTGAAGCCTTCGCGCATGATCACGCCAGCGCCCAGAAACCCGATGCCGGTGACAATGCCCTGGATGATGCGGGTCGGATCGGCCGCTGTCATCAAGGCCGCGCCGCTGCCGCCGAACCAGAAGCCGGGATAGCCGCCAACGATGGTCAGCGCGGTCGAGGCCATGCACACCAGGCCGTAGGTGCGCATGCCCGCGGCGCGCCCGTGATACGAGCGTTCGTAGCCGACCAACAAGCCGAGCATCAGGGCCCCGGCCAGGTGCAGCAAAATCACCAGGTTGGTGACGATTTCCGGTGTCGACCAGTAGGCCGCGATCAGGTCGGACGTGAGCATGGGTTTCCTCCAGCGACAGCTGTCATTCAGGTTTTTTCTTGACCAGCTGCTTTTCAAACGCGACGTCGAACTTGCTGACGCGGCGCGCCACCTGCGGCCCCAGCTTGTTGACAAAGGCGACAAATTCGTCGAGCTCGAGCGGCGCGCACAGCGGCGGCTCGCCGGGCGCTTCGGACAAGGAAAACAAGCCTTCGCCGGTGCGCGCCATCGAGTAGCCGGCGTTGCCGCTGCGAACCTTCAGGCGGTCGACGGCGTTGCTGGCGCGGGTTGAACGAGCGGTCGACATCAGATGGCCCTCGTGCGCAATTCCAGCCAGGCTGCGGCCGATCCGCTCACGTGCGGCGCGAGGCGCGCGCGCACCACGGCGTGGTAGTCGTTGAGCCAGGCAATTTCGTCCGCGCGCAGCAGCGCCAGGTCGAGGCAGCGCGCGTCGATCGGGCACAGCGTCAGCGTCTCGAAGTACAGGAATTCGCCGAATTCCCCTTCACCCGCACTACGGTTAAGCACCAGGTTCTCGATCCGGATGCCCCAGCGCGCGGGGCGATAGATGCCCGGCTCGATCGAGGTGATCATGCCCGGTTCCATGGCGGTGTGCGCCTCGGGCATGGTGGTGGCCGAAATCGATTGCGGCCCTTCGTGCACATTCAGGAAAAAGCCCACGCCGTGGCCGGTGCCGTGGCCGTAGTCGACGCCGGCCGACCAGATCGGCGCGCGCGCGATCGCGTCCAGCGCCGGGGAGCGGGTGCCGCGCGGGAAGCGGGTCGACGACAGCGCGATCAAGCCCTTGAGCACCAGCGTAAAGTCGCGCCGCTGCGCGCTGGTAACGGCGCCCACCGGCACCACGCGCGTGATGTCGGTGGTGCCGCCCAGGTACTGCCCGCCCGAGTCGATCAGCAGCAGGCCGTCGCCTTCGATCACGGCGCAGGTGTCAGGGTTGGCGCGGTAATGCATGATGGCGCCGTTGGCGTTAAAGCCGGCGATGGTGCCAAAGCTCGGGCTGACAAAACCGGGCCGGCGCGAGCGCGCCGCCGTGATATGGTCGTCAATCGCCGTTTCGGTCAGCGGCGCGCGCTCCGGGTCGGCCAGCTGCGACTCCAGCCAGGCGAAAAACTCGCACAAGGCAGCGCCGTCCTGCTCCATGGTGGCGCGCACGTGGGCCGCTTCCGGCTCGCTCTTGGTCGATTTGGCCAGCGTGCTGGGATTGATCGCTTCGATCACCCTGACCTCGGCCGACACCGCGCCGCGCATGCCCGAAGTGATGCGGCGCGGGTCCACCAGCAGTACCACGCCGGCGGCCAGGTGCTGCAAGGCGGCCACCGCGTCGGCGTAGGACGCAACCTCGACGCCGTCGGCCATCAGGCGCAAGCGCAGCTCGGGGCTGACCTTGCCGTCGCCGACAAACAGCGTTGCGCCCTGCGGTCCGATCAGGGCGTGGGCCAGAAACACCGGGTTGTAGGTGACGTCGCTGCCGCGCAGGTTGAACAGCCACGCGATGTCGTCCAGCGTGGAGATGAAATGGTGGGTGGCGCGCAGCGCGACGAGCGCTTCGTGCACGGCGGCCAGTTTGGCGGCGCGCTCAAGGACGGCGTACGGCGCCACATGCTCGTACACGGGTTCGGCGGGCAGGCCCGGGCGCGCTTGCCAGACCGTCTCGAGCAGGTCGATGTCGGTGCGCAGCGTGATGCCGCGCGCGGCCATGGCGTCGGCCAGCAAGCGCGCGCTGGCCAGGCCGAGCACGCGCGCATCGACCGCCACCGTCTGGCCCGGGGCCATGTGCGAGGCGAGCCAGTCGATGTGCAGCAGGCTGGCGCCGGACGGGATTTTCATCAGCGCGATGTCGGTGCCGGCCAGCTCGGTCTCGGCCTGCGTCCAGTAGCGGCCGTCGGTCCAGACCCCGGCCGTATGGGCGGTGGCGATAAAGGTGCCGACCGAGCCGGTGAAGCCGGATAGATACTCGCGCCCCTTCCAGTGGCCGGGCAGGTATTCGGACAGGTGCGGGTCGGCCGAAGGAACGATCAGCGCATCGATATGTTCGTGTTGCATGGCGGCGCGCAATGCGGCAAGGCGGGCATCGCGGTCTGGCGAAGTGGTAGTCATAGATTATTTAGGATGGCGGCGTCGCCTCAATCATAACCCCAAAAGCGAGCCGTTCACGCCTGGAAGTGGCGCAGCCCGTCCAGGTCGAGCACGCGGATGGCGCCATAGTCGCGCCGCAGCAAGCCTTCGCGCTCGAGCAGCTGCAAGGCCTGGTTGGCGCGCTGGCGCGACGCACCCGACAGAAACCCGACCTCTTCCTGCGAAATTTGCACTTCCTTTTCGAGGCCCGGATACAGATGCGCGTTGAACATCGCCGCCAGGCAGCGCGCCACGCGGGTGTCGACGTCCAGCGTGCGGTCGTTTTCGACCAGGCCGATGAACTGGCTTAGCCGTTCGTTCAGCTGCATCAGCAAAAAACGGTTGAACGGCAGGCTGACCTCGAGCAGCCACTCGAACGTGGCGCGCAGCGCCACCACGTCGTACTTGCGCGTCTCGTCCTTGAGCTGCGAACCCTCGCCGAACCAGCCGCCGGCGGGCACGCCGGCGAAGGTGACGCTCTTGCCTTCCGACGAACAATTGTTGATCTTCACCAGGCCGTCAATGATGCCGGTCCAGTGGTCAAGCACCTCGCCGCGTTTGCAGACAAAGCCGCCCTTGGGCACGAACTGCTCGACGCAATCTCTTTCGACCCGCGCCATTTCGAGGCAGGTCAAGCAACGCGCCCAGATGGTGGAACGTAGATGGTCGATCAAGGTCTGTGTGGTCTCTGTCATTGTGCGGCGCAACATCGAAAGTGGTGCAATTGTCGTTCAAAAGACAACGCGCGAATCAAACGCAAGCTAATATCATCACACACAATCGCCCGGCACCAGGGTAGATCAGAGGAGAAGCGGGTGCAGACAAACGACGGCATGCAACAGGACACCTTTCCGCGACGCCTGCTGGCGCACGGCCGGGTACGCCCGCGCAGGCCGGCCTTCCGCGAAAAACACCTCGGCATCTGGCAGACCTGGAGCTGGGCGCAGGTGAGCGCCGAAGTGCGCGAACTGGCCTGCGGGCTGGCCGCGCTCGGTTTTGAGCGCGGCATGAACCTGGCCATCATCGGCGACAACCGCCCGCGCCTTTACTGGGCGATGCTGGCCGCGCAGTGCCTGGGCGGCGTGCCGGTCCCGCTGTACCAGGATGCGCCGGCCGCCGACATGGCGTACGTACTGAACGACGCCGAGATCGCCTTTGCCGTTGTCGAGGACCAGGAACAGGTCGACAAGCTGCGCGAACTGCAGTCGCTATGCCCGGCCATTGCCCATATCGCTTATGAAGATGAACGCGGCATGCGGCGTTATGGCGCAGGGTCGCCAGGATCGCTCGTTTCGCTGGTGCGCCTGCAGGAACTGGGCCGCGCGTGGGACCTGGCCAATCCCGGCGCATTCGACGCCGCCGTCGCCGCCGGCCAGGGGAGCGACATCGCCATCATCCTGTACACCTCGGGCACCACGGGCAAACCAAAGGGCGTATGCCAGTCGCACGCCGCGCTGCTGGCGGCCGGCACGGGCGCAGTGGCCTTCGACAAGCTGACCGACCACGAAGACATCCTGTCCTACCTGCCCATGGCGTGGGTGGGCGACTGCCTGTTTTCGCTAGCGCAGGCGCTGGTGGCGGGCTTCACGGTCAACTGCCCGGAGTCGGGCGACACGGTGTTGATCGACCTGCGCGAAATTGGCCCCACCTATTATTTTGCGCCGCCGCGGGTGTTCGAGAACATGCTGACCACGGTGATGATCCGCATGGAAGACGCGAGCGCCATCAAGCGCCGCATGTTCCATTATTTCATGGCCGTTGCCAAGCGCAGCGGCGCGGCCATCCTCGACGGTAAACCAGTGCCGGTGGCCGACGCCATGCTGTATGCGCTGGGGCGCCTGCTGGTGTATGGCCCTTTGAAAAACGTGCTGGGCCTGTCGCGGGTGCGGGTGGCCTACACCGCCGGCGCGGCCATCGGGCCCGACCTGTTCCGCTTTTACCGCTCGATCGGCGTGAATCTCAAGCAGCTGTACGGCTCCACCGAAACCTGCGCCTACGTATGCCTGCAGCCGGACGGGAACATCAAGTTCGACAGCGTGGGCTTGCCGGCGCCGGGAGTGGAGGTGAAACTGGCCGCCAACGGCGAGGTGCTGGTGCGCTCGGTTTCGACCATGGCCGGCTACTTCAAGCGGCCCGACGCCACGGGCGAAGTGATCGACCAGGACGGCTACTTTCATACCGGCGACGCCGGCGTGTTCGATGGCGAGGGCCACCTCAAGATCATCGACCGCGCCGCCGACGTGGGCCGGATGAACACGGGCGCCATCTTCGCGCCCAACTATATTGAAAACAAGCTGAAGTTCTTCCCCTTCATCAAGGAGGCGGTGGCCTTTGGCGACGCCCGCGAACAGGTCTGCGCGTTCATCAACATCGACATGGAAGCGGTCGGCAACTGGGCCGAGCGGCGCAATATCGGCTACTCCAGCTATACCGAACTGGCAGCGCACGAAGCGGTGTACCAGCTCATTCGCACCTGCATCGAGCAAGTCAATGCGGACCTGGCGGCCGAGCCGCTGGTGGCGAGCACGCAGGTGCACCGCTTCCTGATCCTGCACAAGGAGCTCGATCCGGACGACGACGAACTGACCCGCACGCGCAAGGTGCGGCGCCAGTTCATCGCCGTCAAGTACAAGGTGCTGATCGACGCGCTGTACGAAGACAAGGCCAGCCAGTTCATCGCCACCCAGGTCAAGTTCGAAGACGGGCGCGTGGGACTGGTCAGCGCCGAGCTGCGCATCTGCGGCGCCACCACGTATCCATCCGTGGCGAGGGCGGCGTGATGAACATGAATGAACGCGTCACCGGTGACGTGATCCTCGAGCTGCAAAATATCTCGCTCTCGTTTGGCGGCGTCAAGGCGCTCACCGATATTTCGTTCGACGTGCGCCGCAATGAAATTCGCGCCATTATCGGGCCCAACGGGGCGGGCAAGAGCTCGATGCTCAACGTGATCAATGGCGTCTACCGGCCGCAGAAGGGCAACATCATCTTGCATGGCCAGCAGCGGCGCAATATGGATTGCTACGGCGCGGCCAAGGCGGGCATTGCGCGCACCTTCCAGAATATCGCCCTGTTCAAGGGCATGACGGTGTTGGACAACATCATGACGGGCCGCAACCTGAAGATGAAGTCGAATTTTCTGATGCAGGCGCTGTACTGGGGCCCGGCCCGGCGCGAAGAAATCGCGCACCGCGAAAAGGCCGAGCAGGTCATCGATTTCCTGGAAATTCAAGCGATCCGCAAGACGCCGGTGGGCCGCCTGCCGTACGGGCTGCAAAAGCGCGTGGAGCTGGGGCGGGCCCTGGCGGCCGAGCCGGATATCTTGCTGCTCGACGAACCGATGGCGGGAATGAATGTCGAGGAAAAGCAGGATATGTGCCGGTTTATCCTGGATGTGAACGACCAGTTCGGGACCACCATCGTACTGATCGAGCATGACATGGGGGTGGTGATGGATATATCAGACCGGGTGGTGGTGCTCGATTACGGGCGCAAGATCGGGGATGGCACGCCCGACGAGGTGCGGGGCAATCAGGATGTGATTGACGCTTATTTGGGAGGTGGAGTCGGGGTTTCAGGCGGCAAGCTGCCTGCCGACGAAACGCTCCGCATTCCCGTTCAGGATCAACAATGAGCTTTTTCTTCGAAGTGTTAATCGGTGGCCTCCTCTCCGGCGTGATGTACGCGCTGGTGGCGATCGGTTTCGTCCTGATCTACAAGGCCTCCGGCGTCTTCAACTTCGCCCAGGGCGCGATGGTGTTCTTCGCCGCCCTCACCTGCGTGGGCATGATCGACAAGTTCGGCATCTCGATCTGGCTGGCCATCCCCATTACCATGGTCGTGATGGTCGCCCTTGGCCTGGCGATTGAACGCGTGGTGCTGCGCCCGCTCGTCAACCAGCCCGAAATCACCCTCTTCATGGCCACCATCGGCCTGGCGTTTTTCATCGAAGGCCTGGCCCAGCTGCTGTGGGGCTCGCAAGTGCACAAGCTCGACCTGCCGATCGAAGACATCCCGATCGCTTACCTGCTCGAGCACTACAACATCATCGTCTCCCAGTTCGACGTCACCGCCGCCGGTATCTGCGCGCTGCTGGTCACGGCGCTGGCGCTGCTGTTTTCCAAAACCAAGGTGGGCCGCGCCCTGCGCGCCGTCGCCGACGACCACCAGGCCGCGCAGGCGGTGGGCATTGCGCTGCAGCAGATCTGGGCCGTAGTCTGGTCGGTGGCCGGGCTGGTGGCGCTGGTGGCGGGCCTGTTGTGGGGCGCGCGCAATGGCGTGCAGTTCGCCCTCACCTTCATTGCGTTAAAAGCGCTGCCGGTGCTGATCCTGGGCGGCTTTACCTCGATTCCCGGCGCCATCGTGGGCGGCCTGATCATCGGTGCGTCCGAAAAACTGGCGGAAGTGTACCTGGGCCCCATGGTCGGCGGCGGCATCGAAGGCTGGTTCCCGTATGTGCTGGCGCTGCTGTTCCTGCTGGTCAGGCCCGAGGGCCTGTTCGGCGAAAAAATCATCCGGAGAATTTGACCCATGTTTTACCGTGAAGCCGGACAATTCAAGACCAGCTACCAGGCCGACGGGCAAGTCTTCCCGATCCGCCAGGACCGCGTGGCCCTCGCCGCCCTGCTGCTCGCCGCGCTGGTGGCAGTGCCCTTGCTCGCCTCCCCTTACCTGCTCTCGGCCATCCTGATCCCCTTCCTGATCTTTGCGCTGGCCGCACTCGGCCTGAACATCCTGACCGGCTACGCGGGCCAGCTCTCGCTCGGCAGCGCCGCCTTCATGGCGGTGGGCGCGTTTGCCTCGTTTAACTTCATCGCGCGCCTGCCCGGCATTCCGATGCTGCTCGCCTTTGTGCTGGGCGGCCTGGCGGCGGCCATGGTGGGCATCGCCTTTGGCCTGCCGTCGCTGCGCATCCGCGGCTTTTACCTGGCCGCCTCCACGCTGGCCACCCAGTTTTTCGTTCTCTGGTGCCTGACCAAGATTCCCTACCTGACCAACTACAGCAGCTCGGGCGTGATCACGGCGCAAAAGATCGTCATCCTTGGTTACAGCTTCGATTCGCCGGCCAGCAAATACCTGCTGGTACTGGCCATCGTGGCGCTCATGGCGCTGCTGGCCAAGAACATGGTGCGCTCGAACGTGGGCCGCTCGTGGATGGCGGTGCGCGACATGGACGTGGCGGCCGAAGTCATCGGTTTTAGGCCGATGCGCACCAAGCTGCTGGCCTTTGCGGTCAGTTCGTTCTACTGCGGCGTGGCGGGCGCCCTGTACGCCTACGCTTACCTGGGAACGGTGGAACCGGAGGCTTACAACCTGGACCTGTCGTTTCGCATCCTGTTCATGATCATCATCGGCGGCGTCGGCTCGATCCTGGGCTCGTTCCTGGGCGCGGCTTTTATCGTGCTGCTGCCGGTGTTTCTAAATATTCTGGCGCACGCCTTGTCGCTGCCCACCTCGGTTGCATCGAATCTGGAGTTGATGGTGTTTGGCGCGCTGATCATTTTTTTCCTGATCGTGGAGCCGCACGGGCTGGCGCGCTTGTGGCAAGTAGGCAAGGAAAAACTACGGCTATGGCCGTTCCCGCATTAACTATCGAGGAGACGATTTTCATGAATACAATTAAAAAAATCATGCTCGGCGCGGCGCTCTTGGGCGCCTTTGCGCAGGTCCAGGCGGCCGACCAGTTCGTGGCGCTGCCATCCTACCGCGTCGGTCCCTACGCGGCCGGCGGCTCCGGCTTTTACGGCGGCGCGATCGACTACTTCAACCTGGTCAACTTGAACGGCGGCGTCAATGGCGTCAAGATCGCCTGGGAAGAATGCGAGACCGAATACAACCCGTCGCGCGGCATCGAATGCTACGAGCGTCTGAAAACCAAGAACGGCGGCGCCACCCTGGTTGACCCGCTCTCGACCGGCATCGCCTACGGCATCATGGACCGCGTCGGCAGCGATAAAATTCCGCTCACCACGCTCGGCTACGGGCGCTCGGACGCGGCCAACGGCAAGGTCTTCCCGTACACCTTTCCCCTGGTGACCGGCTACTGGAACCAGGCCGCGGCCATGATCAAGTACCTGGCCGACAAGAGCGGCGGCTACGACAAACTTAAAGGCAAAAAAATCGTCCACCTGTACCACGACTCGGCGTTCGGCAAGGAGCCGTTGCCGGTGCTCGAAGCGCAGGCCAAGCAGTACGGCTTTGAGCTGATCAAGATCGCGGTGGCCCCGCCGGGCAGCGAGCAGCAGTCGCAGTGGCTGCAAATCCGCCAGGCCAAGCCCGACTACGTGATCCTGTGGGGCTGGGGCGTGATGAATTCGGTCGCCATCAAAACCGCGCAGCGCAACGGCTTCCCGCGCGAGAAAATGCTCGGCGTGTGGTGGGCCGGCTCCGAAGAAGACATGATTCCGTCCGGCGAAGCTGCCAAGGGCTACAGCGCGATGACCTTCAACACCCCGGGTAACTACCCGCTGATCGACGACATCCGCAAAAAGGTCTACGCCGCCGGCAAGGGCAACCTGGCCGATCCGGCCCGGATCGGCTCGGTGTACCACATGCGCGGGCTGACGATGGGCGTGCTGTGGGTGGAGGCGATCCGCAAGGCGCAGGAAAAATTCGGAAAGGGCAAAACCATGACGGGCGAGCAGGTGCGCTGGGGCCTGGAAAACCTGGACGTCAACGAAGCGCGCCAGAAGGCGCTGGGCGTACTGGGCATGTTCCCGCCGGTGAAAACCAGCTGCGACGACCATGAAGGTTCGGGTGCGGTCAAGGTGCAGCAGTGGGACGGCAAGAAATGGGTGGCCGTCACGCCGAACTGGGTGGTGGGCGACAAAGCGCTCACGCGCAGGCTGGTCGAGGAATCGTCGGCGGCGTATGCGGCCGACAAGAAGATCACGCCGGCGTGCATGAAACAGTAAGCACATGATGAACATCGCCGCCGGCGCCGACTACCTGTCGGTCAACAACATCGAAGTCATTTACGACCACGTGATCCTGGTCCTGAAAGGTGTGTCGCTCAAGGTTCCGAAAGGGCGCATCGTGGCCCTGCTCGGGGCCAATGGCGCCGGCAAGTCGACCACGCTGAAAACCATTTCGACGCTGCTGCGCGGCGAGCGCGGTGACGTGACCAAGGGCGAGGTGATGTTCAAGGGCGAGCGCGTAGACCAGCTCACGCCCAGCGATTTGGTGCGGCGCGGCCTGTCGCAGGTGATGGAAGGGCGCCACTGCTTCGGCCATCTGACCATCGAGGAAAACCTGCTGACGGGCGCTTACACGCGCAAGGCGTCGCGCGCCGAGATCAAGCAGTCGCTGGAGGCGGTGTACCAGTATTTTCCGCGCCTACGCGACCGGCGCGCCAGCCAGGCCGGCTACACGTCCGGCGGCGAACAGCAGATGTGCGCCATTGGCCGCGCGCTGATGGCCAAGCCGTCGATGATCCTGCTGGACGAACCGTCGATGGGCATCGCGCCGCAGATTGTCGAAGAAATTTTCGGCATCGTAAAGGACTTGAACCAGAGGGAAGGCGTGTCCTTCCTGCTGGCCGAACAGAATACGGCCGTCGCCTTGCGCTACGCCGACTTTGGCTACATCCTGGAAAACGGCAGGGTCGTGATGGAAGGCGCCGCCAGCGAACTGGCCACCAACGAGGACGTCAAGGAATTTTATCTGGGCGTCTCGGGCGCCGGGCGCACCAGCTTTCGCGACATGAAATTTTATCGCCGCCGCAAACGCTGGCTGGCCTAGCAGCCTGTCGGACTTAATGGAGGCGGCCGAAAAATCCACCTGACCGGTCCATATTTCACCGCTTTTTTGGTCAATAGAACCACTATTGACCTTCAAAATCGTCGAAATCTGTCCTCGGCCAGCTGAATTTCCGGCTCGCCTCGTTAAGTCCGACAAGCTGCTAGGAACATTGGGACATAGGAACCGAGATGGATTTTGAAGCAGCCAAGGCGCTGTGCCGCACTTTCCCCGGCTGCACCGAAGACACCAAATGGGGCGCCGACCTGGTCTTTTCGGTCGGCCTGAAAATGTTCGCCGTTACCGTCGCCGAGGTGCCTGCGAAGAGCATGAGTTTCAAGGTCGACGACGAGCGCTTCCTGGAACTGACGGACCGTCCGGGCATCATCCCGGCGCCCTACCTCGCGCGCGCCAAGTGGGTGTATGTGGAGAACGCAAAAGCGCTCAGCGACAAGGAAGCGGGCGCGCTGCTGCGCCGGTCCTACGAGCTGGTGTTTGCCAAACTGACCAAAAAACTGCAGCGCGAAATTCTAGAGGCCCAATGAACGACGACACCTTCGATGCGCTGGAACGGCGCGACCCGCAAGAGCGCGAACGCGACCTGATGGCGCACCTGCCGGCGCTGGTGGCGCGCGCGCAGGGCACCCCCGGCTGGGCGGCGATCCTGGCTGGCGTGGACGCGCGGCAGGTGAACAGCCGCGCCGCGCTGGCGCAGCTGCCGATCACGCGCAAGGCCGACCTGAAAGCGCTGCAGGCGATCGCCATGCCCTTCGGCGGCCTGGCGGCAACCGGCGTGGGCCAGCTCTCGCGCGTGTTCGTCTCGCCCGGGCCGATCTTCGATCCGGAAGGGCGCGGCCTGGACTGGTGGCGCTTTGCGCGGCCCATGTACGCGGCCGGCATTCGCTCAGGCGGCCTGCTGCAGAACTGCTTTTCGTATCACTTCACGCCGGCCGCCTTCATGGTTGAAGGCGGGGCGCGGCGCATCGGCTGCGCCGTCATTCCCGCCGGCGCCGGGCAGACCGAGATGCAGGTGCAGGCAATTGCCGACCTGCGCCCGGATACCTACGTGGGCACGCCCTCCTTTTTACGCATCATCATCGACAAGGCGCGCGACATGGGCGCCGACATCAGCAGCCTGCAGCGGGCCCTGATGGGCGCCGAGGCGCTGCCCGAATCGCTGCGCGCCTGGCTGCGCGCGAACGGCGTGCCGCAGGTGTTCCAGACCTACGCCTCGGCGGACCTGGGCAGCGTGGCCTACGAAACGGCCACCGACGGCGCCATCAACCCCGGCATGGTGCTCGATGAAGACGTGATCGTCGAAATCGTGCGGCCCGGCAGTGGCGAGCCGGTCGCGCCGGGCGACATCGGCGAAGTGGTCGTCACGCTGTTCAACGACGACTATCCGCTGATCCGCTTTGCCACCGGCGACATGTCGGCCATGCTGCACGAGGCGCCGCCCTCGCCTTGCGGGCGCACCAACGGGCGCATTCGCGGCTGGCTGGGACGGGCCGACCAGACCACCAAGGTGCGCGCCATGTTCGTCCATCCGTCGCAGGTCGACAACATCGCGCGGCGCCACCCGCACATCGTCAAGGCGCGCCTGGTGGTGTCGGGCAGCATGGCGCAGGACATGATGACGCTGCGCTGCGAAGTCGATGCGCTGCCCTCGGCCGGGACCATGGCCGGCATGACGGCCGCCATCGTGCACACGATTCGCGAAGTAACCAAGCTGCGCGGCGAGGTTGAACTGGTCGCGCGCGGCACCTTGGCCGACGACGGCGTGCTGATCGAAGACCTGCGCGACTACCGCTAGACGAATCGCCGCGGCGCTGTGCATTTGGCGTAGAAAAGCAACGGTGCGCGGCAATGCTGCAGTGCGATATGCACGATAATTGCCTTGTGTACTTTTCTGAGCCGAACATTATGCAAACCTTTCATGTCGAGCGCGCCCGTTCACTGCTGGAAAATGCGGAACAGATTGTCGATGAAGCGGCCGTCACGCGCGCCGTCGCGCTCGTTGCGGACAAGCTCAACGAGCGCTTCAATGCAGCGGGCGACGAGACGTTTCCGCTGGTGCTGGGCGTCATGGGCGGGGCCGTCGTGTTTGTCGGCCAACTGTTGCCGCAGCTGAAGTTCCCCCTCGAATTTGACTACATCCACGTCACCCGTTATGGCGACGACGACCAGGGCGGCAAGGTCGTGTGGAAAGTGATCCCGCGCGCCAACGTTGCAGGGCGCACCATCATCGTGCTCGACGACATTCTTGACGAAGGCGAGACGCTGGCGCATGTCAAGCAGCGCCTGCTCGACATGGGCGCGGCCGAAGTCATCATCGCCGTGTTCGCCGACAAGGCGCTCAAACGCAGCAAGCCGGTGCAGGCCGACATTGTTGGCCTCACCATCCCCGACAAGTTCGTGATCGGCTTCGGCATGGACGTGTATGGCTACTGGCGCAACCTGCCCGCGCTGTGGGCGGTCCGGCCGGAAGACCTCGCGCCGCGCTAAGGCGCGATCTCGCACAACGGGCGCCGCACGGAGCATGCAGCGCCATTGCTTTACTGTTCTGTTATTTTTCGCAGCCATACCAGTGCTTATTGGCACTAAATTGGTATTACCTGATTTTGCGTCTATTGGAAGCCTTTCCCGCTGGGAGATAACGGGCTGACGGCCTTTCCCGTTCAAGCAACTGGTCTGTTGCTTTTTCCAATATTATAAAACCACTTGACTACCAATTTTTACGGTCGCATTCTCACCTGGCACCAAACCAAGAACAACTAACAGGAGAGACAATGCACACTTCAGGAAAAGGCGGCTTGCTGGTCGCCCTCATCGGCACCATGCTCGCAGGCTGCGGCAGCGGCGACGCGGGAACAGGCCCCGCTGCGCAGCCCAAGGCGCTGGCCACCACGGTCAGCACGCTCGCTGCATGCGCGGAATGGAATTCGACGCAGATTTACACGGTAGGCAATTGCGTTACTTATCAAGGCAAGGGCTATGAGGCGAAATGGTGGACCCAAGGGAATGTACCCGGAACCGAAGAATGGGGGCCGTGGAAACTGACGACGGCCACGCCGACGCCGACACCTACGCCGACGCCGACCCCTACACCAACACCAACGCCTACACCAACACCAACGCCGACACCAACGCCGACACCAACACCTACGCCGACACCAACACCTACGCCGACGCCGACGCCAACGCCAACGCCGACACCGGTCGGCACCCGTGAAGTCGGCTCCTACTTCGCGCAATGGGGCGTGTATGGCCGCAACTACGAAGTGGCAGACATCCACACCACCAAGACCCCGGTGGCTGGCGTGCAAACCAGCGTGGCCGACCAGCTGACCTTCATCAACTACGCCTTTGGCAACACCTATGCCAAAAACGGCGGCTACGAGTGCGACATGCTCAGTGCGGCCGAAAGCGGCAACGGCAATGGCGGCGACGCCTATTCCGACTACCAGCGCTCGCCGGTGCGCACGGTCGATGGCAAGGCAATTGCCTGGGACGCCAAGCTGTCGGGCAATTTTGCCCAGCTCAAGCTGCTCAAGGCGGCCCACCCCAAGCTGAAGATCTTTATTTCGCTCGGCGGCTGGAGCTGGTCCAAAAACTTCTCGGCTGCAGCCAAGACTGATGCCCTGCGCAAGCAACTGGTGCGTTCGTGCGTCAAGCTGTTCATCGCGGGCGATTTGCCGGTGCAGGATGGGCGCGGCGGTCCGGGCGCGGGCAAGGGCGTCTTCGACGGCATCGACATCGACTGGGAATACCCGGGCGGCGGCGGCATGGCCTACAACACGGTCGATGCGGTCAACGACAAGCACAACTTCACGCTCTTGATGGCCGAGTTCCGCGCGCAATTGAATGCGCAAGGCACGCTCGACGGCAAACGGTATGCGCTGACGGCGGCCATTGGCGCCGGTCCCGACAAGATCGCACAGACCGAGCCGGCGCAGTACGGGCAGTACATGGACTGGGTCAACGTGATGACGTACGACTTCCACGGTGCGTGGGAAACGACGACCAACTTCCACTCCGCGCTGTTCCACGACGCCGCCGATCCATCGACCGGCAACGTGGCCAAGTACAACGCGCATGATGCGATCAGCGCGCTGGTCACCGCCGGCATGCCGCGCAATAAGATCTTGCTGGGCGTACCGTTTTATGGACGTGGCTGGAAAGGCGTGGCGGCAGGTCCTGCCGGAAACGGTCTGTACCAGGCCGGCACTGGCGGCGCGACGGGTGCCTACGAAAGCGGCATCGAAGACTACAAGCTGTTGAAGGCCAAGACCGGGCAGCGCTGGTATCATCCATCCACGAAACAATTGTTCTTGTTGACCGGCACGGGTGAATGGTGGAGCTACGATGACCCGACCGTGATCCGCACCAAGATGCAATACGTGCGCGACCAAAGCCTGCGCGGCGCCTTCTCGTGGGAGCTGGACGGCGACGCCAGCGGCGAGCTGACCAGCGCCGTCTGGCAAGGACGGTAAGCGCTTGACGGGCGCCGCCGGCGACAAGCCGGCGGCGCTTTTTTACCATCAACTGGCGGGAGCAGACCCTGTGAAGCTACAAGCACAAGCACAAGCACAAGCACGGCCGATCATGAAGGTGAACGACGACTGGCGGCGCTGGATCGCCGAGAACCTGATGCTGGGCGCGGCGCCCGAGGCGCTGGCCACGATCCTGGTCAACAATGGCATTGCCCGCGCCGAAGCGCATGGCGAAATCGACGCGGCGGCGCGCAGTCCCTATCTGCAAGGCGCGCGACGCCTGGCCAACAAAGTGGCCAAGCGCGACTGGGTGCTGGAGATCCAGTCAACGCTGAACCGTCTGGGCGACGACGCCATACCGCGGCGCGACAAATTGTCCGGCGCCGAGTTTCTGCAGCAGCACTACCGCATGAATCGTCCGGTGATCATCACCGGCATGCTGGAACACTACCCTGCGCGCACAACATGGACGCTCGACTACTTTGCCGAGCGTTTGGGCGAACGCATGGTAGAAGTGCAGTTTGGGCGCGATGCCGATCCCCAATACGAGCTCAACAGCATTGCCCACAAGCGCCAGCTCAAGTTTGGCGACTATGTTGCGCTGGTGCGCAACAGCGGCAGCAGCAACGACTTTTACATGACGGCCAACAACGACTCGCACAACCACGCGGCGCTGAAAGAACTGTGGGACGACGTTGGCGCGCTGCCCGAGTACCTGGACGACGACCCGGCGCGGCGCGGCTTTTTCTGGTTCGGTCCGGCGGGCACCATCACCCCCTTGCATCACGACCTGACCAACAACTTCATGGCGCAGATCATGGGGCGCAAGCGGGTGCGGCTGGTTGCGCCGTGCGATCTGGCCAAGGTCTACAACCACCGCCACTGCTTTACCGAGCTGGACGCGCGCGATGTCGACCTGGCGCGCTTTCCCGCGATGGCCGGCGTCAAGATCCACGACTGCATCCTGGCCCCGGGCGAAATCCTGTTTTTGCCGGTCGGCTGGTGGCACCACGTCGAAGCGCTCGACATCTCCGTCACCCTCGCCTCCACCAACTTCCTGTGGCCCAACGACTTCTACACCAACTACCCCGCCAACCACGACTTCTAACCTCGGGGTCAGACCTCCGTGATGAAGTAATTGTTTTCCACAGCGCCACGGTGAAAAGATTTTTTTAATTTGCGATACGCCGGATACTACAGATTTCATTCGGCCAAAGACGGGCTTTATCAAATCAAACCCGGGGTCAGACCTCGCGATTCGGGAAACAATTACTCAAATCGCGAGGTCTGACCCCAATTTTCCAACTTTTTCATTCGGCGGGATGCCGCTCCGGAAGAAGTTCGGATGGTCTATTGCCGGTTTGAGCGAATCAACCATGGAAGCTGACCTCTGGCTTCCAGAAACAATTGCGCGAATCTGGAGGTCTGACCCCGATTGCGTGGGCAAAATCGGGCTGACCCGGGTTGCACGGCGGTTTCTTTATTGCTATAAGGCGAGGCGGGCGCGGGCGGCGTCGTATTCGGCTTTCAGGCGCATGACCATCTCGGCCACCGTGGGCACGTCGTCCATCATGCCGACGCCCTGCCCCGCGCCCCAGATGTCGCGCCAGGCCTTGGCGCTGCCGGAGCCAAAACTCATTTTTGATTTGTCCGACTCGGGCAAGGCGTCCGGGTCGAGCCCGGCATTGACGATGGATTTTTTCAGGTAGTTGCCGTGCACGCCGGTAAACAGGTTGGTGTAGACGATGTCCGCCGCCGACGCGTCGACGATCGCGTCACGGTACGCGTCCGTCACGTTCGATTCTTTCGTTGCCAGCCAGCGCGAGCCAATGTAGGCGAAGTCCGCGCCCATCGCTTGCGCGGCCAGGATGCCGTCGCCGCTGGCGATCGATCCGGACAAGGCGACCGGGCCGCTGAAAAACTTGCGTACTTCACCGACCAGCGCGAACGGCGACAAAGGACCGGCGTGCCCGCCCGCACCGGCGGCCACCAGGATCAGGCCGTCCACACCGGCTTCCAGCGCCTTTTGCGCGTGCCGGATCGACACCACGTCATGCAGCACAATGCCGCCGTAACTGTGGATCGCGTCCATCATTTCCTTGGGCGGCGCGCGAAGCGATGAAATGATGATCGGCACCTGGTGCTTGACGCACATCTCGACATCGTGCGCGAGCCGGTCGTTTGACTGGTGCACGATCTGGTTCACGGCAATCGGACCCACGCGCTTGCCGGGATGGGCGGCCTGGTAGTCGTCCAGCTCTTGCTTCAGGTCAGTGAGCCAGGTGTCGAGCAATTCGGCCGGACGCGCGTTGAGCGCTGGGAAGGAGCCGACAATGCCAGCCTTGCACTGCGCCGCCACCAAAGCCGGTCCGCTGGCAATGAACATGGGCGAGGCGATGACGGGAAGGAAGAGGTTTTGCAGCGCGACAGGCAGGGCCATGACATCTCACAATCGAAAAAAATGAAAGGGAACAATTCCTGCCCATTATAGTTCGGAAAAAGAACGATCGTGCCAGAAAAAGGCCGCGATATTTACAGGTCGTGATTGACCAGCTGCCCGCCGTCGCGCCGCGCCACGCCGGCGCGCACCAGACTTTGCACCGCCCATGCGGCCAGCTCGGCCGGCGTTTTGTCCAGGTAGCGCCGGCGCGCGCTTTCGATCACGGGATTGTGCGCGAACATCGCCGGCAGCGCGTCCAGCGCAAAATGCTGGCGCTCGAGCAGCAGGAACTTGAGCATGACCTTGATCGCGTTTTCGGCGTTGCGCACCGGGTCGGCCTGCAGGAAGTCGAGCCGTGAAAAGGCGCGCGCCAGCGCCGGCTTGACGTCGGTGAACGGCGCGCCATGGCCGGGAATGACGAGACGCACGTCGAGCGCGTCGATCAGCGCCAGCGTGGCGCGCGCTTCGGCAAAGCCGGACTGGCCTTCGAGCTCGGGGAAGATGACGCCAAAGCCGTGCTGCCACAGCGCGTCGGCCGAGATCAGAATAGCTTCGGCGGGGCAGTAAAAAATCAGCGAATGCGGGTCGTGCCCTGGCGCGCCGAGCACTTGCCAGTGCATGCCGCCCATCTCGAGCGGGTCGCCCGGCGCGAGCGTGCCGTCAAAGCCGAAGCGCTCGCACTGCTGGCCGGTGGCCTGGAAACTGAGCGCCGCCTCGTCCCAGGCGCGCACCTTGTCCGCTTCGGCGACCGGGATCAAGGTGCGGCAGCCGTAGCGCGCCTGCAGCGCCGCGTTGCCGCCGCAATGGTCGGAATGCAGGTGGGTGTTGATCAGCCGTTCAAGGGGACGCTCGCCAAGCACGTGTTCGACCAGCGCCAGCGTCTGCGCGGCGTGAATCAGGTAGCCGCTGTCGACCAGCGTGGCGGGCCCGGGACCGGTGAACAGGATGTTGTTCGACGAGAGCCAGCCGCGTTCGAACACGCGGATCGTCGCAGGCAGGCTGATGGCGCTCATTTCTTCATCTGGAAGGCCAGCGAAATTTTGGCGAACTCGATCAGCACCTTGGGCGAGCCGCCATTGAAGGTCATGAACGCGCTGCCGGTGCGCACCACCAGTCGCGGCGGGAACAGCCACGACAGATAGGGAATGCCGATCATCTTGGCGCCGCGCACTTCGTCCCACAGCACCTGCTTGTCGACCACCCAGCTTTGGCGAATGCCTCGGGCGTCGATCGTCACTTGGGCGCGCAAAAACCAGTAATAGCTCACGCCGAGCATGACGGCCGCGCCCAGCAGCAGGGCCTTGACGCCCAGGCCGAACGAGAGCAGCGGAAAGCGCCACAACACGCTGGCGGTGTAGGCCACCAGCGCCAGCGTGATGGTCGTTGCGGTTCCTTTGAAACCGGCGCCATAGGCGGGGCCGGTAACCGCCTTGGCGGGCTGGTAAAAACTCATGTGAAGTCCGTTGCCGCTTCACGGCGCCGGATCTCGGCCCACACCGCGCGCTTGTAGTCGTCCGGCTGCGACGCCCAGCCGATGATTTCGTCGATGGTGCGCAGGCACCCTTCGCACAAGCCCGTATCGGGCGCCATCTTGCACATGCTGATGCAAGGCGAGGGCACCGGCGTTTGCAGTTCGGGCGCGAGGACCTGGCGCGTCATGCGGCAGCCTTCTTTTGTGCGACCTTCGCCGCAAAGCGCTGCGGGTCGATCACCTGCCGTTCGTGCGTGCCTTCGCAGATGCGTTCCAGGTCGTCCCACGCCTCGATCTTGAACTTGACGCGCCGCCCTTCCACTGCTAGCACTTCGCCTGCGATGCGCAGCTTCATGCCGGGCGGCGTGGGGGCGAAGTGGGCAAAGTCGACTTGTGTACCGACGCTCTGTTCGCGCGGCCAGTCCATGAAAGGCATCATGCCGTGCACGCAGGCCAGTTCCATCATGCCGACCATGTAGCCGGTGGCCAGCACGTCGGGCATGTCGAGGCAAAACGCGGTGTCGTGATACAGCTGCGGCACGGTGGCGCGCGCGGGCACCACGTAGGTCCAGTCAAAGCGCAGGCCGGGTTTCAGTTCTGGACTCATGCGCAGATCAGTTCAAGGCGGTTGCCAAACGGGTCGGCCAAGGTGGCGCGCCGGCGCCCGCTTACCTCTTCTTCAGGCTTGAGCTGCGCGCCGTGGCTGGCCAGATGCTCGGCAAAGGCGTCAAAGTCGGCCACCAGCAGCGCCGGATGGGCCTTGCGCGCAGCCTGGAAGTGGGGGTCAGCGCCCAGGTGCAATTGCGCACTCCCGCACGCGAACCAGACGCCGCCGCGCACGGCCAGCAGCGCCGGCTTGGGGATTTCGGCCAGCCCCAGCACGCCGCTGTAAAAGCGGCGCGCAATGTCTTCGGCGCCGACGGGCATGGCCAGCTGGACGTGATCGATTCCTGTGATAAATGCCATCTGCCGCTCCGCTGTGACTCGAATGCCACATTATCGCATTCAAGCGAATCACGCTTGACCTGATGACCCAAACAGGTACACTACCATCCATACAGATGGCGTACGGATGCCACAAGGATGTTATTTGGAGATATATGAACGCCCACGACTTGAAACCGAAATTTTCCGAATCGGAAAAGATCACCATCAACCTGGGTTTGATTGACCTGGGCCAGATCGATTTGCTGGTCAATGAAGGGTTTTATTCGAATCGTACCGATCTGATCCGCACGGCAATTCGCAACTTGCTCAACACGCACGCGGACGTGGTGCGCCAGACGGTTGCACGCAAGAGCCTAGTGCTGGGCATGCATCATTATTCCCGGGCAGACCTCGAGGCCGCTTTAAAAGCGGGCGAGCGCTTGCAGATCCAGGTGCTGGGCCTGGCCAGTATCGCCAACGACGTATCGGTGGAACTGGCGCTGGCCACCATCGACTCCATTTTCGTGCTTGGCTCGCTACAAGCAAGCAATGTCATCAAGACTGCACTGGCGGGACGCATTTTGTGAACTGCCCAAGGAAGGAACACACATGAAATTCAATGAAAAACTGATGGACCGCATGCGCGCGGCAACCCGGGCCTTGTCTGGCAAGGGGCCGCAAGCAGCGACTGCCGTGATCCAGGATGCCTTAAAGATATTGCAGCCTAATAATGCCGCACCTGCGCAGGCGGCGCAGGCGCCGCCCGGACCGACCATGCGCGACATCAATCCGCCGCCAGCCGGCGCCAAAGCGGCCCCGCAAGCCAGCGCTAAACCGGCACCGCAAGCCCAGGCGGAAAGCGCGCCGCCGGCCGCCCGCACGCCAATGGAAGAAATGACGGAAAAGCTGAAAAGCCTGATGCCCGAGATGATGGCCAATCTGGACCGCGCGGGCGGCGCGGGCAGCTTCAAGAAGTTCAAGATGCCCGATTTTGATTTGCCTGGTGGAATGGCCGGAGTGCGTACGCCCGCGCCTGCCCTGCCCGGCAAGTTTATCGACGGCAGTTTTACCAATGCCGCCGGGACGCGCACCTACAAGCTGTATATTCCCAGCACGCACAGCGGCGCCAAGGTGCCCCTGGTGGTCATGCTGCACGGCTGCACGCAAGATCCGGATGATTTCGCCAACGGCACGCAGATGAACCTGCTGGCCGAGGAAATGGGTTGCCTGGTGGTTTATCCTGCCCAGTCGCAGCAGGCGAATGCCTCGCGCTGCTGGAACTGGTTCAGCGCGGTCGACCAGACGCGCGGCCAGGGCGAGCCGTCCATCATCGCGGGCATTACCGAAACCATCATGCACGAGCATGCCATCGACCGCGACCAGGTGTATGTGGCCGGGCTGTCGGCGGGCGGGGCGATGGCGACCATCATGGGCACGCTGTATCCGGAGCTGTATGCGGCCGTCGGCGTGCACTCGGGCTTGCCGTTTGCGTCGGCCAAGGACTTGCCGTCGGCGCTGGCGGCGATGAAGGGCAGTTTTGCTCCCGGCAAGCCGGGCGCCAAGTCGGTGCCGATCATTGTTTTCCACGGCGACAAGGACACGACCGTGCACCCGGCCTGCGGCGAGGAAATCATCAAGCGGGGCGCACATGCGGCATCCAAGGAGATCGTGGTCGAGCCGGGGCGAGTTCCGGACGGGCACGCCTATACCCGTACCGTGCACCAGCGCGCCGACGGCTCGCCGCAGGCCGAGCAGTGGCTGATCCATGGCGCCGGGCATGCCTGGTCGGGCGGCAGCGCGCACGGCAGCTATACCGACGGCAAGGGGCCGGATGCTAGCCGGGAAATGATGCGGTTTTTCCAGACCAAGCGGGCCTGAGTGGTTTAACCCACGGCGTAGCCGATGCGCGCCGGCTCACCGGCCGGCGCGCTCGAAATACAGTTTCATGCCCAGTACGCAAGAGGCCAGCAACAGCGTGATGCCGTTGGCGATGACCATTGGCCACGAACGCAGCGCCAGGCCGTAGAGAAACCATAATGCAATGCCAGCGATGAACATCAGGTACATGCCGATGGATACGCCCGGTGCGCCGCGTTCGCGCCATACCATCAGCACCTGTGGAACAAACGCACCTGTGGTGCACACCGCAGCGGCAAAACCGAGGTGGTTCACATCCAAATTCATCCCGAACTTTCAATAACTGGCATAGGCCCAATTATAGTTCAGTCTGGCAAAAATGCTGGATCAAGGATGTCAGTCAAGCGCCAGATTGGCTCGTCAGGGAATTCGTGCAGACCAGTTTCGCCGATGGCCAGGCCGATGGCGTCGTCCCATGCGTCTTCCAGCCATTCCTCGTCCGACAGCGAACGCCGCAAGCTCGGCGCTTTACGCAGTCTGCGCGCGATCAAGCGCCGCTGAACTGTCATGGTGGAACGCCAGCGCTTGCCGCGCAACCCAGGCTGGAACTGCCACTTGAGCAATTGGCTCAGCAGAACGGCCAGCCGGCTGTTCAGTTCTCGCTGCTCGCTTTTTGCCCACGTCCTCGATCTCCTGGGCAAGGTTGGCAATGTCGAGGCTGGACCACTCCCCGCGTCGCAGGAAGGCAGCCTGCTCCTCTGCCCAGGCGACGATATCGGTGTTGTATAGTTTGCCCATTCCAGCTACCTCCCGAAACGCATTGCATGTCGCAGACAAGGGAACACCAGTCCCGCCCTCAATCGCGCGGTGGCGTTTCCGGCGAACTTTGCTGCGCGCCGATGTGCAGTTTCAGGCAGGCAGGGCACCAGCAACTGGCATCCACGCCGGGCACCGCCACCACGGCGGGAAAGGCGGTGCACCAGCAAGGAGCGTCAAGCGCGTCGGCCATCGCGCAGCCGAAGGTGGCGCCGCAGCGGGGGCAGGTGCTCATTGCGCAGCCCTTGGGAAAAGGGCCTTTGGAGGGACGGTTGTAGTCATGTGAAGTTCAGCCTGACGGATCAAGAATTAAAATACAACAACTGGCAGTCTGTCGGTCTAAACGAGGCGAGCCGGAAATTCAGCTGGCCGAGGACAGATTTCGACGATTTTGAAGGTCAATAGTGGTTCTATTGACCGAAAAAGCGGTGAAATATGGCCCGGTCAGGTGGATTTCTCGGCCGCCTGCGTTTAGTCCGACAGACTGCTAGGCCCTATAATGCCTACGGGGTTCGCCCTATGCCTGTAAAATCTCGCAAAATTTCCAAAACGGACCCGCCATGACCGCACCTTTGCCCGCTGTACCCAACGACCAGACAGACGACTTGACCAAGGTCTCTCCGCAGATCAAGGCGCAGATCCTGGCTGAGGCGCTGCCTTACATCCGCAATTTCCATGGCAAGACGATTGTCATCAAATACGGCGGTAACGCGATGACCGACGAGCGCCTCAAGCACGGCTTCGCGCGCGACGTCATTTTGCTCAAACTGGTCGGCATGAACCCGGTCGTGGTACACGGCGGCGGCCCCCAGATCGACAATGCCCTGAAAAAAATCGGCAAGCAAGGCACCTTCGTGCAAGGCCATCGCATTACCGACGAAGAAACCATGGAAGTGGTGGAGTGGGTACTGGGCGGTGAAGTTCAACAGGATATCGTGATGCTGATCAACCACTACGGCGGTCAGGCCGTGGGCTTGACCGGCAAAGATGGCGGCCTGATCCGCGCGCGCAAAATGGCGATGCCCGACAAGGAAAACCCGGGCGAGTTTCTCGACATCGGTTTTGTCGGCGAGATCGACGCCATCAACCCGGCCGTGGTCAAGGCGCTGCAGGACGACGCGTTCATTCCGATCATTTCGCCCATCGGTTTCGGCCAAGACGGCCAGGCGTACAACATCAATGCCGACGTAGTTGCAGGCAAAATTGCGGAAATCCTGAAAGCTGAAAAGTTGATCATGATGACCAACATCGCCGGCGTGCAAGATAAAAAAGGCAACCTCGTGACCGACCTGTCGGCCCGCGAGATCGATGAGATGTTTGCTGATGGAACAATTTCCGGCGGCATGCTGCCAAAAATCTCGTCCGCGCTGGACGCTGCCAAGTCGGGCGTGAACACGGTGCACATTATCGACGGTCGCATCGAGCACTCTTTACTGCTCGAAGTCTTGACCGAACAAGCTTTTGGAACTATGATCCGGTCGCACTAATATTTTCGGCGGCGCAGCCAAACCGCGCCGCACCGGTACCGCCCTTTTAGCTCAGTGGTAGAGCACTCCCTTGGTAAGGGAGAGGCCACGTGTTCAATCCACGTAAAGGGCACCAACTGCTTTTGCCTCCTTCCCTCCGCTTTAATACACCCGCTCCACCGACATGCCGCGCTCGCCCAGCAGCGACGGTACGCTGTTTTCTCCTATCAAATGCAATACGCCAATGGCGGCGACCGTGCTGGCTTCGCGCTCGAGCAATTGCGCCAGTTTTTCCGCCAGTGCATTGTTGCGCTCCTCCAGCAAAATATGCTTGACGAACTTTCCCGACACGCTGGTGTCTCTCGACGCGCGCGCCGCGATCTCGTCGAACGCTCCCTGGTCGGCGGTGCGCCAGGCGTTGACGATCTTGCTCACTTCCACGCCCTGCTTGCCTGATTCGATGAGGCCGATGCTCTCTTCCAGAAAACCCACTTGCTCGGCCATGGTCAGGCGATTGAACAAGCTCATTTGCGAGCCGGCCGACTCCAGACCCACCACCGGCACCTTGCTTGCACGCGCCAGCTGGGCCAGGTGGGCGTCGACCGACAGGTCGGTGCGGTAACCCTGGCGGGCGTACTCGGCCATGGCAAGCACCGTGGCCACCAGCCACGGTTTGAGCGGCACCACCGCTTCGGGATCGATGTGGGCCTTGGCCAGCGCGCGGTCGAGCCGGGCGCGCATGGCCGGCGCCAGGGCCTGTCGGGTGGCGCCGGGGATGGTCATGCCGTACGTCTTGAGCGCGTGGGCGGCGATGGCCGGATCCAGGCCCGGATCGATTTCGAGGGCCAGTGTCGACGCGCCCTTGACGGCATCGGCAATGCGCGGCTCGAGCGGGTAAAATTCCGGCGTGCCGACATGCATGGTGCCAAATAGATACATGGTGTGGTTATACGCGGTGACTTTGAACAACGCTCCGCGGTCCGCGCCCCATGTCGGCGGCAGCGCCAGGCAGAGCAGACTGAAGAACACCACTATAATCTGACGTCGCATGCAATTTCCTTGATGAACAATCTTTGCCTAAAGCGTAACCTGTGCCGAATATTACCGCGTCCCCCCCCCTGTGGCTGTTTGATCTGGACAATACCCTGCACGACGCCTCGCACGCGATCTTCCCCAGCATCAGCGCCAACATGAACACCTTTATCGCGCGCTTGCTGGGCGACGGCGTGACCGAGGCCAGCCAGGCGGCGGTCGACGCGGCGCGCATCGGTTACTGGAAGCGCTACGGCGCCACGCTGCTCGGCCTGATCAAGCATCATAACGTCAGCGCCGCCGATTTTCTGCACCAGACCCATGACCTGGCCGACCTGCGCGCCATAATGCGCTTCGAGCGTGGCCTGGGCCGCATGCTCAGGCGCCTGCCCGGCCGCAAAATCCTGCTGACCAATGCGCCGACGCGCTATTCGCGCGAAGTGCTGCGCCACCTCGGCCTGCAACGGCACTTCAGCCACCACATCGCCATCGAAGACATGCGCGTGCACGGCCAGCTGCGGCCCAAGCCGTCCAAGCTGATGCTGCGCCGCCTGATGCGCAAGCATGGCGCCAGCGCGCGCCGCTGCATCCTGGTCGAAGACACGCTGGCCAACCTGCGCAGCGCCAAACAAGTCGGGCTGCGCACCGTGTGGGTCACGCAGTACCTGCAGATGAGCGACCCGATCGGCAGCGCCATCTTGCCCCGGATGCGAAAGCGCCCCGCATTTGTGGATGTCAAAGTAAAATCGTTACGCCAGCTGCCTGCCCGTCTGCACCGGCTGCGCTGAAGTTGAAACTGAAGTTGAAACTGAAGTTGAAACTGAAGTAGCAACTGAAGATCCCTCCCCCTTCACCATCGAGATTACATGGCAAGCACCAAGCCGGGTCAGCGCAAACTCCAAATCCTCCAGGCCCTGGCGGCGATGCTGGAGCAGCCCAAGGGCGAAAAAATCACCACCGCGGCGCTGGCCCGGCGGCTCGAGGTATCGGAGGCCGCGCTGTACCGCCACTTCGCCAGCAAAGCGCAGATGTTCGAAGGCTTGATCGACTTTATCGAGTCGAGCGTGTTCGGTCTGATCAACCAGATCGCGGAGCGCGAAGCGGGCGGCGTCGACCAGCTGCATGCGACCTTGCAGATGCTCCTGAGCTTTGCCACCAACAACCCGGGCATGACGCGGGTATTGATCGGCGACGCGCTGGTGGGCGAAGACGAACGCCTGCAGCTGCGCATGAACCAGTTCTACGACAAGGTGGAACTGGCCTGCAAGCAGTCGCTGCGCCTGGCCGTCACCCAGGGCCACGGCCAGGAAGCCGACGTGACCGCGCGCGCGGGCCTGCTGGTGAGCTACGTGACAGGCCGCTGGCACCGCTTTGCCAAGAGCGGCTTTCGGCACCAGCCGGGCGAAGGCAGCGCGCTGCACCTGGCGCTCATGCTGGCCGCCTGATGCTCGCCACCTGATGCTCGCCGCCTAATGCTCGCCACCCGATGCTGCCCGCAATGAGCGCCTGCTTTGCCCTGCTGGACGACGCCAGCGCGTTCGACCCGCGCCACGCGCGCTCGCGCCTGTACAGCGCGCATGCCGGCACCCTCGCCTGCCATGACGGCGCCGGCTGGCCGCAGCTGCTGGCCGAGATGCAGGCGGCCTTGCAGCGCGGCCTGTTCGCAGTGCCGCTACTGACGTATGAATTGGGCTGCCACCTGATGGGGCTTGACGCCCATCCGCTGCCAGGCCCGCTGGCGCAAGTGCTGCTGTTCGAACAGTGCACGCACCTGTCCCCGTCTGAAGTGAAGGCGTGGCTGGAGTCAGCTGCCGGCGCCGGCGCAGCCCCGGCCGGCATCGCCAACGTGCATGCGAATATCGACCAGGCCGAGTTCACGCGCGCACTCGGCGCCATCCACGCCTACATCGAAGCTGGACACACCTACCAGGTCAACTACACGTACCGGCTGCGTTTTGACGCCTTCGGCTCGCCGCATGCGCTGTATGCGCGGCTGCGCGCGCGCCAGCCGGTGCCGTATGGCGCGCTGGTCGGCCTGCCTGACGGCGGCGCCATCCTGTCGCTGTCGCCCGAACTGTTCGTGCGCCACGCCGGCGGCGAACTGGTGACGCGGCCGATGAAAGGCACCGCCCCGGCCAGCGACAACGAGGCCGAGAACGCGCGCCGCGCCGCCGCGCTGGCCGCAGATGCCAAGAACCGCGCCGAAAATGTGATGATCGTCGACCTGCTGCGTAATGACCTGGGGCGCATTGCGCTCACCGGCAGCGTGCAGGTGCCGGCGCTGTTCGACGTGCAGCGCTACAGCAGCGTGCTGCAGATGACGTCGACCGTGCGCGCGCAGCTGCGGCCCGGCGTCACCTTGGCCGAAGTGTTCGCAGCGCTGTACCCGTGCGGCTCGATCACCGGCGCGCCCAAGCGGCGCACGATGGAGATCATCGGCGAGCTTGAACCGGCCGCGCGCGGCCTCTACACCGGCGCAATTGGCTGGTTCGACCCGTCCGGGCAGGAGCAGGCCGTGGGTGATTTTTGTCTGTCGGTGCCGATCCGCACGCTTGCACTGCAGAGCGAACAAGGCGGCGCGCGGCGCGGCGAAATGGGCGTGGGCGCGGGCATTGTGTTCGACAGCGACGCGCAGGACGAATACGCGGAATGCCAGCTCAAGGCGCGCTTCTTGACGGGGCTGGCGAACGAGTTCGAGATCTTCGAGACGATGCAGGCCAGCGTGAACGGGTGCGCGCGCGTGCAGGCGCACCTGGCGCGCATGCAGGCGTCGGCGCGTTATTTCGGCTACCCGTTCGAGGTGGAAAAGGCCCGAGAGGCGCTGGAAGGCGCATGCGCGCAGTTTGCGCCGGGCGCACTGTTCCGGCTGCGCCTGGGGCTGGGGCCCGATGGGAGCTTGGCCATCTGCAGCGGCGCGCTGATCGTTCCGGCCGGGCCGGTGAAGGTATTCGTCAGCGACCATGTCACCCGTGCGGACGATATTTTCTTGCGCCACAAGACCAGTGTGCGCGCGCTTTACGACGCGGCGTGGCGCGAGGCGGAGGCGCGCGGCGGCTTCGACTGCCTGTTCTTCAACGAGCGCGGTGAGCTGACCGAGGGTGGGCGCAGCAATGTGTTCGTGATGCTGGACGGGGTATGGTGCACGCCGCCCCTGTCGGCGGGCGTGCTGCCCGGGATCATGCGCGCCGCCATGCTGGCCGACCCCGCGTGGCAGGCAGAGGAGCGCGTGATCACGAAAGCGATGTTCGCCCGCGCCACCCGCATCATCGTGTGCAATTCCCTCAGAGGCGCGATTCCCGCCACACTGTAGCGCCGAAGAGAGCAGGCCGCCCGCATTGCGCGTCTCGGCGCTTGTCAAAAAAGGGGCCACCCAGGCGCCTTCGGCCTTGTCCAAGCTACACAGCGCTGGCCTCGGCAAACTGGCGCCGATAGGCCGCGGGCGTGGTCAACGTCAGCCGCCTAAAATGATGCCGCAGCGATTCCTCCGACCCAAACCCCGCCCTCTCGGCCAATAGCGCCAGCGGCAGTTCACTGGTCTCGAGCAAATCCTTCACAAGCGCAATGCGCTCGCGCGTGACCCACTGCGCCGGCCCGAACCCGGTCGCTTCCTGGAACTGGCGCTGCAAGGTGCGCACACTCATTGCCGCGCGGCTGGCCATGCTGGCCACGCTATGCCGCTCGGCCGGATGGCTGCGCACCCAATCCATCAAGCGGGTCAGCCGCCCTTTCTCGTCATGGGCCATGGGGCGCGGCAGAAATTGCGCCTGGCCGCCCTCGCGATGCGGCGGCACCACCAGCCGCTGCGCCACCAGGTTGCCCACATGCGCGCCATAGTCACGCCGCACCAGATGCAGCAGCATGTCGAGCCCCGCGGCCGACCCGGCCGACGTAATCAGCTGGCCGGCATCGACATACAAAGCGTCGCTCTGCACATCGATGGCCGGATAGCGGCGGGCCAGCTTGTCGGCGTAGCGCCAGTGCGTGGTGGCGCGCTGGCCATCGAGCAGGCCGGCGGCGGCCAGAATGAAGACGCCCGAACAGATCGAGCAAAGGCGCGCACCGCGCGCGTGTGCGTCGCGCAGCTGCTGCAGCAAGGCCGGCGGCGGCGCTTCGTCGGCATCGCGCCAGCCGGGAATGACGATGGTGTCGGCCAGCGCCAGCAGCGTGGCGTCATGCGGGGCAACGATGGTGATACCGCCGGCGGCGCGGATTGGTCCGGGTTCGATCGCGCACACGGCGAACTGGTACCACTCGACGCCAAGCTCGGGACGCTCGAGCGCGAACAGTTCCACCGCGCAGCCGAACTCGAAGGTGCACAGGCGGTCATAGGCAAGGACAACGACAAGATGCTTTTTCATGGCGCGATCTTACCGCACAATGGCGTTTGCGCCACTGCCGGCCCAGGCGCAGGCGCACGACAATGAGAACTCGCCAACCACGGAGCTCCACCATGTCCATCGTCACCGAAGTCCCACCAGCGCCCAGCGCCGCCGCGCTGGCCCATTTCCAGAGCAGCCTCGCCTTCGAGACCGATTGCTGGGATGTGCACCACAGCCTGCACTGCGGCGAGCCTGACTTCGTGCTGCTCGACGTGCGCGGCAGCGAGAAATTCGCCGCCGGCCATGTGCCGGGAGCGGTCGATATGGCGCAGCGCAAAATCATCGGATCGAGGCTTGAACAATTTTCGCCAGGCACGCTCTTCGTCACGTATTGCGCCGGCCCGCATTGCAACGGCGCGGCGCGCGCGGCGATTCGCCTGGCCAAGCTTGGCAAGCCGGTCAAGATGATGGCGGGTGGCGTGACCGGCTGGATCGACGAAGGATTTGCGTTGGCGACGGGCGCTTAAAGCCACGCCAGCAGGCGCTCGCTCACTTGCGGGGACGACAGCAGCTGCATGTGATTGGTCTGGTACACCACATGCCGCTCAAACGCCAGGCTGCGAGCAGGATCGTCGGACTCGGCCAGACCGCTCGATACAGGCACCAGGCCATCGCCCGCCAGCAAACGGTCGGCCAGGTCGCCTTCGCGCTTGCCGATGGTGGCCGCAAGCGCATAACAGCGCACCCCTTCCGGCAGCGGCACATGCTGCGGCAGCGGCGTGCCATGCGCAAACCGGTCCTGGCCATCCCAGTCGTCATCGAGCACGCTGCCGTGGCGCAGGTCGGTAATGCCGGCACTGCGGATTTTGGCCAGACGCGAAAACGGCGCGCTGTAGGCTGACAGATCGGTGAACAGGTGAACCCAGTTGCCGCCCCGTTCAAGTGGGGCGCCCAGGTGCGGCGTGCCGAGAAAAACCATTTTGCTCAGGTGGCCAAGCCAGCCCTGCTTTGCCTGAGCAGCGTAATGGCAGGCGCTGCGCGCCAGCAGGCCGCCCATGCTGTGGCCAAGGATGACGAGTTCGGCCACCGGCACCGGCCAGCCATCGACCAGCGCCTGCAGTTGCTGCGCGAATTCGCGTCCGTTGACGGAGATGTGGCGCCCGCTGTTGTAGTGCAGGTAGACGCTCGTGTAGCCGCCTTCGGCGGCCAGCATGGCGCCGTGGTCGACGCCGTCGCGCTGCCACTGCAGGTCATTCATGCACAGGCCGTGGGCCAGCACCAGGATGCGCCCCGACGGCGCGGCGAGGGCATGCAGCGCGAGCGGTTTGCCGCCCTGCCGCAAGCGCATGGGAATTGCCAGTGGATTGCCGCTCGCTGCCAGGCGGTCACCCAGCACGCCATTCAGGGCGGCCAGCAGCGCGTCGCGCCCGGCCCAGGCGGCCGGTTCGCCAAGGTCGGGCACCAGCCTGGCCAGCACCGCATCAAGAGAGCCGCCGACCAGGCGCGTGACGCCCTTGACGCTGCGGTACACCAGCGACGTCACGCCTGCCACGGGCCGCACCACGCCCGTGCCGATGGCCTTGTTCAGTACATTCATGTGCACCGCTTCGACCAGCTCGGTCACGCCCGTCAGCGCTTCGATCGCGAGGCGCGAGGCGCCGGCCAGGTCGGCGCCGATGGCGCGTTTGGCGGCCATGACCTAGGAACCGAGCGCCTGTTCGACCTTGGCCACGAGCTTGGCGTCTTCCGGCGTGACCTTGCTCGGGAAGTGTCCGATGACCTTGCCCTTGCGGTCGATCAGGTATTTGGTGAAGTTCCATTTCGGCTCTTCGCCGGTGGCCTTGATCAGCTGCGCGTGCAGCGGATTGGCGGCGGCGCCACTGACTACGGATTTGGCGAACATGGGGAATTTGACGCCGTAGGTGTTGTAGCAAAGGTCGGCGATTTCCTTGGCATTGCCCGGCTCCTGCTTGCCGAAGTCATTGGACGGGAAGCCCAGGACGACCAGTCCCTTGCCGCCGTATTTTGCATACAATTTTTCCAGGCCTTCGTACTGCTTGGTGTAGCCGCAGTAGCTGGCGGTGTTGACCACCAGGACCACCTTGCCCGCGTACTGGCACAGGTTCTGGGGCGCGTCGTCCTGCAGGCGCTTGAAGGATTGATTGAGCAACGCGGGGCAACCCTGGGCCGCCGGCGCAGCCGGCGCAGCCGGCGCCGGTGTCTGCGCCATGGCGCAGGTGCTGGCCAGGACGGTGGCGCCGAAAGCGGCGCGCAGGATGGCGGAAGTGTTGAGCATGGGCGATTCCTGGCAATGACGAAGGTGGAGGTTCATTCTATGCCAATTCGGGCGCAACTGCCCGTTGCCAGGAAAAGCGGCTGCAGGTCTCGTCAAACGACCTTCATCTTGGTCAGCCGCGGATCAGGTTCCGGAAACGACAGCTTCAAGCCCTGCATGATCTCGAGCAGCAAGGTCGAGATCAGCAGATTGCGGTGGGTTTTGGAGTCGGCCGGGATGATGTACCACGGCGCGTGGTCGGCATCGGTGGCCATGATGGCGCGCTCGTAGGCGCGCTGGTAGTCGTCCCACTTCAGACGCTGGACCAGATCGCCCTCGTCGAATTTCCATTGCTTGTCCGGGTCGTCCAGCCGCTCCTGCAGGCGCTTGCGCTGCTCGTCGCGCGAAATGTGCAGGAAGATCTTGACGATCACGGTCCCTGTTTCGGCCAGCATGCGCTCGAAATCGCGGATATGCGCGTAGCGCCGCTTGCATTCCTTTTCGTCGATCATGTCCTGCACGATGGTGATCAGGACGTCTTCGTAATGGCTGCGGTTGAAAATGGCGATTTCGCCCTTGGTGGGCACTTGCTGGTGCACGCGCCACAAATAGTCGTGCGCCAGTTCCTGCGGATTGGGCGCCTTGAAAGTCACCCCGCGCAGGCCCATGGGATTGATCTGGCTAAACAGCGCGCGCACGGTGCCGTCCTTGCCGGACGTGTCCATCCCTTGCAGCACGATCAGCAGCTTGCGCTGGCGCTGCGCATACAGCATCTCCTGGCATTGCGCGATGTGCGCCGTCAGTTGCGCGGTGGTGTCGCGCTCCTGCTGCTTGATCTCGTCCTTGGACAGCTTGTCGCGGTCCTTGGGGTCGCGCAGCGGGGTGCTGCCGGCATCGCCTTCGCGTAGCTTGACGTCGGCACCCGCCCTGAACCGTTCACGTGCTTTCACATTTTCTCCTTTGACTTACTGCATCGCTGCATGCTGGACCTTCATGCATTGGTCCATCACGACATCGAGTCCCGCACCTGCGGCCAGGTCGGCGGCCTCCTGGTTGACCACGTCGATCTGCATCCACAGGCAGCCGGCGCCAACGGCCACCGCTTCGCGCGCCACCGGCAGCATGTCTTCGGACTTGCGGAAGCAGTCGACGACGTCGATGCGCGCGCCGCTCGCGGCCAGCGCGTCGGCCGCCTGCTGCAGGCCGGCGTGGACTTTTTCACCGAGGATGTCCTGCCCCGCATACGTGGGGTTGACGGGCACGATGCGGTAGCCGTGCTGCTGCAGGTAATGCGCCACGCCGTGACTGGCGCGCTCGGGGTTGGTCGACAGGCCGACGATGGCAATCGTCTTGCTGTCCTTGAGAATCTGCGGAACGGTTTTCATCGTCTTGCCCTGGTTAATGTTAAGTCATCGCCAGAGTAGCAGATTTGCCATCAAAACCGCGAACGGATAAACGTTCGAGCGCTAAAACGTGCGAGCCTTTTAACGTGCGAGCCTTTCAACATTCGAGCCTTTCAGCGGTTTGCGAATACGTCGTTCCAGCTGGGCTTTTCCGGCAGGCGGGTGATGAAGGGGGCGTTGGCCGCTTCGATGTCGTTAATTTCGGTCAGCACTTCGACCGGGAAGCCGGCGCGCTTGCTGGCGCGGGTCTGGATCGACAGCGACAGCAGATAGTCTTCCAGATGGTTCGGCTCGGTGCAGAACATGCGGATGCGTTCCCACACGTGCGGGTAGGCCGCCTTGGTGTGTCCGAGCGGGGCCAGCTGTTCGAGCGCCTCGATGGTCAGCGAGGCGCGGCGCGGCATCATCACTTCGCTGTGCGGGCCGCCAAACTCCGAGTTCGAGACGGCAGCACCGGCCGCCGTATCTTTTTTGGCCGGCAGCACCACTGAACCGAACAGGCGCATCATCTGCTCGCTGGTCGGCAGCTTTTGCTTGTCCCAGCAAAAATGCCTGATGCTGGCGCCCTTGAACAGCTGGGCGTTCGAGCCGGGCGTATTGTCGATCACGCCGCCGGTCTTCAGTTCGATCACGCAGATCAGGCTCAGGCGGGCGTCGAACACGGCGTAGTCGACCTTGCGTCCGACCAGGTATTCCTTTTCCGAGCGGCGCTGCTTGGTATCGTTGCTAATCGGCGTCATCAGTGCGCGCAATTCCACGTCGGGAAACACATAGCACTTCGGCAAGGCGCGTCTCAGACGGCCATAGAACGCCTTTTGTTCGCTTCTGAAAAACGGCTTTTTGGTAAAGGCCGGGATAGCTTCAGGACTCGTATTTTTCTTCAGCAGGCGCGAAAGCATGGCGGCTTATTAACTAATGGATGGGCTGTTAGTGTGCGATTTCTATCCAATTAACACAAGAAAAAAATAGTAAAACCGCTACAAGCGTTGTGCAAATTTAAAATCCGCGCGCCATTCTCGGACACTAGCTCTGTCGTTTTCCGGCAGCGGGCAGCCGTTTTCAGGCGTGATTCTGAGCGCAACTTACAAGCAAGCCCGGCGGTTAAGGCGGCCCCGGCTGCTTTATTGGTGCTCAGCGGTTTTCGAAGATATCGTTCCAGGCCCCGCGCACGCGGACCTGGGTGGGAATGAAGCGCGCGTTGGCGCCTTGCAGGTCGGCCAGTTCAACGATCACGCTTTCCGAAAAGCCCGTGCGCTTGCTGCTGCGGTCTTGCAGCGAAAGCGAGCTTAGGTACTGCTCAAGATGGCGCGGCTCCGGGCAGAACAGGCAAATGCGCTCCCAGATGTGGGGATAGGCTGCCTTGACGTGGCCGTTGGGCGTGAGCTTTTGCAGCTCCTCGACCGTCAGCGAGAAAACCGCCGGGCCGCGCACCGGCAAGACACTGTCGGGCGCCGGGAAATCGCTGCGCATGACGCTGTTGGCAGCAGGCTGGAGCCTGGCGGGCGCGATGTCGGTGAACGCCGCCATGGTCCGCAAAATCTGGTCGCGCGACGGCAAGTTTGCTTGCTCCCAACTAAAACAAGGGATGCCGGCATCTTGCAGGCACGCCAGAGTGAGTGCTCGCTCCTCGGACTGCTCGCCGGCGCTGGTCAGTTCTATTACGCACAGTAATTCGAGCATATCGGTGAACACGCCATAGGCAAGGCGGCGTCCGGCCAGTTTTTCCTGTTGCTGGCGTAACTGGCGGGTATCGTCGGCGAGGGGTTTGATCAGGGCGGACAGGGCGACATCGGGGAAAACAGTGCAATTAGGCAGCGCCTGGCGCAAGCGTTGGTAAAACGCCAGTTGCTCGGCATTGATATAAGGCTTTTTTCCGTAGGCCGGACCCAGCTGCTGCGACTTTTTGAGCAAGCGAGATAGCATGATGTGCGCCCCATTTCCTGATGCAATTCGACATAAGGGATCAGTGTGCGTTCAGATTGCTCATCAAGCAAGATAAAATTACATCATCCGTTGCAATATGAATACGCTTTCGTGGGCGGCCGCGCCCAGCTGGACGCCTGCCGACATTGTTTACCTGTGGCGATATTTCTCGATAGAAAGATGGCGCCGCTGTGATGAGGGTGCCGCGCTCGCGTTTCGCTGCCAACGCCGCTCCTGGCTAAAGCGGCGGGCGACCATTACAGGCGCTTGGCCACCACCGCGCGCCCCCCTTGCAGCAGCGTCAACTGGGCATTGCCTGCGTCGAAACGAATCTCGCCGTCGATTTCCTTGACGTAAAAAGTGGTACGCGACACTGGCGTCAACAACAACCTGGGTTGCCCCGTTGCCTGGCCGAACAGTTGATCGCCATCGCGCGTCAACGCCAGGACAAAACCTGGCTTTAACTCGTAGCGCCCGACAAACGTGTCGAGCGCGGCTTGGCCGAGCGTGACGCTCACGCGCGGCGCCGGCGCCGCACCCGTCCTGGGGAAGACGATGTCGGCGTCGTCAGCATGTAGCGTGACCTGGTCGACCTGGCCCTGGGCGTTGCGATGGAAGGTGAAGGTATCGGTCGATTCCTTGACGAAAAAATTGTCTGGTGAAAACGGAATAAGTTCCACCGCCCCGCGGCCAGTACGCTGCATGAGCAGGCGATCACCTTCGCGCCGCACTACCCGGCTCGATTTTTCGTCCACCTTGTAGCTGCCGTCAAAGGCGTCGAGCGCGGCCGCGCCCAGCACAATGGCCTTGTACTCGGGGAACGGCTTGCCAATGGCCACGGCCGCTGCCTGGCGCGCCACCAGACTTGGCGCCGGCATGCCGCTGTCGCTGTTGGTCAACAGGGCAACATACACTTTTTCGGCGGGCAGCCGCACGGCGTAAGTAGAAAAGCCATTGATGCCCCCGCCGTGCGACACGGCCTGGCTGCCGCGCAACTTGCCCACTGCCCAGCCATAGGCATAGCCGGTCGATGTGCCATTGGCCAGGATATAGGGGGTGAATGCCTGTTTCCAGCTTGCTGGTTTAAGCAGCGTGCCGGCGCTGATGGCTGCATCCCACTTGGCCAGGTCGTCCACGGTCGATACCAGCGAGCCGGCCGCGTAGGGCTGGCTCATGCTCAGTGGCTGGCTCGGCCCGAAGCCTGCAGGGGTTTGTTCATGTCCTGCGGCGCGCAGCACGACGGCGCGCTCATGGCCTTCGTAGGCAGTGTGGGTCATGCCTAGTGGAATAAAAATACGCTGTTCGACAAACTTGGCGTACGACTGTCCCGACAGCTTTTCGATGATTGCGCCGAGCAGGAAGTAGCCGGAATTGTTGTACTCGTGCTTGGTTCCGGGAGTAAATTCGATGGGATCATTCTTGAAATAGTCGATCATCTGCGGCACCGTCACGTCGCGCAGCGACTGGGTGCGAAAGTCCGGTTTGCCGGTATAGCTGACAATGCCCGATGTATGCGTGAGCAAGTGTTCGATGGTGATCACTTTGCCCTGGGTCGGGTAGTCGGGCAAAAATTTAGTGATCGGGTCCGTTGTGGCAAGCTTGCCTTCGTCAGCGAGCATCATGATGGCCACGGCGGTGAATTGCTTGGTGATCGATCCCAGTCGCAGCGTGGCCTCAGGCCGCATTGCGACCTGGTGCTCGACGTCCGCCATGCCGTAGGCCTTGCGCAACAGCGTTTTGCCGTTCTTGACGACAATCAGGGTCGCTCCCGGCTGGCCCGGCTTGTAGTAGGGCGCCACGAGCGCATCGATACGCGCGGCCAGCGCCTGATCGACGACAGCGGCGACCGGTGCGGCGTGGACCGCGGCAAGCGGCAACTGAAGCAGTAAAAGCGCGGCGAGGCACAGCGGCGAAAGTTTGAGCATGTCTATCCCTAATGTGTGAATTAAGCAGCCCTGACTATATTCCCGCGCCGTGAGGATGGCCCCGCCAATGCGACGGACAGTCGATTTCTACCGATGAACGTACACGCAGGTGCTGCGAGCGGCGTGCATTTCTCGCCCGCTATTGCTTGTCCCACTGCGCCAGGTGTAACAGAACGCCGTTCGGGTCCCACACGTAGGTGACCAGTGCGCCGTACTGTTCCTGCTTGGGCTCGGCCACGCGGGCGCCGGGAAACTTGCCAGTGGCCAGCAGCGCGGTGATCTGGGTGTAACAGGCCTGGGCGTCGGCCACGGTAATGTGCAGCATGCTGTTGTCCGCCCAATCCTTGACCGAATAGCGCTGCAGGTAAAAACGCTGGTTGCCCACTTCCAGCAATGCCATGTTGGCGTCCGACCAGGGAATGGTAAAACCCAGACCGACATAGAACGCCTTGGACATTTCAAAGTCCCGCGCAGGGAGGAATGGACGAATATCGCTTGCCTGAAGATCGATCATGGTTGCTCCGTGGTGTTGCTTGCGTGCGCGGTATGGACTGTCGGGATCGGGATATTCTGTTGCTCGCAAGGCGAGGGGATCACTTGAAGACAATCTGGACGAGCTTTGGGTTAACGTGGGCCATGTGGCCGACCGGCGGCAATCCTGTGACCAGCACGCACAGCCGTGGCTCAGGATACTGCTTCATTGCCATCATGTCGGAGGTCTGGAACATAAACGTCGTGACCTCCCGTGTCGCGCTCGCACCGCTCTTTGGCGTCGGTACGTAGCGTTGAAAGCTGTATTGCTGGTTGTCCTTGTCTTCACGCCACACATGCGCGGTGTTGTCGCCGGATTGGACTTCCCCAGCTACATTGACTACCAAAAAGCGATCGTTCCGGGCGTTCGATTCAGCCCCGATATTTGTCGGCCGAATTGCTGCTGCGATCTGCGCCTCGGTTTTGAGCGCTACGAGCTCTTCGCATTGGCTGGACGCCAGGATGCCGTAGGCCATCTCGTTCGGACCCTGGAAGACAAATTCAAAAGGCGCCTTCTTCAGTTTGATCGGCGATTGAATACTGAATTGCTTGCCCTGTTGCTGTATCACGAGCGACCAGTCATTCGGCGTTTGTGCGCTGGCGACTGTGGTGTGGAGACAGATTAACGCGATAGGCAATACGGCAAATTTCATGGGTGGCCTTGGCGGTGGTAGCGAAAGAATAACGACTCATTATGAGGTACCCGACAATGCCCTTGGTAAACATTTAAACAAAAATGCTGGGCAAGGACTACGGTGTCGCTGCCATCGGATGCCGCGAATAAAAAAAGGCAGCCGAAGCTGCCTTTCTTGTACTGCATGTATTGCCAGCTTAACGCCTGGTGCTGCGCAGCTTGGCGATTGCCGCCAGTTGCGCGATCGCCGTGGCAAGTTCAGCTTGCGCCATCGCGTAGTCGACCTTGGAATCCTTGTTGACCAAGTTTTCTTCAGCAGCTTTTTTGGCGGCCATTGCTTTTGCTTCGTCCAGGTCTTGACCGCGAATTGCGGTGTCGGCCAGAACCGTCACACCGTTCGGCTGTACTTCCAGGATGCCGCCGGCGACGAAGACGAACTCTTCTTCGTCACGGCCGACAACCTTGATCCGTACAGCACCCGGCTTGATGCGGGTAATCAGCGGGGTGTGCTTGGGATAAATCCCCAGCTCACCCGCTTCACCCGGCAACGCGACGAATTCGGCTTCGCCCGAAAAGATGAGCTCTTCGGCCGATACCACGTCAACGTGAATTGTGTTTGCCATAAGGTGTCCTATCGGCTCTTACTTAGTTGAGCTTCTTGGCTTTTTCGATTGCTTCTTCGATCGTGCCAACCATGTAGAACGCTTGCTCCGGCAGGTGGTCCAGTTCGCCCGATGCGATCATCTTGAAGCCTTTGATCGTGTCTTTCAGCGAAACGTACTTGCCTGGCGCGCCGGTAAACACTTCAGCAACGAAGAACGGCTGCGACAGGAAACGCTGCATCTTACGTGCACGGGAAACGAGCAGCTTGTCTTCAGGCGCCAATTCGTCCATGCCCAGAATCGCGATAATGTCACGCAATTCCTTGTAGCGCTGCAGGGTGCCCTGGACAGCGCGCGCGGTGTCGTAGTGTTCCTGGCCGACGACGAGCGGGTCCAGCTGGCGTGAGGTCGAGTCGAGTGGATCGACCGCAGGGTAGATACCCAGCGAAGCGATGTCACGCGACAGTGCAACGGTCGAATCCAAGTGAGCAAAGGTGGTTGCTGGCGACGGATCGGTGTAATCGTCCGCTGGAACGTACACGGCTTGCACCGAAGTAATCGAACCGGTCTTGGTCGAAGTGATGCGCTCTTGCAGACGGCCCATTTCTTCGGCCAGCGTTGGCTGGTAACCCACGGCCGATGGCATACGGCCCAGCAGTGCGGATACTTCGGTACCTGCCAGCGTGAAGCGGTAGATGTTGTCCACGAAGAACAGCACGTCTTTGCCTTCGTCACGGAACGATTCAGCGATCGTCAGGCCGGTCAGCGCCACGCGCAGACGGTTACCTGGCGGCTCATTCATCTGGCCGTAGACCATCGCTACTTTGGAGTTCTCTGGATTTTCCAGATCGACAACCTTGGCATCAGCCATCTCGTGGTAGAAGTCATTACCTTCACGAGTACGCTCACCCACACCGGCAAACACGGAAACACCCGAGTGAGCTTTAGCGATGTTGTTGATCAGTTCCATCATGTTGACCGTCTTGCCCACGCCGGCGCCGCCGAACAGGCCGACTTTACCGCCTTTTGCAAACGGGCACACCAGGTCAATCACCTTGATGCCGGTTTCCAGCAGCTCTTGCGATGGCGACAGTTCGTCGTACGCAGGGGCCACGCGGTGGATCGATGCGGTTTGCTCGTGCGATACAGGACCGCATTCGTCAATCGGGTTGCCCAGCACGTCCAGAATACGGCCCAGGGTAGCCTTGCCGACCGGTACCATGATTGGCTTGCCGGTGTTCTGGATTGCCATGCCGCGACGCAAGCCGTCGGAGGTACCCAGTGCAATGGTACGGACAATGCCGTCGCCCAGCTGCTGCTGTACTTCCAGGGTCAGTTCGGAGCCTGCCATTTTCAGTGCGTCGAAAACCTTAGGCATTGCGTTGCGTGGAAACTCAACGTCAACAACAGCGCCAATACACTGAACGATTTTGCCATCAGCCATGTTCGTTCCTTCTATATATATTTAAAAACGGGTTAGACCGCTGCCGCACCGGCGACGATCTCGGAGAGTTCTTTGGTAATCGCAGCCTGGCGGGTCTTGTTGTAGACCAGCTTCAGTTCACCGATAACACTACCGGCGTTGTCGCTTGCCGCTTTCATCGCGACCATCCGCGCCGATTGCTCGGACGCCAGATTTTCAGCAACCGCCTGGTACACCAGTGCTTCTACATAACGCACCAGCAGTTCATCGATCACGGTTTGCGCTTCCGGCTCGTAGATATAGTCCCAAGAGTGATTCCCCTTGTCGCCTTCTAACTTGTCGGCCGACAGCGGCAGCAATTGCTGCACGATCGGTTCTTGCTTCATCGTGTTGATAAACTTGGTGTAGCAGATGTAGACTGCGTCGAGCTTGCCTTCCTGGTACTCGTCGAGCATGACCTTGACAGGTCCGATCAACTTTTCCAGGTGCGGGGTGTCGCCGATCTGAATCGCATGCGACACGACCCGGACACCAACCCGATTCATAAAACCCAAACCCTTGTTGCCAATGGCAACTGCTTCAACCTTGTTGCCAGCTGTTTCCAGCTCGCGCGTTTTTTGCGTCACCATCCGCAAAATGTTGGTGTTCATGCCGCCGCACAGACCCTTGTCGGTCGTGACGACGATGAAGCCAACTGCTTTTGCTTGCACGGTCTTGGCATGCGCCATGAACGGGTGCGTGTATTCCGGATTCGCGCCAGCAAGATTGGCGGCGATATTACGAATCTTGTCACTGTAGGGACGGGCTGCCCGCATGCGATCTTGCGCTTTGCGCATTTTCGATGCGGCGACCATTTCCATCGCCTTCGTGATCTTCTTCGTATTTTCTACGCTCTTGATCTTGCCTCGTATCTCTTTGCCTGATGCCATGAGTCCTTACCCCTTATGCGCTATCGGGCGCCGCCCTACCTGCTGGCGGCGCCGTCAGTCAATTAATATGCGCCGGATTTCTTGAAGTCAGCAACAGCGGCAGCCATGGCAGCTTCGCCATCCTTGTCCAGCTGTTTCGTCTCTTCAATCTTGGACAGCAGGGCAGCTTGCTTGGTCTTCATGTAGCCATGCAGGCCGGCTTCGAAAGCCAGTACGCGCTTGACTTCAACATCGTCGAAGAAACCCTTGTTCACTGCGAACAGCGACACGGCCATCAGCGAGATCGGCAGCGGCGAGTACTGCGACTGCTTGAGCAGTTCAGTAACACGGGCACCGCGGTCGAGCTGCTTGCGGGTCGATTCATCGAGGTCGGAAGCGAACTGCGCGAACGCAGCCAATTCACGGTACTGCGCCAAGTCGGTACGGATACCGCCGGACAGGTTTTTGATGACCTTGGTCTGGGCAGCGCCACCGACGCGGGATACCGAAATACCGGCGTTAATCGCAGGACGCACACCGGAGTTGAACAGTGCGGTGTCCAGGAAGATCTGGCCGTCGGTAATCGAAATCACGTTGGTTGGCACGAAAGCGGATACGTCGCCTGCTTGCGTTTCAATGATCGGCAGTGCGGTCAGCGAGCCGGTCTGGCCCTTGACTTCGCCGTTGGTGAACTTTTCAACGTAATCAGGGTTCACGCGTGCTGCGCGCTCGAGCAGGCGGCTGTGCAGGTAGAACACGTCGCCAGGATACGCTTCGCGGCCTGGTGGACGGCGCAGCAGCAGCGAGATCTGGCGGTAGGCAACAGCTTGCTTGGACAGATCATCGTAGACGATCAGTGCATCCTGGCCGCGGTCACGGAAGTATTCGCCCATGGCGCAACCGGAGTACGGGGAGATGTACTGCATCGCTGCCGACTCGGAAGCCGACGCTGCAACGACGATGGTGTATTCCATCGCGCCGTGCGTCTCGAGCGAGCGCACGATGTTCTTGATGGTCGATGCCTTCTGGCCGATCGCGACGTAGATACACGTCATGTTCTGGCCCTTCTGGTTGATGATCGCATCGATCGCGACAGCCGATTTACCGGTCTGGCGGTCACCAATGATCAGCTCGCGCTGACCACGGCCGATCGGTACCATCGAGTCGATCGACTTCAGGCCGGTCTGCATAGGCTGCGAGACGGACTGGCGGGCGATCACGCCCGGTGCGATTTTTTCGATAGCGGCGGTCAGCTTGGCGTTGACAGGACCCTTGCCGTCGATCGGCTGACCCAGCGCGTTGACGACCCGACCCTTGAGTTCAGGACCGATCGGTACTTCCAGGATGCGGCCGGTGCACTTGACAACGTCGCCTTCGGAGATGTGCTCGTAAGCACCCAGAATAACGGCGCCGACGGAGTCGCGCTCCAGGTTCATTGCCAGGCCAAACGTATTGCCTGGGAATTCGAGCATCTCGCCCTGCATCACGTCCGACAGACCATGGATGCGGCAGATACCGTCGGCTACGGAGATAACCGTGCCTTGATTGCGAACTTCAGCGGAACCTTCGAGACCTTGAATCCGGCTCTTGATCAGTTCGCTGATTTCAGATGGGTTAAGTTGCATGCTAACTCCTAATAGTTTCTTGATGCGTAGAGCAAGGGGCGAAGGCGCCGGCTTGAAATGCGAATGTCTTACGACGCGAGCGCAACGTTCATCTGTTGCAGCTTGGCGCGTACCGAGGTATCGAGCACTTCATCACCAACGACCACGCGCACACCACCGATGAGCGAAGAATCCACTGTCACGGTCGGGTTAAGCTTGCGGCCAAATTTCTTTTCCAGCGTCTTTACGAGGTCTGCGACCTGCTCGGCCGAGATGTCGAACGCGCTCGTGATGTGAGCATCGGCGGCACCTTCCTGCGCGTTTTTCAGCACAGCGAACTGGGCGCCGATTTCAGGCAGCAATGCCACACGGCCGTTTTCGATCAACATCATGACGAAGTTGGTCGCTTCAGCGGTCAACGGGGCTTTCACCAGCGATGCGAACGCGTCGAGCACTTGCGCCTCGGTCACGTTCGGATTGCGGGCAAAATCCTTGACGTCGGCATTGGCGCCAATTTGCGCCAGTTCGTCGATCAGGGTAGACCAGGCAGCCATGTCGCCGGTTTGGGCGACGCGAAACACGGCTTCGGCGTAAGGACGGGCGACGGTTGCGAGTTCCGCCATGATTACAGCTCGACAGCCAGTTGCGACAACAGGTCGGCGTGAGCCGCTGCGTTCACTTCGCGCTTGAGGATCTGCTCAGCACCTTTGACGGCCAGACCGGCAACCTGGGAACGCAATTCTTCGCGCGCCTTGGTTACTTGCTGGTCAGCATCGGCTTTAGCTTGCGAGATGATGCGATTCGCTTCAGCCTGGGCGTTTGCCTTGATTTCGTCGGCGATCATCTGGGCGCGCTTTTCAGCGTCAGCGATGCGCTTTTGACCTTCGTCGCGGGCACCGGCCAGTTCAGCCTGTACGCGCTTTTCTGCGGCAGCCATGGCCAGCTTGCCCTGATCGGCAGCAGCTAAACCATCAGCAATTTTTTTAGCACGTGCATCCAGTGCGCCAATGATCGGTGGCCAGAAGAACTTCGAAACAACAAAGGCCAGGATCAGGAACACGATGGCTTGCACGAACATCGTAGAATTTAAATTCACAGCATTTTCCTTCTCAGAATGACATACGCCGGGCAGGCAAGAACGCGTGCCCGGCTATTGAGAATCAGCGCTTAGCCGGTGAACGGGTTGGAGAACGCAAACATCATTGCGATACCAACACCGATCAGGAATGCAGCGTCGATCAGACCAGCCAACAGGAACATCTTGGTTTGCAGCGTGTTCATCAGTTCAGGCTGACGTGCCGAAGCTTCGATGAACTTGCCGCCCATGATACCGATGCCGATACATGCGCCGATCGCGCCCAAACCAATAATCAAACCGCAAGCCAGTGCAACCATAGCGACGTTAGTCATGAAAACTCCTAAATATAAAAAATTGAAAAATTAAAAAATCAAGATACTGCGAAAACCTGCCAACTACGATGCTGCGTTTTTAGTGACCTTCGTGAGCCTGGCCGATATACACCAGCGTGAGCATCATGAAAATAAACGCCTGCAAGAACACGATCAGAATGTGGAAGATAGCCCAGACTGAACCCAGCGCAACGTGCAGACCGGCCAGTGCGACGCTTTGGGCGGTGAAACCGACCCAGGTAGCGCCCAGCAGCGCGATCAGCAAGAAGATCAGTTCGCCAGCAAACATGTTGCCGAACAGTCGCATTGCGAGCGAGACGGTTTTTGCTGCGAATTCGATGAGGTTCAGACCAAAATTGAAGATCCACAGTGCCGGATGGGCGCCGAAAGGTGCAGTGAACAGCTCATGAATGAAGCCGCCCAGACCCTTGATCTTCAGGTTGTAAAAAATCATTGCGCCAAATACGACCAGGGCCATGCCGAAGGTGCCGTTCAAGTCGGCGGTCGGGACCACGCGGAAGAAGGGCTCGCCATGTGCGCCGTGGATGCCCAGCGCGCGGAAGATGGTGGCAAACAGGTCGACCGGCAGGAAGTCCATCGAGTTCATCAGCGCGACCCACAAGAACACGGTCAGCGCCATCGGGGCGATAAAGCTGCGGTCGCCATGGACGATGGCCTTGGCTTGGTTGTCGACCAGTTCCACGATCGATTCGATCGCACCCTGGAAGCGCGACGGCACGCCGGAGGTGACGCGGCGCGTCACTGCCCACAAAATCAGGCAGGTGACCAGCGCCATCGCCACCGACCAGAAGATGGTGTCGTAGTTAATCACCGAGAAGTCGACGATATCGACTTGGGTCGTCGAACGCATGTGACCCAGGTGGTGCTTGATGTACTCGCCGGAGGTCGGCGCGTGAGCGGCGGCCGCTGCCACGTGTTCTGTCGCTGTTGTCATGTCTGCCTAAACAATAAAATGATGTAACTTTTTAGTGCCACGATGAAGCCGCAGATTAATGCAAGCCAGTTCAAATCGCGGTACAGCCATGCGGTCACGCCAAGCAGCGTCACCGTTAGTGCAATCTTTATAAACTCACCGATCATGAACGTCATCGGATTTGCAGCGCCCCGCTGTGCCGATGAAAACAGGCGCAGCGCAAACAGGGCATTGGGCACTACTGCACATAAGCCGCCGAACACCGCCGAAAACATCGCAGGCCATCCCCCCAGCAGGGCAGCGATGACGCCGGCGACTGCTGTTGCCATCAATTGCAGGGAGACTATGCGCAGCATGTTTTCTTCTTCGCGCCAGTCGTTTGGATTCTGTTTCGGGTGTTGGGATTACGTGAATCAGCGGGATTATAAGGCGATATACGCATGTGCGTCAAACGTTGCTGCACCGCGGCAGAGCCCGTTCGTGTCCAAAAACCACGAATTATTCGAGCTTTCGCACTAATTCGGGGCGGTAATGTTCGTGTAAGACAGGCATGGGACGTTGCGGAAGGCGCATGGGGATTGGGCGTGCGCTTGCATGCCTTACCGGGTGGCGCGACGGGCGGAGCTTGGCGGAATGGGCTTGTTCGCCGTACCAGGGAGCGTCACGGGCGGAGCTTGGCGGATTGCGCTGGCGCTTATCCGCCCTACCGGGTAGCGTCCCGGGCGGAGCATGGCGGATGGCGCTGGCGCTTATCCGCCCTACCGGGGGCGTTCCGGGCGGCGCGTGGCCGAATGCGCATTCGCTAATCTGCCCTACTCGCCCGGGTCAATAGTAGGGCGGATAAGCGGCACGCGCAATCCGCCACGCGCCGCGATGGACGGGAATTACGCCCGCAAGCGCGCCAAGACGCCGTCAAGAATATCAAGATCGGCAAAATCAATAATCATCTGCCCCTTGCCCTTGGCGCCCATCTTGAACAAAACCGGCGTGGCGAGCTTGTCGGACAGCTCTTCCTCGAGGCGGACGATATCGCCGGATTTTTCTTTCTGGCGCGCGCTCGGCGGATTGGCCTGCTCTTCCATCGCGCGCGTTACCAGCTTTTCGGTCTCGCGTACCGACAAGCGTTTGGCCACCACCTGGTTGGCCAGGTTGATCTGGCTGGCTGAATCGACCGCCAGCAAGGCGCGCGCGTGGCCCATGTCGATGTCGCCGGCCATCAGCATGGTCTGCACCGGCGCCGCCAGGTTCATCAGGCGCAGCAAATTCGACACGGCGCTGCGCGAACGCCCCACCGCCGTGGCCGCCTGCTCGTGCGTGAAACTGAAATCCGAGATCAGGCGGTGAATGCCCTGCGCTTCTTCCAGCGGGTTCAAATCCTCGCGCTGGATGTTTTCGATCAGCGCCATCGCAGCGGCGGCCTGGTCGTCCACATCGCGTACCAGCACCGGTATCGTCTCCAGGCCTGCCAGCTGGGCCGCGCGGAAGCGGCGCTCGCCGGCGATAATCTCGTACTTGATGGCGCCGGTCAGCGTGTCCTTGCCCACCGGCCGCACCAGCACCGGCTGCATGATGCCCTGCGTTTTGATCGACGCGGCCAGTTCAGCCAGCGCGCCCTCGTCCATACGCGTACGCGGCTGGTATTTGCCGGCCTGTAGTTGAACCACCGGCAGCGACGATGGCGTGCCGGCGTCGGCCGTGTTCATCTCGCCGTCGCCACCGAGCAGTGCTTCGAGGCCGCGGCCCAGCCCCTTGAGTTTTTTGGTTGCCATGATTCGGGTTACTTTCTGAATTCTCTTCTAATTACATTGTCTTGATGCGTTTGACCATCTCGGCGCCAAAGGCGATGTACGCCTGCGCACCCTTGGACGCGGGATCGAACACCACGCCGGGGATGCCGTACGACGGTGCTTCGGCCAGGCGCACGTTGCGCGGGATGATGGTTTCGAATACCTTGTCGCCAAAGTGTTCTTCGAGCTGGGCCGAGACTTGCTGCGACAGCGTCATGCGCGGATCGAACATTACGCGCAGCAGGCCAATGATCTTCAGGTCGTGGTTCAGGTTGGCGTGCACCTTCTTGATCGTGTTGACCAGATCCGACAAGCCTTCCAGCGCGTAATACTCGCACTGCATGGGGATGATGACGCCATGCGCGGCGCACAGGCCGTTGAGGGTGAGCATCGACAGCGCGGGCGGGCAGTCGATCAAGATGAAATCGTATTCCTGGTCCACTACGGCCAGCGCATCCTTCAGACGCCGTTCGCGGTTTTCCAGTTCCACCATTTCGACTTCGGCGCCGGCCAGTTCGCGGTTCGACGGCAGCACGTCAAAGCGCCCTGCTTCGGACCGCTGGCGCGCAGTGTTCACGTCAGCCTCGCCCAGCAGCACTTCGTACGTGGACGCCTTCAGGCCCGCCTTGTTGATGCCGGCGCCCATGGTGGCATTTCCCTGCGGGTCCAGGTCGACCAGCAGCACGCGCTGATTGAGCTTTGCCAGCCCTGCCGACAGGTTGACGCTGGTAGTAGTCTTACCGACGCCGCCTTTTTGGTTTGCTACGCAAAATATTTTGGCCATGTATCTTCTTATCGTGGACGCAACAATTACTGTTTATACCGTTTATACTATAAAAATCGTATAATTGATTTATTTAGTATATTTGGTATAAACCATTTATACGGTTTATATTATTTACTTTGATTTCTGGATAAATACGAGATGTCGTTCCGCATCCAGTCCTGGCACCCGCAAAGGGACCAATTTCGTCACTTTCCACTGTTTTGGCAGTCTTTCCTGCTCCTCGGGAGGCGCCGTGCCCTTTAATGCGATGAATTGACCGCCCTCCACCAGCAAGTGGCCTGACCAATTGACGAAATCCGACAAGTCGGCAAAGGCGCGCGAAGTGATGACGTCAAATTTGTCGCTCACCTGCAGCTGTTCGACCCGCATCGTATGCACTGCGACGTTGGCCAACTCCAGCTCGGCTTTCACTTGCGTCAGAAAAGCAGTCTTCTTGTGCACGGTGTCGATCATCGCCACTGTCATCGCCGGACAGGCAATGGCCAGTACCATGCCCGGCAAGCCGCCCCCTGCCCCGACGTCGAGCACATTGCGCGCACCAGCAAACGCGGACACTGCCGCAAGCGAGTCCAGCAAATGGTGCGTCATCATCTGCATCGGGTCGCGCACTGACGTCAGGTTGTACACCTTGTTCCACTTGAACAAGAGCGCGAGATAGTCGAGCAATTGTTCGCGCTGCTTGCCATCCAAATTGAGTCCAAGTTCTTTGACACCGTCGGCCAGGATCGGCGCCAGCTTGGGCCGGTCGAAAAACGTCATTGCGCCAACTCCTCGTTGAGGGTGGCAAAACCTTTTGCACCGCGCTTTTTTAGATGTACCAGCAACAGCGAAATGGCGGCCGGTGTGACGCCGGAAATTCGCGATGCCTGGCCCAGCGTTTCGGGGCGCTGCTTGTCGAGCTTTTGGCGCACTTCAAACGACAAGGCGCCGATCTCCAGGTAGTTGAAGGACTCGGGCAGCTTGAGGTTTTCATAGTGATCGTGACGCTCGACTTCTTTTGCCTGCCGGTCGATGTAACCCGCGTATTTGAGCTGGATCTCCACCTGTTCGCGCACGGCAGCGTCTTCCACGCCCGGACCGGCCAGGGCCTGCCCTTCCATGCCGGCCATCGTCATCAGCTTTTCATATTCCACGCCCGGACGGCGCAGCAAGTCGGCCAGCGAATATTCTCGCTCGATGCTCTGGCCGATCACGCGCTCTGACTCTGTTGCCGCCAGAATGCGCGGATTTACCCAGGTGCTGCGCAGGCGCTCAAGTTCCACAGCAACAGCCTCGCGCTTGCGTTCGAACGCTTCCCACTGCGCGTCGCCGACGCAGCCGAGTTTGCGGCCGATTTCGGTCAGGCGCATGTCCGCGTTGTCTTCGCGCAGCGACAGGCGGAACTCGGCGCGGCTGGTGAACATGCGGTACGGCTCGGCCACGCCCTGCGTGGTTAGGTCGTCCACCAGTACGCCCAGGTAGGCTTCGGAGCGGCCGGGGACCCAGGCCGATTCTCCCTTGGTCAGCAGCGCCGCATTGATTCCTGCTAGCATGCCCTGGGCCGCAGCTTCCTCGTAACCGGTGGTGCCGTTGATCTGGCCGGCGAAAAACAAGCCTTGTACCGCCTTTGTTTCCAGCGACATTTTCAGCCCGCGCGGGTCGAAATAATCGTATTCGATGGCGTAGCCGGGGCGGATGATGAAGGCGTTTTCCATACCCTTCATCGAGCGCACCAGCGCAATTTGTACGTCGAATGGCAGACTCGTTGAAATTCCGTTTGGATAGAACTCGTTGGTGGTCAAGCCCTCCGGTTCAAGGAATATCTGGTGCGAATCCTTGCCGGCGAAGCGGTGGATCTTGTCTTCGATCGACGGGCAATAGCGGGGACCGACGCCTTCGATCACGCCCGTATACATCGGGCTACGGTCCAGGCCGGCGCGGATGATGTCGTGCGTCTGGGCATTCGTGTGCGTCACCCAGCACGGCACTTGGCGTGGGTGCATCGCGCGCTTGCCCATGACCGAGAACACGGGCACCGGATCAAGGTCGCCCGGCTGCTCGAGCATCTGCGAAAAATCGATGCTGCGGCCATCAATGCGCGGTGGCGTGCCCGTTTTCAGCCGGCCTTGCGGCAGCTTCATTTCCTTCAAGCGGGCCGAGAGCGAGATGGCCGGCGGATCGCCGGCGCGCCCTGCCGAGTAGTTTTGCAGGCCAACATGAATCTTCCCATCGAGAAAAGTGCCGGCCGTTAGCACAACCGCTCGCGCGCGAAACTGCAGGCCGATTTGCGTGACGGCGCCGACGACGCGGTCGCCCTCGAGCATCAGATCGTCGACTGCCTGCTGGAACAGCCACAGGTTGGGCTGGTTTTCCAGGCGCGAGCGAATGGCCTGCTTGTACAGAATGCGGTCGGCCTGGGCGCGCGTGGCGCGCACAGCGGGACCTTTGGACGAATTCAGAATGCGGAACTGGATCCCCGACTCATCGGTCGCAATCGCCATCGCACCACCCATTGCATCGACTTCCTTGACCAGGTGACCCTTGCCGATGCCGCCGATGGAAGGGTTGCAGGACATCTGCCCCAGCGTCTCGATATTATGAGTAAGCAGCAAAGTCTTCTGCCCCATGCGGGCAGAAGCAAGAGCGGCCTCGGTGCCGGCGTGGCCGCCGCCGACGACGATGACGTCAAATTCAGTTGGAAATAGCATGATTTGGAATGTTGGAGCGACGATATGAGGCCCGATTATAGAGTCTTTTCGTCCAACAAACTCTTTTACTGGCAGATTTAGGCCTCGTCCCCCCGCCATTGTTCCACGTGGAACATCCTTGAACGAAGTTCAGAATTGTTTCACGTGGAACAAATTCACACGCCAAGTCTGGAAATGGCATCAAACCCGGTCTTGACGATCAACCCGCTAACGACCACAAGGAACAGTTTGCGCACGAAGGCACTGCCGTGCTTGATCGCCAGCCGCGTGCCGACCAGCGAGCCGGCTACCTGGCACACGGCCATCAACAGACCAATCCGCCACATAAGATGGCCGCTGTAACCAAACCATATTAGCGCCGAAAAGTTGCACGCGACATTAACGATCTTGGCTGCCGCCGAAGCGCTGAGGAAATCGAAGCCAAAAAAACGAACGAACAGAAAAATCAGGAAACTGCCGGTACCGGGCCCGAAAAAGCCATCGTAAAAACCAATGCACGCGCCCATGCCAATCGCCAGCAAGCGTTCGGCATTGCCGCTATGGACGGGTGCATGGACGCTGCCAAAGTCTTTTTTCCTGAAGGTATAGAACGCCACGGCGACCAGCACGCAGGGCAACAGCAGCCTGACAAAATCGGCCGGCACTTTGGTTACCGTGTACGCGCCGGCGAACGACAGGGCAAAGGCTGCAGCGGCAGCCGGCGCCGCCGCACTCCAGGCCACGCGGACGCGCCGCGCATAGTTGACTGCCGCCGCGCCGGTGCCAAAGATCCCGGCCAGCTTGCTGGTGCCAAGCAGCGTCGCGGGAATTTCACGTGGAAAGACGGAGAACAGCACCGGTATCTGGATCAGCCCTCCCCCACCAACCACCGCATCGACCAAGCCGGCCAGAAAGGCAGCACCAACAAGTAAAGCAACATCGATCATCGTCAGGCCCAGAAAACGTTCGCCAGCAAGCCCGACTATTGTACGGAAGAAATGCAAACCGCTTGTGCGTGCCCTCGCCTTTCGCCGTCGCCAGATTGGTGTAAGCTTTACTTCCGACCAGCCTTCGCTCCCGCCATGAATCCATTTAGCTTCAGCACCGTCCCGCACCTGGTTTCCCAGCCAGGCGCTGCCGCCAACCTTGGCGAGCACGTGCGGCAACACTTCCCACTGGTGCGGCACGCACTGATCGTCACCGATCCCGGGTTCCTGAAAACCGGCCTCGTCGAGGCGCCCGCAGCCAGCTTGCAGGAAGCGGGCATTACGGCCCACATCTACGCTGACGTGGTTGCCGATCCGCCGGAACACGTGGTCTTGCGGGCAGTGGAATTTGCGCGCAGCAAAGACATCGACATCGTCATCGGCCTGGGCGGCGGCAGCTCCATGGATGTGGCCAAGCTGATCGCCGTACTGGCGGCAAGCACCCAGCAACTGTCCGACATTTACGGCATCGGCAATGTCAAGGGATCGCGCCTGCCGCTGGTGCAGGTGCCAACCACTGCTGGCACGGGGTCCGAGGTCACCAACATCGCCATCGTCACCACAGGCGAGACCAGCAAGATAGGAGTCGTGTCGGCGCAGCTGTATGCGGACCTGGCCGTACTGGACGCGACCCTCACGCTGGGCTTGCCGCCCCTGGTCACGGCCGCAACGGGCATCGATGCCATGGTTCATGCCATCGAAGCGTTCACCAGCCGCCACAAGAAAAATCCCCTGTCCGACCTGCTGGCGCGCCAGGCACTGACACTGCTGTCGGCCAACTTGCTCACCGCATGCGAAGACGGCGCCAACTTGGCCGCGCGCCAGAACATGCTGCTGGGCGCCTATTTTGCCGGCCAGGCATTTTCAAACGCGCCCGTCGCCGCCGTGCACGCGCTGGCCTACCCGATCGGCGGCATCTTCCACGTCCCGCACGGCCTGTCGAATTCACTGGTCTTGCCGCACGTGCTGCGTTTCAACTTGCCCGAAGCGATGGAACACTATGCGGCCTTGGCGGCCATTGTGGCCCCGCATGCGCAGGGAAGTATCGAAGCGCGCGCCGAGGCGTTGATTGTTGCGATGCAGCATATCGCCACAGTTACAGGGATTCAAACGACGCTGCGGCAAGTTGGTGTCAGTGAAGTCGACCTGGACCGCCTGGCGGACGACGCAATGCTGCAAACTCGTCTGCTAGGCAACAATCCGCGCGAGGTCACACGGACAGACGCCCGCGCTATCTACGCCGCAGCCTTTTAAGATTTAGGGAACGTCAGAGACGCGGCCAAAGCCGATCAGCAAGGCGTTGATGCGGTCGGGCTCGGTTAGCTGCAAGCAGTGTCCGGCAGCGCCTTCGATGCGCTCGTACCGAAAGCTGCCGCCAACATAGCGCGCGGAGTCGCGCATCTGCGCTTCGGTCAGCGCCGGGTCACCCTCGCCCCACATGCCAGAATCGGACCGGGCAAGGGTGTGCATTGGGCCGTTCCTGGCAACGTCACATTGGCGCGATAGTAATGCAGAACCGCTGCAGCTCTGCCCTTGCGCGCAAAGTTGGCGCGCCAGACCGCCAATGGGGCGGCTGCCGTATGCTTGCGCCACACGGCATGGGTATCAGGAAAGCCGTGCAGCAACAGGACCACCCGGCCGGTGCGAGGACCTGCACTGGCGACATTGAGCGCAATGCCGTTCGTCAGGATGATTTCCTGGTGCAATTGTATGGCGCTCAGGCTGACTCTCAGGCTGGTTTTTTAGTGCGCCCTGCATTGGCCAGCGCCGCGCCGATTTCTCCAACGATGCCGCGACGGAACAACAACACGCAGGCGATGAAGATCAGTCCGGTCACCATGCCGACCGATTCGCCCAGGGTGTTGAACCACTCGACGCCGGTATGGGTAGCGAGGTAAGCGCCGATTTCGCCCATTTTCTCTTCCAGCGAGATGATGATGACGGCGCCGATGATCGGTCCGGTCAGCGTTCCCATGCCGCCCACCAAGGTCATCAAAATCACCAGCCCGGACATGGTCCAGTTGATATCGGTAAGCGTGGCGAAACCCATCATGGCCGTTTTGGTCGCGCCTGCCAGGCCCGCCAGCGCGGCCGACAGCACAAAAGCCATCAGCTTGTAGCGGTCGACGTTAAAGCCCAGCGAGATGGCGCGCGGCTCGTTTTCCTTGATCGCCTTGAGGACCTGGCCAAAAGGCGAATGGATGGTGCGGTTGATCAGCGCATAGCCGGCGATGGCAATGACCAGCACGAAGAAATACATATTTACGTCATTGGAGAGGTCGATAAAGCCGAGCGCCTTGCCTTTTGGCACGCCCTGCAAGCCATCCTCGCCACCCGTGAACGGCGCATGCAAGGCGGCAAAGTGAACCATCTGCGCCAGCGCCAGGGTGATCATTGAAAAATAAATGCCGGTGCGGCGGATGGCCAGGGCGCCAATCACCAGGCCAAGCAGCGCACTCGCGCCCACCCCCGCCAGAATCGCCAGTTCGATCGGCCAGCCCTGGTCGCGCAGCATATAGCCGGCCACGTAGCCGGCCGAGCCGAAAAACGCGGCATGCCCAAACGAAAGCAACCCGGTATAGCCGATCAGCAAATTGAACGCGCACGCGAACAGGCCGAAGCACAGCAGCTTCATCAGGAAAACGGGATAGCCGACGAAAGGCGCCGCCAGCGCTACGGCCAGCACCACGAGGTACAAAATAGGTCGTTTATTCATGTCGATGCTCCAATGGTTGTCTGCGGCGATGTCATTATTTTTCCTTGCCGAACAAGCCGGCAGGGCGCAGCAACAGCACGATCACCATCATGACGAACACCACCACTTCCGACCCGGCCGGGTAAAAATAGCGGGTCAAGCCTTCGATCAGCCCCAAACCGAGTCCGGTCAGGATGGAACCCATGATCGAACCCATGCCGCCGATCACCACAACGGCGAACACGACGATAATCCGGTCCGCCCCCATCAGGGGCGTCACATTCTGTATAGGGGCCGCCAGCACCCCTGCAAAGCCCGCCAAAGCGACGCCAAAGCCATAGGTCAGCGTGACCATCAGCGGCACGTTGATGCCGAAGGCTTCGACCAGCTTGGGGTTTTCGGTGCCGGCACGCAGATACGCGCCAAGTTTTGTTTTTTCGATAACGAACCAGGTCGAGAAGCAGACCACCAGCGAGGCCACGACCACCCAGGCCCGATAATTAGGCAACATCATGAAGCCGAGGTCGGTAACACCCTGCAAAGCTTCGGGTACCGCGTAGGATTGACCGGACACGCCGTAGAAAGAGCGAAACACGCCCTCGAGCACCAGCGTCACGCCAAAGGTGAACAACAGCCCGTACAAGTGATCGAGCTTGTACAGCCAGCGCAGCATGGTGCGCTCGATAATGATGCCGAACAATCCCACCAGCACCGGCGCGAGTGCCAGCATGACCCAGTAATTGAGATCGAAATACTGCAAGCCCATCCACGCAAGGAAAGCGCCCATCATGTACAGCGCGCCGTGCGAGAAGTTAATGACATTGAGCAGGCCGAAGATGACGGCCAGTCCCAGCGACAGCATCGCGTAAAACGAGCCATTGCCAAGCCCGAGCAGGAGCTGACTCATCAGCCCCGCAACGTTGAAGTTTTCCATGGCTTCACAGTACAAAAGAATGCACCGGCGTGCCGGTGAGTACAAAGAGGAACGCAACAGGCAGGGCGGCCGCGGCCTGCCCTGCTTTGCCGGCTTACATTATTTCCACGCCGCGCACTTGGTTTCAGCCTTGGTGGTATAGGCTTGCGCGCCAGGGATGGTCTGGACGACCTTGTAGTAATCCCATGGATACTTGGAGTCGCCCGGCTTTTTGACTTCCATCAGGTACATATCGTGCACCATCCGTCCGTCGCCCCGGATCTCGCCGTTCTTGGTGAACATGTCGTTGATCTTGGTTTTTTTCATTTGCGCCATGACCTTGTCGCCTTCATCGGTCTTGATCGCCTTGACGGCTGCCAGGTAGTTGGCGGTTGCCGAGTAGTCGGCCGCCTGCAGCATCGACGGCTCTTTCTTCATCTTGGCGAAATAGCGCTTGGACCAGGCGCGGCTCTCCGGACTTTGATCCCAGTACCAGCCGTCGGTCAGGTACATGCCTTGCGTGGTTTTCAAGCCCAGCGTGTGCACGTCGTTGATGAAAACCAGCAAGCCGGCCAGCTTCATGTTCTTGGTGATGCCAAATTCATTGGCCGCCTTGACCGCATTGATGGCGTCGCCGCCGGCATTCGCCAGGCCCAGGATTTGCGCCTTGGACGACTGTGCCTGCAGCAGGAAGGACGAAAAGTCCGACGCCGACAATGGGTGCTTGACGCTGCCCACCACCGTGCCGCCGTTGGCTTTGACGACGTCGGTCGTGTCTTTTTCGAGCGACTGGCCAAAAGCGTAGTCGGCCGTCAGGAAGAACCAGCTCTTGCCGCCCTGCTTGACGATCGCCCCGCCCGTGCCGCGCGCCAATGCCACGGTGTCATACGCGTAGTGCACGGTAAACGGGCTGCATTCCTCATTGGTCAGGCGGGCCGAACCTGCACCGATGGAAATGAATACTTTTTTCTTTTCCGCTGCAACCTTGGCCATGGCCAGGTTGGCACCGGAATTGGTGCCGCCGATCAGCATGTCGACCCCTTGCTGGTCGAACCATTCGCGCGCCTTGCTGGCGGCAATGTCGGCCTTGTTCTGGTGGTCGGCCACGATGAATTCGACTTTTTTGCCGTCGATCATGCCGCCGGCATCGGCGATCGCCATCTTGACCGCTTCCGCGCCGCCGGGGCCGTCGACGTCCGAATACACGCCCGACAAGTCAGTGATCAAGCCAATCTTGATGGTGTTGCCCGAAACCTGCGCTTGAGCAGGCATGGAAAAACCGATAGCGCACGCGGCGGTAGCCGCAATGGCGAGAACAGTACGTTTCATGTTGTCTCCGTTTTAAGGATGGGTTTGTCTTATTGTGGGTTGCGCTTCTGCGTACAACTCATGCGTACAACTCATGCGTACAACTCATGGGTACAACTCATGGCTACAACTCGTGGATGCAACTTATGGGTGCAACTTATGGGTGCAACGTGTCGATCCAGTTACACGCCCAGCAGCTCGGTCAAGACCGGCATCTTGGCGTTCAATTCCGACGAAGCGAAGGTCTCCACGATCTGACCGTGCTCCATCACGTAAAACCGGTCCGCCAACGGTGCGGCGAAGCGGAAATTCTGTTCCACCATGACGATGGTGTAGCCCTTGGACTTGAGCGTGGTAATCATGCGGGCAAGACCTTGCACGATCACGGGCGCCAGCCCTTCGGAAATTTCGTCCAGCAGCAGCAGGCGCGCGCCGGTACGCAGAATCCGGCCCACGGCCAGCATCTGCTGTTCGCCGCCCGACAATCGCGTTCCCTGGCTGTTGCGGCGCTCCTGCAGGTTGGGAAACATCTCGTAGATTTCCGCTACCGACATGCCCTTCTCCGCGCCGCTCAGTTGCGGCGGCAGCATCAGGTTTTCTTCGGTCGACAGCGAGGAAAAAATGCCCCGTTCTTCCGGGCAGTAACCGATGCCGAGGTGGGCAATCTTGTGGGTCGGCAGGCCGATCGCCTCCACGCCGTTGACCTTGATGGAACCCTTGCGCGCGCCGGTCAAGCCCATGATGGCGCGCAGTGTGGTGGTGCGGCCGGCGCCATTGCGGCCAAGCAGCGTGACCACCTCGCCCTGGTTCACGCTCAGGTTCACATTGTGCAAAATGTGCGACTCGCCGTACCACGCCTGCAAGTTTGTTATCTCGAGCGCCGCCGCCATCAGTGCGCTCCTTCCAGCACGTCCGTTGTTCCCATGTACGCTTCCATGACTTGCGGATTTTTCGATACCTCGGCATACGTGCCTTCGGCCAGCATGGCGCCGCGCTGCAGCACTGAAATCTTGTCGCACAAGCCGGCGACCACGCTCATATTGTGTTCAACCATCAGGATGGTGCGGCCGGCAGACACTTTTTTGATCAGCTCAGTGACGCGGTGCACGTCTTCGTGGCCCATGCCTTGCGTCGGTTCATCGAGCAGCATCAGCTCCGGTTCCATCGCCAGCGTGGTGGCGATTTCAAGCGCCCGCTTGCGCCCGTAGGGCATGTCCACCGTGACGGTGTCGGCAAAGGACGCCAGATCGACTTCGGTCAGCAATTCCATGGCGCGCTCGTCGAGCCGCGACAGCGAACGTTCGCTCTGCCAGAAATGGAAAGACGTGCCAAGCTCGCGCTGCAGCCCAATACGCACATTCTGCAAAACGGTGAGGTGCGGAAACACAGCCGATATCTGGAACGACCGGATGACGCCCATGCGTGCGATCTGCGCCGGCTTGGCCGCCGTGATGTCCTTGCCGTTGAAAATGATCTGGCCGGAAGTGGGCACCAGGAACTTGGTGAGTAAGTTAAAGCAGGTGGTTTTACCGGCCCCATTGGGGCCGATCAGCGCGTGAATATGGCCGCGCTGCACCTGCAAACTAACGTCACTGACTGCGGTGAAACCCTTGAATTCCTTGGTCAGGTTTCGTGTTTCCAGAATGACGTCTGTCATCGTGTCTCCGTTTTTCTAAGCTTGACTGCGCACTTGAAAAATAATTTTAGACAGATAATACACAGATTGGTTTTTGCTCACAATACGGTATAACTACCTTTCCGTATAGGGAAACTCGCACCATTTTCAGGGCGTATTGACGATCATTTGGGCGGCCTTTTCAGCAATCATCAGCGTCGGCGAATTCGTGTTTCCGGACGTGATGAACGGCATGATCGACGCGTCCACAATGCGCAGGCGCTGCACGCCGATCACGCGCAATTGGCTGTCGACGACGGCCATCGCATCGTTCGCTTTTCCCATCTTGCACGTGCCTACCGGGTGGAAAATGGTCGTGCCAATCAGCCCTGCCGCTTCGGCCAATTCTTCTTGCGTCCGGTAATGAATGCCTGGCGTGAATTCGACCGGCGCATAGCGCGCCAGCGCCGGGGCGGCGGCGATGGCGCGGGTCAGCGTCAGTGCGGCCACGGCTGTCTTGCGGTCTTCCGGCGTACTGAGGTAATTGGGCGTGATTTTTGGCGCCGCGTAGGAATCGTTCGAGGCAATGCGCACATGGCCGCGGGACGTGGGCCGCAGGTTGCACACGCTGGCCGTGAACGCCGGAAACGCATGCAGCGGGTCGCCGAATTTTTCCAGCGACAGCGGTTGCACGTGGTATTCCAAATCGGGGGTAGCCTGGCCGGGATCGGAGCGCGCAAAGGCGCCCAGTTGCGAAGGCGCCATCGACATGGGTCCGCTCTGGAACATGGCATACTCGAGCCCTATTTTCATCTTGCCGTACCAAGTTGCCGCGCTGGTGTTGAGCGTCTTGGCGTTGCTGACTTTAAAAATCATCCGCAGTTGCAAATGGTCTTGCAGGTTTTCTCCAACGCCGGGCGCGTCGACATGGACCTTGACGCCATGCTGCTGCAATGCCCCCGCCGGTCCAATGCCGGACAATTGCAATAGTTGCGGCGAGCCGATGGCGCCCGCAGTCAGGATAGTCTCGCGCAGGGACCGCGCCGTCCACGCGGTGCCACCGCCGGTAAATTGAACGCCACTGCACACCTTGCCATGCTCGCCATCGTCGATGATCAACCGTTCCACGTGGCAGCCGGTCATGATCGTCAGGTTCGGGCGCGATGCCGCCGGTTTCAGGAAGGCCTTGGCCGTGTTCCAGCGAATGCCGCGCTTCTGGTTGACGTCGAAATAATTACAGCCGAAATTGTCGCCGCCATTGAAGTCGCTCGTCTTGGGAATGCCGACCTGCTCGGCCGCATCGCGAAAGGCGTCGAGGATCGGCCACGACAGACGCTGCTTTTCCACCCGCCATTCGCCGCCTGTTCCGTGGACGGGACCGCTGCCGCCGTAATAGTCTTCGCTTTTCATGAACATCGGCAAGACGTGGTCCCAGGACCAGGATCCATCGCCCGTGGCGTCGGCCCAGCGTTCATAGTCGTGCGACTGGCCGCGCATATAGATCATGCCGTTGATGGATGAGCTGCCGCCCAGCACCTTGCCGCGCGGATAGATCAGCGCTCTTCCGGCCAAGCCGGCGTCCGGTTCAGTCTGGTAAAGCCAGTCAGTGCGCGGATTACCGATGCAATGCAGGTAGCCCACGGGAATGTGAATCCACAGGTAATCGTCGCGTCCGCCCGCTTCAATCAGCAGCACGTCGACGTCGCGGTTGCGGCTCAGGAGGTTGGCCAACACACAGCCGGCAGTGCCAGCCCCGACAATGATGTAATCGTATTCACCGGCAGATTCCAAACTCACTCCTCATCTCATTGTGATAACGCTAGTGACGCATTTCAGCCACCAGCGTTTGCATCAGCCTGGCAACAGGCAAGGGCCGCGCACGTTTTATCTCCGAGCCAGCCCAGAGCGACATCAGTTCAGGATCGCCCCGGCTGGCGGCGGCGGCGCGAATTGCCGTCGTCAACGCATTTTGAACAGGATACGCGGGAACGCGCGCTTCGAGGTCCTGCATTTCGCGCATGAAACGGTTTTCCAGTCCGCGCGCATAGCGCCCGGAAAAAACGCGGGTCAGCCGGGTGGGCGTATCGTCGGCATCGATCAAGGCCCGGCGGTAGGTGGCGTTGATGCCGGATTCGTCGCACACCAGGAACGCGCTGCCCATCTGTACTGCCTGGGCACCTTGTGCGAGCGCTTCATTGATATCGATCCCGGTCATGATGGCACCGGCGGCGATGACGGGTATGCCCACCGATGCGGCTACTTGCGGCCACAACTCCCTTGACGGGTGCATGGAATCTTCTTGGGCGCCAATAAAGGTGCCGCGGTGGCCGCCCGCTTCGATACCGGAAGCAACCACGGCATCGGCGCCAGCGCTCTCCCAGGCCAGCGCTTCGGCAACGCTGGTGACGGTGCCGATGACAAAGATGCCCGCATCGTGCAGCCGCTCGACCTGAGCCGGCGTCAATATGCCAAAAGTAAAGCTGGCAGCTGCGGGACGCAGCGCGATCAAAGCATCGAACTGGGCATGGAAGTCTTCGCACCATTTTTCAGGCATGGGCAAGCTGTCCCAGCCCAGGCTCTTGTAAATAGGTGCGAGCAACTGGACCGCCGCGTCGATTTCGGCCGCGGACGGCGCCGGCGTTTCTTGTACGAACAAGTTCAGCAAGAAAGGCTGGTCGGTCAAGTTGCGGATGACGGCGACCTGGTCGCGCAGCACAGACGGCGTCAGCAACGAGGCAGCGAAGGAACCAAGCCCGCCCGCGTTGGAAACAGCGGCAACCAGGGCAGGCCCGGAAGCGCCTCCGGCCATCGGTCCCTGGATGATGGGGAACTTGAACAGCTCATGCAGTTTCATGGTGATACCCCTGTGGATAAGTGTTTGGATATCCACAGGTGTCGATTGTGGATAAAGTCGGTTTTATGCACAGGCTCATTTTTGTCCAGAATTGGCCCCAGCCGGATACAGGCTTACTTTCCCCTTTATACTTCTTGCAAGCGCTTGTTTACAAAAGAAAAAAATGGCTTATCCACAGAAATGTGCCTGCGTTAACAACTACTATTAAAGATATATATTACCTTTTTAAGTAAACAAACAAAGACCGAAAAAAAAATCCGAGACGCGAAAAACACCGAAAAAAGTCACCGGCAGCAAGTTTCCTTTTTTGCACAACAAAAAAACAACAAGCAGACACCAAGCGCCAGCTGTGGATAAGTCATTGGATATCCACAGGACTCGTTGTGCAAAACCGCGCTACTTGAGTACAGTCAAAAATCTATCCAACAGTCATCCCTCTTTGATACAAAACTTGTACAGCTAGTTCAAGGTCACCCAAGTCGTTGAAAATCTTCGGGTAAACAGACTTATCCACAATTTTTCTCTTGTTTACTATCACTACTAATTTTGTATACATACCTTTATATAAAACAGTAAACCAGGCGAACAAGAAGAAAAAGCCTCTACAAAAAAACTTTGATATGCATGAGCATCAAAGTTGATATTCTTGTTAATGCCTATGCTATTCTGCGATTCCTGATCGAAACACTTTTACAAAACGACCACTTTCAAGCAAGCAAACAATGGAATTGACCAAGTCGACGGATACCGCAAGCAATGCTTCTCCTGTGAGTGCCCTGGGTACGATGTTTTATGATCCAAGCCGCGCTTTTGCCATGCTGGAACCTAAGCGCCACGCCTGGCCGCCGCTGGTGTTGCTCATCGTCACTGCAATGGCCTTGATGACCTGGTATTTCAACGTGGTCGATTTCGCATGATTGATGGACCAAATGTTCGCCACCGTGAAGGACGCTGCCCAGCGTGAGCAGGCGAAGGGCATGATGACCAAAGGCATGATGCAAATCATTACCCTAATCAGCACCGTCGCGATGTATCCGGCTGTGTGCGCCGTCTTTGGCCTGTATTTCATGATGGTTGGGAAATTCATCAACAAGGATGTCAGCTTTGGGACCGGTTTTGCGCTGTCGGCCTGGGCATCCGTACCTGGGCTGCTGATGCTGCCCTTGGGTGCGGTCGCGATTGTCTTGGCGTCCGGTGGACAGCTGAGCTTTTCAGAACTCAATCCGCTGTCGGTCAACCAACTGTTTTTTCATCATGAAATGACTCATCCGATGGCTGGGGTGCTCGACAGCATCAATTTGACCAGTCTCTGGAGTGTTTTCCTGACTGTCATCGGCTTCCAGGTATGGGCGAAAGTTGCCCGTGGCACCGCCATCAAGGTCGTCTTGATTCCTTATGCAATCATTTACGGGATCTGGTTCGCCTACGCACTGAGCAAGGCAGCATGAAAAAGCAATATGTCGTTGGGGCGGCAATCGTCGCCGCGCTGTGCGTGCCGGTTGTCGTGAAAATGACGCGTCAAGATCCGGCGCGCTCGGTGAAAGTCGACAAAATCGCCTTCAGGGACATCAAGTCGTCGATTCTCGCTTCCGGGCACTTGTTGTATGAGGAACAAGTGTTGCTGTCGCCCGAAGTGATCGGCAAGGTCAACACCATTTTCGTCAAGGAAGGGCAGAAAGTGTCCAAGGGTGACTTGCTGCTGCACCTGGACGACCAGAGCTACCGCGCGGAAGTTGCTCAGCAAGAAGCTGCGGTACGCCAGCAGCGCATCGTGATCGAGCAGCAACAGCTGAACCTGTCCAACCAGGAAAACCAGTACAAGCGCAAAGTTGAGCTGCATCGCATGAAAATGATTGCTGACGTGCAAATCGACGATGCACGCTATGCGGTAGACGCTGCGCGCATCGAGTTGCGCAACAGCCGTTCGCGCCTGGAACAGGTCGAAGCGATTTTGAAGCAGTCCAATGAACGCCTGGCCAAGACCAACATCAAGTCGCCCATTTCCGGGACCATCACGGCGCTCGACATCAAGGTGGGCGAAACGGCCGTGGCCAGCCAGGTCAGCATCGCCGGTTCCAGCCTGATGACGATCGCCAACACGTCGACCATGATCACCGAAGTGAATGTGGATGAAGGCGACATCGCGAAAATTACCGTGGGGCAGGAAGTGCAGATCCATACTGCCGCCTACCCGGATACGCCGATCAAGGGCGAAGTGCTGACCATTCCCCTGTCGCCAAAGACAAATGTGGCGCAGGGCCAGGGCGGCGCTTCGCTGGCGCGCAATTACAACATCAAGGTCAAGCTGTCCGACACCAAGGATCTGACGCTGCGTCCAGGCATGACGTGCCGCGCTGAAATTTTTACGGCGAGCTCGGACAAGTCGCTGGCGCTGCCTCTGCAGGCAGTGTTGTCGAATAACGATGAAAACACGGAAGTGGCGCCAAAGAAAAAAGGTAACAAGGAAAAGATCGAGGTCAAAACCGAGTACTACGTCTTCGTCAACAATGCCGGCAAAGCGGAAAAGCGGATCGTGACGATCGGCGTATCGGACGACAGCCAACAGCAAATCCTGTCGGGCGTGAAGGAAGGCGAAAGCGTCATCACCGGCCCCTATAAAATCCTGCGCTACCTGAAACAGGGCGACCGCGTTACAACGGATCTGCCGAAAGGCGCAAGCGAACCGGCAAAGTTGAAGGCATGAGTACCGGAGAGCCGCTGATTCGCCTGCAAGGTATCGCCAAGCACTACCAAATGGGGGGAGAAACCATTGCCGCGCTCAACGGGATCGACCTGGAGATTGCGCGCAACGAGTACATTGCCTTCATCGGCTCGTCCGGATCGGGCAAGTCGACGATGATGAATATCCTCGGTTGCCTCGACACCCCCACACTGGGCAAGTATTTTCTTAACGGTCGCGATGTGGCCGGCATGAGCGAGTCCGACCTGGCGCGCACCCGCAACGAGGAAATCGGCTTTATTTTCCAGAGTTTCAATTTGCTGACGCGGGCGACCGCCCTGCAAAACGTGATGCAGCCGCTGATTTACCGCGGCATTCGTCCGGCTGAACGCGCCCGCCGGGCCACGCTGGCCATGGCCAGGGTAGGACTGGAAAACCGGCTCGATCACTTGCCCAATCAATTGTCTGGCGGCCAGCGCCAGCGGGTGGCGATTGCCCGCGCGCTGTGCAGCGAGCCTTCCATTTTGCTGGCCGACGAGCCTACCGGCAACCTCGATTCCGCCACCGCCGCCGACATCATGAGCCTGTTCGACACGCTGCATGCCGAAGGCCAGACCGTCATTATCGTCACCCACGAGCCCGATATTGCCGCTCATTGCCGGCGCGCGGTGCGGCTGGCCGATGGCAAGGTCCAGAGCGATGTTGTCAACACGGTGCAGACCGCCTTCCGTTCACGGGAGCGCGGCCATGTTTAGCATGATCGAATCGTTCCGCTCGGCGCTGCAGAGCATACGGGCGCACAGTTTTCGCAGTTTTCTCACCTCCTTGGGCATTATTATCGGCGTCGCTTCGGTGATTGCCGTGGTGTCCATCCTGCAAGGCTTGTCGGCGTCGATCAGCGATAATTTCAAGGGACTCGGTGCGAACAGCTTGTCGGTGCGGGCCGAAACGTCGTTTGCGGAAGCGATGCAGGGAAAGGAAAATATCCTGAGCCTGACCGATTACGAGACAATTGTTGCGCACGTTGACGATGTCAGTGACGTTTCACCGTATTTCATGCCGTTTTCGATGAGCGCCGCGGTGCGTTACGGCAGTCAATCGACCGTGACCCGGGTGATGGCCGTGACGGAGGCGTATCAGCAGGCGCAACAGGTCGAGCCGCAGCAAGGGCGCTTTCTGCGCAAGAGCGACGACCAGTCTCGCCGCCGGGTCTGCTTTATAGGCGCCGAAGTGCGCAAAAAGCTCAAGCTGGTCGACAATCCGGTGGGGACCTTCATTGAAATCGGCGGCGAGTGGTTCAAGATCATTGGCGTGGGCGAAGAAAAAGGCGAGATGATGGGCATGAACAAGGATGATTACGTCCTGATGCCGTTTTCAGTGGGCACCGCCATCGCCGGCAACAGCGCCAAGCTCAATATCGGCATCAGTTTGACCGTCAATGACATCGAACAGCTCGAGGCGGTTCAGGCGCGGCTGACAAACTTGCTGCGCACGGCGCACCACCTCAAGCCGGGCCAGCCGAACGACTTCAAAGTGCAAACCGCCAAAGAAATGAGCGACATGTTCGAAGGCATGATCAGCACGCTGACGCTGGTGGTGGGCGGCATTGTCAGTATTTCGCTGCTGGTGGGGGGAATCGGGATCATGAACATCATGCTGGTGTCGGTGACCGAGCGCACCCGGGAAATTGGCATCTGCAAGGCATTGGGCGCGCAGCGCCACCATATCCTGCTGCAATTTCTGATCGAAGCGACCACGCTCTCGCTGCTGGGGGGCCTAGTCGGGCTGGGCGTGGGTTACGCGATCGGCTTTGGGGTGTCCAAAATCATTCCGGAATTTCCCAGCGCCGTGGTGCCATGGTGGGCCATCCTGATGGCGCTGGGCTTTTCCAGCCTGGTGGGCATCGTGTTTGGCATCATGCCGGCGGCCAAGGCGGCCAACCTGAACCCGATTGATGCCTTACGTTACGAGTAATGCGTAAAAAAGTGGAATCAAAATGCGTTTAGGAATCATCAGCGCGCTTGAAGAGGAGCAGCAAGGGCTCGTGGAGGCCATGCAAGGGGCCACCAGGGTCATGCATGGCATGCGAGGCTACACGGCAGGCAGCATTGCCGGGATCGACGCTGTGTGCGTGTTGTCGCGCATTGGCAAGGTTGCCGCCGCAACGACGGCGACCATGCTTGTGGAAAAGTTTGGGGTATCGCATATCTTGTTCACGGGCGTGGCCGGGGCGGGAGATGCCGGGGTCCAGGTGGGCGATATCGTGGTGGCCGATGCGCTGCTGCAGTACGACATGGATGCCAGTCCCCTGTTTCCCAAGTTTGAAGTGCCGTTGACCGGCGTGTCGCATTTTGCGACGGACCAGCATTTGAGTAATCTGGTGGCGAGCGCGGCGGGAACTTTCCTCGCTTTGGATTTCGAGGAGGCGATCGCGGCGGGAGAGCGCCAGGATTTCGGCTTGCGCTCGCCCAGGCTGCATCGGGGGCTGATTGCCAGCGGGGACCAGTTCATCAGCTGTGCCAAGCAGGTCAATGCGCTTGGGGCGGCGTTACCGGGCTTGCTGGCGGTGGAGATGGAAGGCGCGGCGGTGGCGCAGGTATGTTTTGAACTGGGCGTGCCGTTTGCGGTGATCAGGACGATTTCGGACAACGCCAATGAAGGGGCGGCGCATGATTTCATGCGGTTTGTGCAGGCGGTTGCGTCAAAGTACGCGTTTCATATCGTAATGCGGGTGTGCCGGGATCTGAAAGCGGCTGCAGGGTAAATAGCGCTCATCCCACATCGTCCTCGCGAAAGCGGGGACCCATAGAACGGATGCCAATAGTTCGATTCGAATCAATTCGTTACAGCAAGCAGCTCGATTCAAGGGAAACATGACTCGTCAGTTCCATGGGTCCCCGCGTTTCGCGAGGACGATGCAGCATCAGGTCAGCAAGCTCTCGGCCGGCGTATATTCATACCCCAGATCCTGCGCCACGGCCGCGTAGGTCACCTTTCCTTTGCACACATTCAAGCCATTGCGCAAATGCGGATCATCGGCCAGCGCCTTTTGCCAGCCTTTGCCGGCCAGCGCGATCGCATGCCCGATGGTCGCGTTATTGAGCGCAAAAGTCGATGTGCGCGCCACTGCACCTGGCATGTTCGCCACGCAGTAGTGCACCACGCCGTCCACCACATAGGTCGGATCGGCATGCGTGGTCGCGTGCGACGTCTCGAAGCACCCGCCCTGGTCGATCGCCACGTCCACCACCACTGCCCCCGGCTTCATGCGCGAGATCATGTCGCGCGTGACCAGCTTGGGCGCCGCGGCGCCCGGCACCAGCACGCCGCCAATGACCAGGTCGGCCGAGAGCACCGCTTCTTCGATCGATTGCGCATTCGAATACTGGGTCGAGATCCGGTTGCCATACACCAGGTCAAGCTGGCGCAGGCGATCGATGCTCTTGTCGAGCACTGTCACGCGCGCGCCGGTGCCAACGGCCATCTGCATCGCGTTCGTTCCCACCACGCCGGCCCCGATAATGACAATATGGCCGGCAGCCACGCCCGGCACGCCGCCCAGCAGCAAGCCCATGCCACCCTTGGATTTTTCAAGGTGGGCGGCGCCGGCCTGGATCGCCATGCGCCCCGCCACTTCGCTCATGGGAGCCAGCAGCGGCAAGCCGCCGCCGGCGCCGGTAATGGTTTCGTACGCGATGCACACCGCGCCCGACTTGACCAGCGCGGCGGTCTGCTCAGGGTCCGGCGCGAGGTGCAGATAGGTGTACAGGATCTGCCCTTCGCCCAGCATCGCGCATTCGCCCGGCTGCGGTTCCTTGACCTTGACGATCATGTCGGCGCGCGCGAAAATTTCCTTGGCCGTGTCGATCATCAGCGCGCCGGCCGCAACGTACTGCTCGTCAGACAGGTCAATCTCGGCGCCCGCGTTTTTTTGCACCAGCACCTGGTGGCCGCGCGACGTGAGCTCGCGCACACTTGGGGGCGTCAGTCCGACTCGGTATTCGTGATTCTTGATCTCTTTTGGTACGCCTACGATCATGTCTTCCTCCAAGGTTTGATTCGGTTTTTTTTACAGTTCCTACTATTACAGACCCAGCGTCATCAGGCTTGCGTTGCCGCCAGCCGCAGTCGTGTTCACGCACAGGGCGCGTTCGGCCACCAGGCGCCATAGCGCAATCGCACCTTCTTCGGTGGTGTCGATCACGCCGATAATCGCGCCAGATCGCGCAGCCAGCATGGGCCGCAGTTCGTCGGCCAGCTCCGCTTCCACCAAAGCGATCTGGAACGGTATTTTGCATTCGCCGATGCTGCCTGCGAAATCGATCCTCTCCTTTACTTCAGCCGGCAAGCCTTGCGGGATCACGTCGGCGCTTGGGGCCACTACCACGGCGCGGTTTCCGGTCGCCAGCACGGCAGCCAGTTGATTGAGTAACACGCCAATGCTGGTGGCGGCGCACAGCACGGCGCCACGCGGCGCGAACGCGAGGGTGTTGCGCTCGCCCGTGGGCCCCGGCAGCGTGATGGCTGTGCCCACCAGCGTGGTGCGCATGTACTGTTCGGCCAGCGACAGCACGCGTTCCTGGCCGTGGGTGCGGGCCCACGCCAGCAGTGCGTCAAGGCCGGGCGCCGCCTTGCGCTCGTGCTCGGCCAGCGCCTGCGCGCCCCGTTGCAGGCGCCTGATGTACAACGGGCCGCCGGCCTTGGGACCGGTGCCCGATTTGCCTTCGCCGCCAAACGGCTGCACGCCCACCACCGCGCCCACGATATTGCGGTTCACGTAGATATTGCCGACATGCGCGCGCGCGGTGATGAAGTCGATCGTTTCATCGATCCGCGTGTGCACGCCCAGCGTCAGGCCAAAACCGGTGGCGTTGATCGACTCGACGATCTTGCCCAGGTCGGCGCGCTTGTAGCGGATCACGTGCAGCACGGGGCCAAATACTTCTTGCGTCAACTCCGACAGCGAGCCGATTTCAAAGACGGTGGGCGCGACAAAGGTGCCTTGCGCCGCCAGGCCAGGGTCGAGCTCCAGGTCGAAGTGGCCCTTGGCGGTTTTTTTCAGGCGCGCGATATGGTCTTGCAGGTTCTTTTGCGCTTCGGCGTCGATAACGGGGCCGATGTCGGTGGCCAGGCGGTCGGGATTGCCGACTCTTAGCTCTTGCATCGCTCCCATCAGCATGCGGATGGTTTTTTCTGCGATGTCTTCTTGCAGGAACAGCACGCGCAGCGCCGAGCAGCGCTGGCCGGCGCTGTCAAAGGCGGACGTCATCACATCCTGCACCACCTGTTCGGGCAGTGCCGACGAGTCGACGATCAGCGCGTTCTGGCCGCCGGTTTCGGCAATCAGGGCGATCTCGTTGTTCTCGCTCACGCCGCGCTGTGACAGCGTGCGGTTGATCAGCTGCGCCACCTCGGTCGAGCCGGTGAAGATCACGCCGCGCACGCGCGCGTCGCTGGTCAAGCGCGCGCCGACGATCTCGCCGCGGCCGGGCAGCAGCTGCAGTGCTCCACGTGGAACACCCGCTTCCAAAAACAGCTGCACCGCGCGAAACGCGATCAGCGGGGTTTGTTCGGCCGGCTTGGCCAGCACCACGTTACCAGCGGCCAGCGCCGCGGCAACTTGGCCGGTGAAGATCGCCAGCGGGAAGTTCCATGGGCTGATGCAGGCGACCGGTCCCAACGCCAGCACGTTCGGGGTGCCGTCAACCTGCGCGGCGTAATAGCGCAGGAAGTCGACCGCTTCGCGAATTTCAGCAATGGCGTTCGGCAGCGACTTGCCTGCCTCGCGCACGGCCAGCGCCATCAGCTCGGCGCAGTTGGCCTCGAACAGGTTGGCCACGTTGGCAATGATGGCGGCGCGCTCGGATGGCGCCGTGGTCTGCCAGTCCATCGCGTACGCGGCCGCGCCTTCGAGCGCAGTGTCGACATCGTCCGCGCTGGCCTCGGCCACGCGCCCGACGATGTCGAGATGCTGGGCCGGATTGTGGATATCAAGCCATTGGTGTTCGCTTTGCTGGCCGTTGATCAGCGGCGTGGCCTCGTAAGTGCGCGCCTCGGCCAGCGCGCGGCCCAGCGTGCGCAGCACGTCTTCATTGGTCAAGTCCAGCCCGGCCGAGTTGGCGCGCTCGGCGCCGAACAGCTGCAGCGGCAGCGCAATGCCCGGATGCGGCACGCCGCCCTGCTCGCGCGACGCTTTGTACGGGTCGGCGATCAGGCTGTCGATGGCGACTTTCTGGTCGACGATCTGGTTCACGAACGAGGAGTTGGCGCCGTTTTCCAGCAGCCGGCGCACCAGGTAGGCCAGCAGCGTTTCGTGCGAGCCGACCGGCGCGTAAATGCGGCATGGCTTGCCCAGGTTTTCGGCGCCGACCACCTGGTCGTACAGCGTTTCGCCCATGCCGTGCAGGCACTGGAATTCGTAGTTGTCGACGCCGTCGGCCTTGGCCCAGGTGTAGATCACGGCAAGACTGTGCGCGTTGTGGGTGGCGAACTGCGGGTAGATCAGGTCAGTTGCGGCCAACAGCTTTTTGGCGCAGTTCAGATACGACACGTCGGTGTAGACCTTGCGCGTGTAGACCGGGTAGCCGGGCATGCCATCGACCTGGGCGCGCTTGATCTCGGCATCCCAATAGGCGCCCTTCACCAGGCGCACCATGAACTTGCGCCCGCTGCGCCGGGCCAGGTCCACCAGGTAGTCGATCACGAACGGGCAGCGCTTCTGGTAAGCCTGCACCACAAAGCCGATGCCGTCAAAACCGGCCAGACCGGGATCGAAGGCCATCGCTTCCATCAGGTCGAGCGAGATCTCGAGGCGGTCGGCTTCTTCGGCGTCGATATTGAGGCCGATATTGTATTTTTTGGCCAGCAGGACCAGGCTGCGCAGGCGCGGCAGCAATTCTTTCATCACGCGCGCATGCTGGGCGCGGCTGTAGCGCGGGTGCAGTGCCGACAGCTTGACCGAAATCCCTGGGCCATCCTTGATGCCGCGGCCATTGGATGCCTTGCCGATGGCGTGGATGGCTTTTTCATACGAGGCATAATAGTTTTTGGCGTCCGCTTCGGTCAGCGCCGCCTCGCCCAGCATGTCGTACGAATAGCGGTAGCCGCGCGCTTCGTTATCGCGGCTGTTTTTGAGCGCTTCGTCGATTGTCTGACCGGTAACGAACTGATTGCCCAGCATGCGCATGGCCAGGTCCACGCCTTTGCGGATCAGCGGTTCGCCGCCGCGCGAAATGAGTTTGGACAGCGCCGAACCCAAGCCCGTTTCGCTGCTGGTGTCGACCAGCTTGCCGGTGATGAGCAAACCCCAGGTGGCGGCGTTGACGAACAGCGAAGGCGACTCGCCCAGGTGCTTGCGCCAGTCGCCCTTGCTGATCTTGTCGGCAATCAGGCGGTCGGCGGTGGCGCTGTCGGGAATGCGCAGCAGCGCTTCAGCCAGGCACATCAGCGCCACGCCTTCTTCGGACGAGAGCGAAAACTCGTGCATCAGCGCGTCCACGCCCGAGGCGCGGGTGCGCTTGCTGCGCACGGCCGACACCAGGCGGTGCGCCAGGTCATGGGCGTCGGCATGCGCGCGCGCCGGCTGGGCCAGCAGCCAGCTGACGGCCTCGGCTTCATCGCGGCGGTAGGCGGCGGTGATGGCGGCGCGCAGCGGCGTGACGGTGTGGGCGGTTTCGGCCTGGAAAGCGGCGAAAGGGATGGGCGGTGAGCCGGGAACGGGGGCCGAAACGGGGGCCAATACGGCGGCGATGTGCATGAAGAGTCTTTGCAGGAATGGACTAAAAGAATAAAAGCAGCCGCGCAACGAGCCATGCGCGGCACAATGATTCGATTGTAGAGCCATTTCTTCTGGATTAATTCTGGTATTACAGAAGACTAGCCATAGATTGTTTTTGGTGAGACAATTTAACCAAATTATATTAATAAAGGAGCATGGGAAATGTTGGACAAGATCAGCAAGAAGATCCTTTCGGAGTTGCAGAGCGATGGCCGCATCAGCAATGTGGAACTTGCCGCGCGGGTCAACCTGTCGCCGGCGGCCTGTCTGGAGCGGGTGCGCAAGCTGCATGAATCGGGCTACATCATGGGCTACACGGCCCAGTTGAACCCCCAGCTGCTCGACGTTTCCCTGCTGGTGTTCATCGAAGTTGTGCTCGACCGCACCACGCCCGAAGTGTTCGATGCCTTCAAGAATAGCGTACAACTGATCCCCGAGGTACTGGAATGTCACATGGTGGCGGGCGGCTTTGATTACCTGGTCAAGGCGCGCGTCAAGGACATGGCGGCGTACCGGGAGTTCCTGGGGAAGACTTTGTTGCAAAAAGGTGTGCGGGAAACCCACACGTATGCGGTGATGGAAGAGGTCAAGAATACGACTAAGTTGCCAATAAAGTAATACTACATTCATTTTCGCAAGTATTGTTTCAAGTAAGGCTCAAGTAAGGCTCAAGTAAAGCTCAAGTAAGGCTCAAGTAAGGCTCAAGTAAGCGCCTGCTGTCAGGCTCTGTGCACAAAACAGGCCGAGATGCCGGGGGAGAAACATGTTGCAAATTCTTCACTCCAGGAGGGCGGGTAGTGTCCTGCCGCCCGTGATCGCTTTTGCGACCGGCTGCGCCTTCGCCCTCCCGGCCAGCTGGCTGGGCGCCGGGCCGATGGTGTGCGCCGCGCTCGCCTCGCTGGCAAGTGTGTCGCTGTTGCTGGTGCTGCACCGGCGCCAGGTTAACGCCAGCACGCGCTTCGTGGGCCTGGTTGGTCACGCGGTCGACGACATGATGATCGGCGCCGCCGAAACGTCGTGGTTTGTCGAGTCGCTCAAGAAAAACATCCACGAGGACGTGGCAACGGCCGTCGCGGTTGCCGAAAGCGCGCGCCACATCGCCGCCACGACGGAACGCATCGCCGTCGATGCCAAGCGCGCGGCCGCCGTTGCCGCCCAGGTCCGCAGCGAAAGCGCGGCCGGGCGCGCCGAGGCCGACGAGGGACTGCGGCGCATCAGCAGCGCGCGCGACGACGCCCGCCTTGCCGCCTGCACCATGGTCGAGCTGCAGCAAAAGTCGCGCGCCATCGCCGGCTTCACCGAAGTGATCACGGAAATTTCGGCCCGCACCAATTTACTGGCTCTGAACGCGGCGATCGAGGCGGCGCGCGCGGGCGAGCACGGGCGCGGCTTTGCAGTCGTGGCCAGCGAAGTGCGCCAACTTGCCCATCGCACACGCGAAGCCACCGACGAAATCGGCGCCATGGTGCGCGCCATTTCCGAACAGGCTGAAAAAGCGTCCGGCGGCATGGCCTCGCTGTTTGTTGCCGTGAGCGAAGCGGCCGGCAACGTCGAGCGGGTCCACGGTTTGCTCGGCCACATCGAACGGTCGTCGGCGGCTTCCGAGAGCGAAATTGGCGGGATTGCCGCGGCCGCGCGCGAACATATGGCCACCACGCGCGACATGACTGATTCCCTGTCGCAAATTTGCGACAGCATGCGTTCGATCGACGCCGGCTTGCCGCGCGCGGCCGGTTCGGCCATGGCGCTGGCCGAAAAAGCCGAAACCATCGCCGCCGCACTGGGCGAGTCATCGGTGCCCAATGCTCATGATCCGATCAGGATCGCGGCGCAGCAGGCAGCGGCGGCCGTGGGACAGTTGTTTAGCCAGGCAATCAAGGCGGGGCAAATTTCGCGCGAGGCGCTGTTCGACCGGCGCTACAAGCCAATTGCCAACACCGACCCTCTCAAGCACAGCACGCTGTTCGACGCTTACACGGACCGGGTGTTGCCGGCGTTGCAGGAAGAATTGCTGGAAAAAATGCCGCACCTGGCGTATGCGGGCGCGGTGGATGACCACGGGTATTTTCCGACCCACAACAAGAAGTTTTCTCGGCAGCTGACGGGCGACTATGACGTCGACATCGTCAACAACCGCACCAAGCGCATTTTCAGCGACCGCACGGGCAAGCGCTGCGGATCGAGTATCGCGCCGTTCTTGCTTCAGACCTACAAGCGCGATACGGGCGAGGTGATGCATGACTTGTCCGCGCCGATTTACGTCGACGGCAAGCATTGGGGCGGATTTCGGGTCGGTTACCGGTCAGGCATCGTTGCTTGACGCTACGCGCTGCGTGGCCGCGCCATCAATCGCTGCTGGCAGCGCCGCGCAAGGTGGTGGTATTCATGCCCTCGAGATGCTTGCGCAGCCATTTGTGGGCCGGACTGCGGGCGTCGCGTTCGTGCCACAGCATGTCCAGGTGGACCGCCGGCAACGTAAACGGCAATTCGCGCCAGACCAGCGCATCGGTCATGCCGGTCGAGGCGATCAAGTGCTTGGGTAGCACGGTGATCAGATCGGAATTGGCCACCACCCGCCCTGCCGTAAAAAATTGATTGACGGTCAGCCAGATGCGCCGCTCGCGGCCCACCTGCGCCAGCGCTTCGTCGACCAGGCCGTGCGCGCGGCCCGAAAAACTGACCAGCAAGTGATTCGCCGCGCAGTAATTGTCCATTCCCAATTCAACCTTGGCCAGCGGATGGTTCTTGCGCATCACGCACACATAATGGCCTGAATACAAGCGCTCATGGCGAATCGGCGAACTGGTGTCGCTCGACAACTGCGCCGCCACGCCCGGGAAAAAACCAACCGCCAGATCGATGTCGCCGCGCAACAGCATCGGGCGCGGTTCGCGCGTGGTCAGCGGGACCATGCGCACGTTGACGCCTGGCGCCTCGCTCTCGATCGAGCGCATCAGGGCCGGCAGCCAGAACGCGGCGGTGGCGTCGGCCATGGCCATGCGGAAGGTGGCGTGGGCTTTGGAGACGTCGAACGTTTCCGGCGTGACTGCAGCTTCCAGGCCGGCAAGCGCCTGGCGCACGGCCGGCCACAGCGCTTCGGCGCGCGGGGTCGGCTTGACGCCATAGGCGGTGCGGATCAAGAGCTCGTCGCCCAGGCTTTCGCGCAAGCGCTTGATGGCGTTCGAGACGGCCGGCTGGGTCATGGCCAGGTGGCCGGCCGCGCGGGTTAGATTTTGCTCGGTCATCACCGCGTCAAATACGCGCAGCAGGTTCAGGTCGAGGGTCAGGAAGCTCATGGGATCCAGAGAGAAAGGCGGTGCTTAATCATACAGCAACGCATTCACAAAAAGAATGAGGGTCATCCGAAAACGCAATTGGCTATATATGTTGCACCGCATTATAGTTCTATGAAGAAATAACTATTGCGACGGAAATATTGTGTCTACTACCTACCTGCTAGAACTGAGCGCTGCCCAATTTTTGCCGCTGCTGCATCTGTGCGCTACTTATCTCGTGATTGGCGCTCTGCTGCTGACGTTCCGGCCTTTGCTGGTCGGCATCGCGCGCGCCTTGTGGCTGCTGGCGTTTCCTCGCCTGAGCCTGGACCAGCGAGCGCGGCGCGCCCAGATGCGCGACCAGCGTCTGATTCAGAAAATGATTGCAGCGTCCACGAGTCCGAGCATGACGGCCGAGCTGCAAGCCATGGCCGCGCGCGGCTAGTGTCCTGAGTTGAAAGTTCGGTGTGCATGAAAAAAGCGGCGCCCAGTTCACACCGGCGCCGCTTTTTTGCTTTGTGACGTTTGTCGCTTACGTAGTGAGCCTTATTTCTTGGCCGAAGCCGCCGCTGGCGCCAACAGTTTTAGCTTGAGCGCATTGTCTGCCGGCTTGTTGCCAAGCCAGATCTTCAGCACGGCGTTGTTGAAATTGACTTCCGGAGTCACTTCGCCGAGGCGCTTGCCGTTCAAAATGCAGATCGTTCCCTGGCCAGGGATATAGTCGGTGTCGAGCACGTCGCCCTTTTTCAAGCCATCGACCGCGGCAAAAATCTCGCCAAACTTGCTGATCTGGGTGACGATCTTGGTCTTGTCCTTGCCGTCGAGGTTATTGTTAATGCCGCTCATGAAGGCATTGCCGAAGTCTTCCGAGCTAATGTCGCGCATTATGACTAGCTGCATGCGGCGCGGACCTTCGGCAGCGAATACTTCTTCGGCCGTCGATTTCTTATCTTGCAGATACAGGCCGGCGGCGTATACCTTGACGATGAACTTGGTACGCACGCCCAAGCCGTTCAGTTGCAATTCCTTGCCGCCTACCTTGGCGGTGTCCGCGAACTTGATGCCGGCAACTTCAGCTGCGATGGCGCTCTGGCCGAAAGCGCCAGCCAGCAACGCACCGCTTACCAGGGTCTTGACTACGATATTCTTGATCATATTGTCTCCATTATTGATTTAAATACAAATTGTACACAATTAAAACTCTTCCCAGTCGCTACCGTTCGACTGCTTGTCCGCCATCCGCGGCGCACCCGCAGCAGCTATCTCTTTCCTTAACGCAGCACGTGGCAATTCGGTGGACACAGGCTGCGGCGACGCCAGATAAGCCGTCTCGTGGTCGAGCTTGAAAACGCTCACCACGCGCGCCAGGTTGGCGGCCTGATCCTGCATTGAAGCGGCCGCTGCGGCAGCTTCCTCGACCAAAGCTGCATTTTGCTGCGTTGTTTCATCCATTTCAAGAATGGTCGAATTTACTTTGGCAATACCGGCGCTCTGTTCCTGGCTGGCGGAAGTAATTTCACCCATGATATCGGTTACCCGTCGCACGCTGGCCACCACTTCTTCCATCGTCACCCCGGCCTGTTCGACCAGCGTGCTGCCTTCGCGCACCTTGCTGACCGAGTCGCCGATCAGCGTCTTGATTTCCTTGGCTGCCGCCGCCGAGCGCTGCGCCAGGTTGCGCACTTCGGCGGCGACCACGGCAAAGCCGCGGCCCTGTTCGCCGGCGCGGGCCGCTTCCACCGCCGCGTTCAACGCCAGGATGTTGGTTTGAAAGGCGATGCCGTCGATCACGCCGATAATATCCACAATCTTTTTGGAAGAGGCCGTGATCGAACCCATCGTCTCGATCACATTCGATACCACCGAGCCGCCCCGCACCGCTACCTCAGACGCTTTGGCCGCCAGCACGTTGGCCTGGCGCGCATTGTCGGCATTTTGCTGGACGGTGCTGGTCAGTTCGTGCATCGAGCGCGAAGTTTGACCCAGCGACGAGGCTTGCTGTTCAGTGCGCGACGACAGGTCCAGGTTGCCGCTGGCAATTTCGCTGGACGCTTCGGCGATCGACACCGTGCCGGTGCGCACCTCGGCCACGATGCGAATGAGGCTATCGTTCATGAACTTGAGCGCTTCCATCATCTGGCCTGTTTCGTCCGTGCTGGTCACGACGATCTCGCTGGTCAGGTCGCCGTCGGCGACACGCTGGGCAACGCCCACCGCTTCATTGAGCGGACGGGTAATGCTGCGCGTGGCCATGAAAGCGACCAGCAGCGAGATCACGCCGGCCACGATGGCCAGCACCGTGATCATCAGCTGGGTGCGCTTGGTGAGGGCCGACGCATCGTTGCCGGCGCTGACCATCTCGGCATTCTGGTAAGCGATGTACTTGTCGAGCTGCTCGAAATACTTGCCTTGCTGGGGACGCAGCGAAAACATGAACTTGACCATTGCGTCGTCTTTTTTGTCTTCATTGATCAGTTTCACGAAAGTGGCCTGACCCGGCATGAAGCGGTTGCGGATGACGCCGATCGCCTTGAGGATTTCGACCGCTTTTGGATCGGTGGTGGTGGCGGTCAGCTCGGCGATGGCCTTGGTCGCGCTGGCGCTGTGGGCCTCGATATTGCTCAGTTCTTTGGCGATCTGCGCGGGATCGGTCATGATCAGCACGTTGAGCATGCTGCGGGTCGCCTCGTTGACATCGGCCTTGATGACGTTGGCGACCACGGTCTTCGGGTAACGTACGTCGACCATTTTGCCCACTTCCTGGTTCAGGCTGGCGATACGCAGATAGGACAAGCCCGCCAGCGTAATCAGCAGGAAAATCACCACGCCGAAGCCGAGAGCCAAGCGCTGGCCGATGCGCATATTCTTGATCATGGGATTCCTGTGTTGAAAATAGAATGGGCGTGCTTAAATCTTAACTACGACTATAGCCTATATATATCAAAGAATTGCCGTATGGGTACATATATGGCATACCAAACGGGATATTTCGGCGGAAACCGTGGCGTGCAGGCACATTGCTATCGATATTGGCAATAGCGACTGTTAAAACTTTGTATTGGAACGTTCAGGCGCACGGGAATCGACTGCCTCATTGTCGTGGCGAACGAAGCTGTCGGAATGGGCCGGAGGTTTGACAAAGCGATATCGTCCTCGCGCATGCGGGGACCCATGGAACGGTTCAACTTAGCAACTGTTCCATGGGTCCCCGCGTGCGCGAGGACGATGTAGGTATGGTTTGATGTTGCCAAATGGCGCGAGTGTTTGCGCGTTCAAAGGGGCGGAAAATTTTGTGCAACACCCTCGCCCGCAGGGCCGCAGGCCAGTCAGTTCTTGGCTGCGGTCAGACGTTCGTACTTGGCTTGCAACTCTTCCGGCGTTTCACGCCAGGCCGGGTTGAACGGGATGCAGCTGACCGGGCAAACCTGCTGGCACTGCGGCTCGTCGAAATGGCCGACGCACTCGGTGCACTTGTTGGGATCGATTTCGTAAATCTCGGCGCCCATGTAGATGGCGTCGTTCGGGCACTCGGGCTCGCACACGTCGCAATTGATACAGTCGTCGGTAATCAGGAGTGCCATGGCGTTACTCTGCGTCAGGTGGAAGCGAGGCGATCTTTTTCTGAAGCCAGCGGTCGACCGACGGAAACACGAATTTTGAAACATCGCCGCCCAGCATGGCAATTTCACGCACGATGGTGCCCGAAATAAACTGGTACTGGTCGGAAGGCGTCAGGAACAAGGTTTCGACATCGGGAAGCAGGTAGCGGTTCATGCCGGCCATCTGAAATTCGTATTCAAAGTCCGACACGGCGCGCAGGCCGCGCACGATGACGCGTGCATCGTGCTTGCGCACAAAATCCTTGAGCAAGCCGGAAAAGCTTTCCACCTGCACGTTCGGATAGTGGCCCAGCACTTCGTTGGCAATTTCCAGGCGCTCAGCGAGCGAAAAGAACGGGCGTTTATTCTTGCTGTCGGCCACGCCGACGATCAGCTTGTCGAACAATCCGGAGGCGCGGCGCACCAAATCCTCATGCCCGCGGGTGAGCGGATCGAAGGTTCCTGGATAAACGGCTACAACCATTACGGCTCCTAGAGATGCGCCAATAAAAGCCGCATTATGCCTGAAAAGCCCGGGCACCCCGGGGCGCGGCGGCCGCGGTCCTTCAGGTCTGGCCGGTGCGCAGCCTGAGCAAGTGATAAAACACGACGCCGGCCTTGTCGGCGCGGATTGCTTCCCACGGCGCCAGCCAGTCCGGGGGCGCACTGGCGTCCTCGGGCGCGAAAGGCAGCGGCGCGCCCGATTCCGCGTACACCAGGCCGCCAGGCTCAAGCAGGTTTGCGCATAGCGGCAGCGCCTTGGACAAGAACTCCTGGTGATAGGGCGGGTCCAAAAAGATCAGCTTGAAGCGCTGGCCGCGCAGCGCCATGCTGTGCACGCAGGTCATGGCGTCGGCGCGCAAGATGGTCACATTGTCGGCCTTGAGCTTGTCCTTGATTGCTTCGAGCTGGCGCACCACGGGCGAGTGCGAGTCGATCATCGTGACTGTCTGCGCGCCGCGGCTGGCGGCTTCGAAGCCCAGTGCCCCGCTGCCGGCGAACATGTCGAGGCAGGCGGCGTCGGCCCAGTTGGCGTCCCACAAATGAGTGATCCAGTTAAACACGGTCTCGCGCACGCGGTCCGGCGTGGGGCGCAGGCCGAGGGCGTCCAGCACGGGCAGCGGCGTGCGCTTCCACGCGCCGCCGATGATGCGTACCTGCTGCGGAGGCGGGGCCCGGTGGACCGGGACTTTGGCTGGTTTTTTTGGCATGGAAAGACCCTGTGAATCTGATGGGCGGCACTATATCACGGCCGGTAAACGCACCGGGGCCAGACCTTGTGGTCTGACCCCGGTGTGGCGCTTGCTGCAGAACCAGCTTTTTTACTTCGTTTCGGCGGCAAGGACCTTGAAGTCGTCGATCCAGCCCTGCATGCGTTTTTGCGCGTGCGCCTTTTGGGCCGGGGTGGCAATTTTGATGGCCGTGAGCGTCAGGTTGATCGTGCTGTCGATATAGGCGTCGAAAAATGCCTTACGCTCGGGGGCGTCGAAACGGCCGAAAATATCTTTCAGCAATCCATTCAGCAAGGCGCTGGTTGCTTCTTTGCCCAGCTTTTTGGACTGGATCTCATGCAGCACCGAGACGATCTTTTTCTGGCGGATGATGCGCTCGTCCAACCATATCTGGTTGTCCAGCGGGCGGGCGTCGGATGCCTTGCGCAACACCGCTTCCTGCTCGCTGCTGAAACTGCCGAACCACAACTCGAATTGCTCCATCGATTTCTTGTAGCGCACCTTCTGCTTTTTGTCGTTGTCGATAGCGACGAATTTCTTGCGGTAGGTGTCATTATTTTTGCGGAACTTTTCTTCGATGTTCGCGATCTGTTCGGGCTTGACCGACAGCGCCAGGTCGGTCAGCTCGGGTAGCGCCTTGTAGGCCAGCGTTTCGGTGCGGCCCTTGATATCCTTGTAATCGGCCTTCAGGTCGGCGTGGGTCATAGTGCCGGCAAGCTGACCCTGGGCCTTGACGAGGAACTGGCTGTAGTCGCGTAATTGGGTCTTGCGGTGCCATTTGATGAGCTGGCCGATATCTTGTTTGACCACGGGCGCCTGCTCGGAATCGAGGTCGACATAGGCGTCGACAAACCAGTACAGCAAGGTGTCGCCTTGGTTGTAGGCAAACTTGACGCTGCTGCAAGCGGCCAGCACGACCATGGCAGTGAGCAGGAACACCACGCGAAAGCGCTGGATCAATCGGTCTTGCGTGTTAAACTTTTTCATCTTTATAACTCTCTGAACAACTGCCTATGAACGTTGTGATCCTCGCTGCCGGTATGGGCAAGCGCATGCAATCGGCGCTGCCCAAAGTACTGCACCCTCTTGCCGGCAAGCCGCTATTGCTACACGTGATCGATACGGCGCGCACCCTTGCGCCGAGCAAATTATGCGTTATTTACGGACACGGCGGCGCGGCCGTGCCGGAAATGGTTCAGAAACAGAACATTGGCACGCACGCGGCGATTGATACCGCGCTGCAAGAACCGCAACTGGGAACCGGCCACGCGGTCATGCAGGCGATCCCCCAGCTCGATGACAGCGTCCCTACCCTGATCCTGTACGGCGACGTGCCGCTGACCACGTCCGCCTCGCTCCAGCGCCTGGTCGAGGCGGCCGGCGCCGACAAGCTGGCCATCCTCACGGTCGAGCAGGCCAACCCGTTCGGCCTGGGCCGCATCGTGCGCGAAGGCGGCCAGATCCGCCGTATCGTCGAGGAAAAGGATGCGAACGAGCAAGAGCGCGCGATTCGCGAAATCAACAGCGGCATCATGGTCGCGCCAACCCGCCACCTGAAAAAATGGCTGGCTGCGTTGTCGAACAATAATGCGCAGGGCGAGTATTACCTGACCGATATCGTGGCCCAGGCCGTTGCCGACGGCGTGCCGGTAGTGTCGAGCCAGCCGGGTGGCGAGTGGGAAGTGGCGGGCGTCAACAGCAAGGTGCAACTGGCCGAACTGGAGCGCCGCCATCAATTGAATATTGCCCATGCGCTGCTGGAAAAAGGCGTGCACTTGCTCGATCCGGCGCGCATCGATGTGCGCGGCGAACTCATTTGCGGGCGCGATGTCAGTATTGATGTGGGCTGCATCTTCGAAGGCCGGGTCGAGCTGGCGGACGGCGTGAGCATCGGTGCGCACAGCGTCATCGTCAATGCGCGCATTGCGGCCGGCGCCACGATCAAGCCGTTCTGCCATATCGAGGAAGCGGTGGTCGGGCCGAAATCGGTCATCGGGCCATATGCACGTTTGCGTCCGGGCACCGAGCTGGCCGAGGATGTGCACATTGGCAATTTTGTCGAGATCAAGAACAGCCAGGTGGCGGCGCACAGCAAGGCCAATCACCTGGCGTATGTGGGCGACGCCACGGTGGGTTCGCGCGTCAATATCGGGGCGGGCACCATCACGTGCAACTATGACGGCGCCAACAAGTTCCGTACGGTGATCGAGGATGACTGCTTCATTGGCAGTGACAGCCAGCTAATCGCCCCGGTGACGGTTGGCAAGGGCGCAACCCTGGGTGCTGGCACTACGCTGTCCAAAGATGCGCCAGCAGGCAAGCTGACCATTTCGCGCGCCAAGCAGATGACCGTTGAAGGCTGGACGCGTCCGGTGAAAGTCAAGAAGGCTTGATTGCAGAAGAGCGGACGCGATAGCGGGGGCGCTCGAGGCGCCTCCCCCCATTTGCCTTGCCTTACGCCGCAAGCGCCGGCGCGATCGCCACCCGTGCTGCCTTAAATGACGGCACCAGCGCCGCCAGCAATGCCACGGCAAGCACCGTTACCACCGCCATTGCCATGCGGTTAAAATCAAGCTCGACCAGCATGGGCGCCGCATTGAGCGCCGTTTGCGCGGCGTAAGACAGCGCCGCCCGGTTGACAATCCAGGCGATCAGCCCGCTGCCTATCAGGCTAAAGAGCACACCCGTCAGTGCCATCCATAAAGCTTCCGTCACGAACATCATGAATACCGCACTGCTGCGCATGCCAAGCGCGCGCAGCGTGGCCACTTCACGCCGCCGCTCCAGCGCGTTCATGGACATGGTGGCCGCAATCGTGGCGCCGATCACCGCAAACACCATGCCGGCCACGCTGTCGAAGGCGACGTCAAACGCGCCCCGCTCATTGGCGTAGGCGGCCGATTGCTCTTGCCAGGTCTTGATGTGCACGGGTATTCCGGCCGCCCGCAGCCCGGCAGCCAAAGTGCCGCGGCGCTCTTCGGTGTGCTGACCTTCCGACAGATAGACCACGATCCGTTCCGTCAGTTCCGTATCGAGCAGCGACTGCGCCATGGCAAACGGCATCAACAGTGGATTGCGGCCGTTCTCCGGCCGCCCCACGCTGCTGTAAACATCGACCACTTGCGCGTCGAACGGGACGGTATGGGCGTCAAGTGTGGCCCCGGTCAGCGTCAGATTACTGCCGTGGACCAATCCGAGCGACCGGGCTTGCTTGCTGCTGAGCGCAATGCCATTGCGGGCGGTCGGATTGAGCTTGCCCGGCAACTGGCGCGTGGCGCTGGCGGCGTCCGGCGTGGAAACGATGCCTTCGCCAAAGAACAGGGCCGAGCGCTCGCCGGTGGCGGCAATGCCGCTCACGCTCATTTGCGGCACCACCAGCGCCACGCCCGGGCTCGCTTCTGCCAGCTTGATCACGCGCAGCGCCTCGGCCTGGTCGAACATGCGGGTGCTCTGCAAGCTGCCGGGCTCGGCGGCGCGCAAGATGGCCAGGTGGCCCAGGCGTTCGCCGATGACGGCTTGGTATTCCATCCGGGCGCGGGCGCTGGCAATGTGGCCGGCGAACAAGTCGAGCACGCACAGGCTGGCGGCAATGAGCACGATGGCCAGTACGCTGCGGGTGCTTCCCAGCAGCAGCGTGCGCAGGGCCAGCTGCGTCGGGCTCATAGTTCAACCCGGACGGCGCGCCGCGCCTGGCCATTGGCGGCGCTGGTCAGGCGCCCTTCGCTCAGCTGCAAGGTGCGCGTGGCGCGGCTCAGTTGGCGCTGGTCACGGGTAGAGATCAGGAAAGCGGTACCGTGCGCTTGCTGTTCCCGCGCAAACAAGTCCATGACCAGGCGGATGCAGCCGTTGTCCAGGCGCGAGGTCGGCTCGTCCGCCACCACCAGGCGCGGCCTGGCGATCAGCGCGCGCGCAATGGCAACCCGCTGGCACTGGCTGGCGTCCAGCCGCGGCGGATAGTGGCCGGCCTGGGTGCCGAGTCCGACCTGGGTCAGCAGCGCCTCGGCACGGTCATGCGCTGCGGCGAGTTCTGCGTCGTCCAGGTGGCCGCGCAGCATCAGCGGCAGCAGCACGTTTTCGCGCGCCGTCATGACCGGAATCAGGCTGGACGCCTGGAACACGAAGCCGATCATATCGCCGCGCAACTCGGCGCGGGCCTGTTCGGACAGCTTGGAGACGAGCAAACTGGCAATGACGATGCTGCCCTCGGTGGCCGTCTCGAGCATGCCGACCAGGTTCAGCAGCGACGTCTTGCCGCTACCGGAGGGGCCGCACACGGACACCATGTCGCCGGCGTGGATTTGCAAGTCGATGTCGTGTAGCGCGTGCACGCCGCTGAAACCGGCGCCGTACACCTTGCGCACCCGCGACAGATTGACCAGCTCGATGGGCGGGCCGGCCAGTGGCCATGGCGATCCGGGTAACTGCATTGCTTCCATGAAAAAACCTCGCGTGCGTCAGTAAACAGTTTCCAGTAGACACTGTTTCTCGTCGGTACTCGTTGAGCTTGCTCAGGATGGGCGGGATCAGACCGCGATGCGGGTTTCGAACTTGCTGCGGAAGGTGGAAAAGTACGCTTTCACGTTGCGCACGTTGGTGTGGCCGGCGAACAAGCGGTGGGCCAGCGCGTTGTAGGATGGCATGTCGGCTACTTGCACGACGAGCACGAAATCGGGTCCGGGCGCTACCCGGTAGCATTGCAATACGGCAGCCTCGGCCGCGACGTGCTGTTCAAATTCGCTCATCCGCTCGGCCGCCTGGATGTCGAGCGTGATCTCGACGATGGCCGTCAAGCGCGCGCCGACTTTTTCGGGCGCGACGATGGCCACCTGGCGCGCGATGACGCCCTGCTCCGTGAGCAACTTGACCCGTCGCAGGCACGTGGGGGGCGATACATGAACCAGTTCCGCCAACTCCGCATTGGTATGTGAGGAATCAATTTGCAAGATATTTAAGATGCGACGATCGACATCATCCATGGGTTTCTTACAGCCCTTCTTGTCATGTAGCGATTAACGAAAGAATTCGAAGAAAAATGAAATAAAATTTCATCGCGAGATATCGATGAAATAATATACCAAAATCGCTCCCCGTTCGACAGCAAATTTCATTGCTTTCCAACTACTATCTATGTCCATTATTCATTTTCCAATTGAGGCCTTCCATGTGCGGAATCGTCGGAGCAGTAGCTCAACGTAATATCACCCCTATTCTTATCGAGGGCCTCAAGCGGCTGGAATACCGCGGCTATGATTCCTGCGGCGTGGCGCTGCACGTGGACGGCAAGCTGCAGCGTTCGCGCAGCACCTCGCGCGTGGCCGAGCTGGAAACCCAGATCGCCGCCGAAGGCCTGCAAGGCTTCACCGGCATCGCGCACACGCGCTGGGCCACCCATGGCGCCCCGGCGTCGCACAATGCGCACCCGCACTTTTCCCCGACCGAAGAGAACGCCCGCATCGCGCTGGTTCACAACGGCATTATTGAAAACCACGACGAGTTGCGCGCCGAACTGACGGCACTGGGCTACGTATTCCAAAGCCAGACCGACACCGAAGTCATCGCCCACCTGGTCGACCACATGTACACCGGCGACCTGTTCGAAACCGTCAAGATGGCCGTCAAGCGCCTGCACGGGGCCTACGCGATTGCCGTGTTCAGCCGCGAAGAGCCGCACCGCGTGGTTGCCGCGCGCCAGGGTTCGCCCTTGATCGTCGGCGTGGGCAAGGGCGAAAACTTCGTCGCTTCCGACGCCATGGCGCTGGCCGGCACCACCGACCAGATCATTTACCTGGAAGAAGGCGACGTGGTCGACCTGCAACTGGCCAAGTGCTGGATCGTCGATGCCGACGGCCGCCCGGTCGACCGGGAAGTCAAAACCGTGCACGCACACACGGGCGCAGCCGAACTCGGCCCGTATCGTCATTACATGCAAAAGGAAATTTTCGAGCAGCCGCGCGTCATCGGCGACACGCTGGAAGGCGTCACCGGCATCATGCCGGAACTGTTCGGCGACGAGGCATACAAGGTCTTCAAGGACATTGACCGCGTGCTGATCCTGGCGTGCGGCACCAGTTACTACGCCGGCTTGACCGCCAAGTATTGGATCGAGTCGGTAGCTAAAGTGCCGACCCAGGTGGAAATTGCCAGCGAATACCGCTACCGCGACAGCGTCCCCAATCCCAAGACGCTGGTCGTTACCATTACCCAAAGTGGTGAAACAGCCGACACGCTGGCCGCCCTCAAGCATGCGCGCAGCCTTGGCATGGTGCACACGCTGACCATTTGTAATGTGGCAACCAGCGCGATGGTACGCGAATGTGCGCTGGCTTACATCACCCGCGCCGGCGTGGAAGTAGGCGTTGCCTCGACCAAAGCCTTCACCACCCAGCTGGCTGCCCTGTTCCTGCTGACGCTGACGCTGGCGCAAGTGAACGGCAAACTGTCGGACGAAGAAGAAGCAACTTTCCTCAAGCAAATGCGCCACTTGCCGGTCGCGATCGCCGCCGTGCTGGCGCTCGAGCCGCAAATCATCGCCTGGGCAGACGACTTTGCCCGCAAGGAAAACGCACTATTCCTTGGCCGCGGGATCCATTATCCGATCGCCCTGGAAGGCGCGCTCAAGCTCAAGGAAATTTCCTACATCCACGCCGAAGCCTATCCTGCAGGCGAACTCAAGCACGGCCCGCTGGCCTTGGTCACGGACGAAATGCCGGTGGTGACCATTGCGCCGAACGATGCCTTGCTGGAAAAGCTGAAGTCGAACATGCAGGAAGTGCGTGCCCGGGGCGGCCAGCTGTACGTGTTTGCCGACGTTGATTCGCGCATTACGTCGGGCGATGGCGTGCATGTAATCCGCTTGCCGGAACACTATGGTTTGTTGTCGCCCATCTTGCACGTTTGCGCGTTGCAACTGCTGGCGTACCACACGGCGCTGGCCAAGGGCACGGATGTGGACAAGCCGCGTAACTTGGCGAAGTCCGTTACTGTTGAGTAACGGCCTGGCTGCTAGGTTGACTAGTTGTTCTTTGCCATTAAAGTCCGGGACAAGCAAAATATTGTTAGTTTAACATCTTGCATTCTTGCATTCTTGCATTCTTGCATTCTTGCATTCTTGCTGCGCTGTCCCGATCTTTAGTTGCAAAAGAGCAGCTATTAATGGGTGTGTTTTTGCGGATTGATTTTCATGAGTGCGAATGCTGTGCTTTTCGAAGATCAATTTCGATGGGGTACGACGTCAATCCACCCAAGTTAGCAGTTGGCGTGCATTTCAGTAAATTATTATCAATTTTTTCACAATAACACTTGACATCACCTTAAAATTGCGGCGTCCAGCATGGATTTTTACTATCCATGCCTGCCATGTCCGTTCTGACCACGCTGTTCCAAGATTTCGCCGCGCGCCTATGCTCAACAGAATTTCTCCGCGAT